>NZ_JBFUAA010000003.1:0-494532 GCF_056406495.1 Arthrobacter sp. P1_B9
GCCGATAACTTACACCACACACTCTTCCCGTGAACGGATTCAATAGAAGTTCACACCATGGGACGGGTACAAAGAAACAAGACTGCTTGCGTCAACTATGTGGTTCCCAAACAACAAAACCGTCAACGAAGGCACTGTTGCGACAGGAACAAAACCACAACAAAATAAAAACACCAAAGATGATGTAAGAACAGTATTCCCCACCAACGCCAACAGCGGGCACGGTGGCGGAGCAAGGGGGTTACGGCGGTCATAGCGTGGGGGAAACGCCCGGTCCCATCCCGAACCCGGAAGCTAAGACCCACAGCGCCGATGGTACTGCACCCGGGAGGGTGTGGGAGAGTAGGTCACCGCCGGAACACCATTAACGGGAGGACCCCCACCACCAGGTGGGGGTCCTCCCGCATTTAACCGCCCAAAACACCCAACTGACTGGCAGCAGGGGCCGTTTTGGCGGCTCAGAACGGCCCCTGCTGCGAGTCAGTTGGGAAGAGGCCCCTGATGAAACAGGCGGGCAGTTCTGGCCATGCGCAAGAACCATGGAAAAACCTTGGGCATTTCCTTAATCGATGGAGACCTTGGGAATACCTTTAAACCGCCGGCTATTTTGGTCATGCGCATTGAGGGGCAGGATTTGACCGGCTAGGGTTTGAATTCCTACGGACCACTAAGGCGCAGGGTGCGTCGACCGGACCTTATAGGAGTCCCGCGATGCGCGTAGATCCTGGATTCGCTTTGGGCACGAAGGCAACTAAGGGGCATCGGTTTGCCCGGTCCTTTGTGGGGCGCCGAGGGATTTCCCTGGCGTCAGTTGTCTTCCTGGTGGCTGCCACAATTTCCCTTATTGCCGGCCCCGCAGAAGCCGCCACTTTGACCTTTTCTACCACGGCCGATGCCGTGGTGAAGCGTGACAGTCCCACTATCAATTTCCGCACGGCGACGGGCCTCAAGGCTGATAATTCGCCGGTCGAAATGATCTTCCTCAAGCTCACGGTCACCGGCACCGCCGGCAGTACCGTGACTGGCGCCAAGCTCCGGCTGTTCGCTACGGATCCATCCAACTCAGGCGGCCAAGTCCGACGGGTCCTCAACAACTCCTGGAGTGAGAACACGATCACGTTCAACAACGCGCCCGTTGCGGAAACCCCGATTGTGGCTTCGCGCGGCGCTGTTGCCGATAACACCTATGTGGAGTTCGATCTCTTCGGCGCGATTAAGGGTGACGGGACGTATTCGTTCCGCATCAGCAACACATCCTCTGACGGCGTCATTTACAGTTCCAAGGAAACTTCCGTCACCACGCAACGGCCTCGATTGACCGTCACCACGAACGCGACGCCGCCGCCGCCTCCTCCGCCGCCACCGCCGCCGCCTCCGCCCCCCGGCGACAATCCGTGTGGCACGGCGACCGCCCCTCCGGCGAAATACGACCACGTCATATGGGTGCTTTTTGAGAACAAGACCTATTCACAGGTCATCGGGAACGCCAGCGCGCCGTACATGAGTACAAAGGCGACCCAGTGCGCCTCGGTTTCCACCTGGGCTGACGCCGGCCTGGGACTGCCCTCGTTGCCGAGCTATCTGGCCATGACCTCCGGCAGCACGCAGGGCGTCACGTCCGATTCGAGCCCGAGCGGCCTGCCGCCCATTACGGCCGACAATATCTTCCGGCAGGTGCGTACGTCCGGCCAGTCCTATAAGAGCTATATGGAGGACATGCCGTCGAATTGCCGGCTGAGCGCGTCCGGCCTTTATGCCGAGCGGCACAACCCCGAAATCTACTACCAAGGGACGGGGGACAGGGCGGCATGCGCGGTCAACAATGTGCCCCTGGGCACCGTGAGCGCCGGGCAGCTGGCGGGCGACCTCGCCAACAACACATTGCCGAATTTCTCCGTGGTGGTGCCGAATGTTTGCAATGACATGCATGACTGCAGCGTCGCGACGGGCGACACCTGGCTCTCGCAATGGCTGCCGGTCATCCTAAACAGCCAAAGCTACCGGGCGGGACGCACGGCGATATTCGTGCTTTTTGACGAAGATACTCCGGTACCCAATTTCGTGGTGGCACCATCCGTGGTCCCGGGCACCGTTATCCAGGGCAACTACAGCCACTACTCCCTGCTCCGGACCACCGAAGAAATGCTGGCCATCAGCCTGAAGTTGCAGAACGCCAGCACGGCCCTGAGTTTCCGGTCGCCGCTGCGCATCTAGGCGCTGCGGGGGATTCCCAGCAGAGTCTCGGAAAGCTCCAGGCTCCGGCGGAACGAACTCTCAGTTGCACTCGTTAGAATTCGACGGGGCTGGATTCCAAAAAACCAGCCCATCGCTTCGTTCTAAGGACACCTCAATGCCCGAGCGCACTATCGTCATCACCGGAGCCAGCGACGGCATCGGCGCGTCCGCCGCGCGGACCTTCGCCCGGCAGGGGGAACGTGTGGTCGTCGTCGGGCGTTCCGCGCAAAAGACCGAAGCGATCGCAAACGAAATCGGCGCCGATTTCTTTGTCAGCGACTTCGCCGACCTTGCCCAGGTACGGACCCTGGCCACGCAGCTGAAGGAAAAGTACCCGCGGATCGACGTACTGGCCAACAACGCCGGCGGCATCATGGGTCCCCGTGAGCTCACCGTGGACGGCCACGAGAAAACCTTCCAGGTCAACCACCTGGCCCCGTTCCTGCTCACCACCGAGCTGATCGAGGTGCTGACCGCCAGCCAGGCCACCGTCATCAACACCTCAAGCGTCGCGAATTCGCTCTTCGCCAAGTTCGACATCGACGACCTCGACGCGGCCAAGAGCTACTCCACCAACCGCGCCTACGGCAACGCCAAGCTCGCCAACATCCTCTTCACCGCCGAACTCCACAACCGCTACAACACCGAGGGAATCTCGACGGCGGCGTTCCACCCCGGCGGCGTGGCCACCAACTTCGCGGCAGACTCCACGAGCCCTATGCGCCTGGCCTACAAGTCCTTCCTCAAGCGCTTCATGCTGACCCCTGACCAGGGCGCGGACACCCTTGTGTGGCTCGCCAACGCCACCCCGGGCCACGACTGGATCTCCGGCGCTTACTACGCCAAGCGGACGCTCTCCAAGGCCAACAGGCAGGCCTACGACGCGGGCCTGGCCAAGGCGCTGTGGCAGCGCAGCGAGGCGATGGTGGCCCAGGACCTCGACAAGCTGGACCAGGGCTCGGATCACGGCGCCTGAGCCTGACCGGAAACGCCGAATTCGTGGGTTAGCATTTTCCTGCCCCTCGCCGATCCGCGGTCGAGGGCTTCTACCTGGGGGAGTGCTCTTAAACGTGCGCCTGAAGAAATTGCTTATCGCGTCCCTGGCGGCATCCGCCGTCGTCCTGAGCGCTACGGCCGTGCCGGCATCCGCCGCGCCCGCGCCGAAGTCGTACAAGAACTGCACGGAGCTGAACAAGGTCTATCCGCACGGCGTCGGCAAGAAGGGCGCCCGCGACAAGACCAGCGGAAAGCCGGTCACCACGTTCCGTGTCGACAACACCCTGTACAGCCTCAACGACGGCGGTTTCCGCCAGTACGACCTCGACCGTGACAACGACGGCATCGCCTGCGAAAAGCGCTGATATGGCCAGTCGGGATCCTCGCCAATGGCGGGGATCCCGACTGCTTTAAGCGGCTACGGCCCCGGGACTCTAACTTCTGGGGCCGGCCCGGACCATCCAACGAAGTGCCACGAACGGCCGCTAAGCCATGATGCTTAGCGGCCGTTTGCGTCCAATGGCAGAGTGTGGCGGCGTCAACGCGCTCCGCCCGGACGGCCAGCGGCCGGCCTAACGTCAGCCAGCCCGCCCGCCTACTGCGCGGCGTCGACCTTGTCCAAGGCGTTCAGGGCACTCTCCATGGTCCCGGCCAGGTGGCTGGCGGGGGCCGGCTTGGCGAACAGGTAGCCCTGCAGGGAGTCGCAGCCGCGGTCCATCAGGTACTTGGCCTGCGCGGGCGTCTCGATGCCTTCCGCCGTGACTTTCAGGCCGAGGGCATGCGCTGCGCTGATCATGGTGGCGAAGAACGGGAGCTGTTCCTGGCCGGTCTTGATCATGGCCACGAAGGAGCGGTCGATCTTGACCTTGTCCAGGGGCAGTTCCTGGAGCCGGCCGAGCGTGGAATACCCGGTGCCGAAGTCGTCCATGGCAATCCGGACGCCGGCGCCGCGCAGCTGCCGCAGCTGGCCCAGCACGTCCGAGGAGGCGTCGAAGAACACGCTCTCCGTCAGCTCAAGGGTGAGCTGGCGCGGGTCAACGCCCGTGGACGCGGCAATCGCCAGCACGTCCGCGGCGAAGTCCCGGTGCTGGAACTGCAGGCCCGAGACGTTCACGGCGACGCTGTAGGCAGGATCGCCGGCCAGCCAGGGCCGGATCTCGGCGCAGGCGCGGCGCAGGACCTCGTCGCCGATCTCGCGGATCAGCCCGCTCTGCTCCGCGACGGGCAGGAACTGGTTCGGCGGCACCAGCCGCCCGTGCCGTTCCCACCGCGCGAACGCCTCGAACTGCACCACCGAACCGATGCCGGGCGAGACCACGGGCTGGTAGTGCACCGAGATCTGGCCCAGTTCGACGGCGCGCCGCAGCCCGGAATCGCCGTCGGCCTTGTGGGCCGCGGTGTTCAGCATCTCCGGCCGGAACCGCATCCAGTTGTTCTTCCCGGCAGCCTTTGCGGCGGTCATGGCGGCGTCGGCCTGCCGCAGCAGTTCCGCGCCGTCCAGCGTCTGCCCCGACTTTGACGCCAGTCCCATGCTGACGCCGGGCCGGACCATGGAGCCGCCGACGCGCAGGGGGGCGTAGAGGGACTCGGCGATCCGTTTGGCCACCGCGTCCGCGTTGAGGCATTCGGTGAGCAGCACCGCGAACTCGTCGCCGCCGAGCCGGGCCACCGTGTCATGCGGGCGGACGCAGTTGCGCAGCCTGGATGCCACCTCCACCAGCAGTTCATCGGCCGCGGAGCGTCCCAGCACGTCATTGAGGTGCTTGAAGTCATCGAGGTTCAGCAGCAGGATGTCCACCGGATCCGGGCGGCGCAGGGCCGCGGCGAGCCGCTCGTTGAAGAGCGGGCCGTTGGGCAGCGCCGTCAAGGGGTCGCGGAGCGAGCCCGCCTTGAGTTCGTCGTCGTGCTCGGCAAACGCCGCAGGAGCGGCTGTCGCTGGACCTCCGGAAAGAGAAACTCCCGCTGCACCAGAAGTACGACGGCGGGCAAAGTCGCCGCTGAGGGTGCGCCCGGCGCTGCCGGCGCCCGGGTTCCGCCCTGCGGCGCCGCGGATGGAGAGGGCAACGGACGTTCCGGCGTCGGCCGCTCCGGCCGCGGCGGGGACCAGCGAGCAGGTGATTTCAACGGGGAGTTCCGTGCCGTCGGCGCGGCGGCCCGAGCCGGCGAACGGGGAGCCGGGGGGCGGGGAGCCGGGGCTTGCGGACTTGGCCAGCCCGGCCAGGACGCCGTGAAATTTCTCCCGCGAGGCCTCGGCCAGGAGCATGCTGTGGTCCGCGCCGAGCAGTTGCGCCCGCGGGTAGCCGAAGAGCCGTTCCGCGGCCGCATTGAGGAAGGAAATGGCTCCGTCCTCGGCGACCAGCAAAAGTGCGTCCGGGCTGTACTCCAGCAGTTGTTGTGCGAAACCAGCTTCCACGATGTCTAACAGCCCCCCGGCGATGAATACGGATAGCGGGCACCTTGCGGAGAGCAGGCGCACTGCGCTGACTGAATCATATGCGGTGCGGGCTCCCCGGACGGGATGGCCATCATGCCGCAATCAAATGTGTCGAACGGCCCCTGCTACCCGGGCAGCGGCACGCCCTCGAGGTCGGCGATGGCCGCCGCCGAGTTCCGGACCGCGCGGTGCCTGGCCGCCCCGGGTTCCGGGCGAGAGAAGAGGAAGCCCTGCAGGGCATCGCAGCCGTGGTCCATGAGATAGCGTGCCTGGGCCGGTGTCTCGATGCCCTCGGCCGTGACCTTCAGCCCCAGGCTCCGGGCCATGTGGATCATGGAGGTGAGGATGGGCAGCTTTTCGACGCCGGTCTGCAGCATCGACACGAAGGACTTGTCGATCTTCACCACATCCACCGGCAGGTCCTGCAGGCGGCCCAGCGAGGAATAGCCGGTCCCGAAGTCGTCCAGGGCCACCCGGATGCCGGCCTCGCGGAGGGTCTCGAGCTGGCCGATCACGTGGGAATGGGCGTCGAAGAACACGCTCTCGGTCACCTCCAGGACCAGCTGGCGCGGGTCCACGCCGCTCCACGCCGCAATGTCCAGGACGCGCTCGGCGAAGTCCCGGTGCTGCAGCTGCACGCCGGAGACGTTGACGGCCACGCTCCGGAACGGGTCCTCCCCGAGCCACGGGGCGAGCTCGGTGCAGCTGCGCCTGAGCACCTCGGCGCCGATTTCCCGGATCAGGCCGCTGCGTTCGGCGGTCTCGATGAACTCGTCCGGCGGAATCAGCTCGCCGTCCCACTCCCAGCGGGCCAGGGCCTCGAACTGCACCACCTCGAGCCGGTCACTGGAGATGACGGGCTGGTAGTGGACGGTGATCTGCCCCAGTTCCACCGCCCGCCGCAGCCCGGCCGTGAGCTGGGTGCGCTCCAGCAGCGCGGCCAGCATCTCGGGCCGGAAGTGCACATAGCAGTTCTTCCCGGCCTCCTTGGCCGCGTACATGGCCAGGTCCGCCTGCCGGAGCAGCTCCGACGACGTCTCGGTGCCGGCGTCGCGCGATGCCACGCCCAGGCTCAGGCCGGGCCGCATGAGGGTTCCCTCGATGGAGACCGGGGCGTTCAGGGTGCTGACCACGCGCTGGGCCACGGTGTCGGCGTCCCGGCAGCCGACCAGCAGGACCACGAACTCGTCCCCGCCCAGCCGGGCGACGGTGCCGTGCGGACCCACGCAGTTCTGGAGCCGGCGGGAAATCTCGACCAGCATCTCGTCGCCGGCATGATGTCCCAGGACGTCGTTGACTTCCTTGAAGTCGTCCAGGTCAAGGAGCAGCACGTGTACCGGTTCCGGGGTCAGCAGTGCCGCGGCAGCCCGTTCGTTGAAGAGCATCCGGTTGGCCAGCCCGGTGAGCGGGTCCTGAAACGCGAGTTCCTTGAGCTTGCCCGCCTGCTCGGCCAGTTCGTCCATGGCGCGGCGGGCCTGGTCCTGGGCGCGCCGGCGTGAGGTGATGTCCCGGAAGTTCCAGATCCGTCCCACGATTGCGTCCGCCACCTTCTGCGGGCGCGAGTACAGCTCCACGGTGCGGCCGTCGGCGAACTCGAGGATGTCATGGCTCTGCATCAGGTTGTCCGCGTAGAGCGCTGCAACCTTTTGCAGGAAGGAGTCGGAATCCACCAGCTGGTCCGCGATGAACCGCACCAGCGCATCGGGGTCCTCGGCCGCGATCAGTTCCGGCGGCATGCCCCACAGCAACAGAAACTGGTCGTTGATCCCGGTGATTTGGCCTTCGCTGGAGAGCACGACGATACCGTCCGACGTCGATTCCAGCGTGGCGTCCACGAGGGAGAGGGCCAGCCGGCGGCCGGAATCGGGGTCGTTGCGGTGCTCGGCGTCGCGGACGGCTACCGCCATGGCCGTGCCGCCGTCGACGCTCACCAGCGAGCACGTGATCTCCAGGGCGAGGTCCGAACCGTCGCGGTGCAGTCCGGCGGCCGCGAACGGGCGGCTTCCGGCCGGGCTTTTGCGTCCCAGCCGGCCGAAGACCCGCAGGAAGCCGCTGTGGGCTTCCTCCGAGAGCAGGATGGTGTGCTGAACGCCGAGGAGTTCCTCGCGGGGGTAGCCGAACAGCCGTTCCGCGGCCGAATTCACGAAGGCGATGGTCCCGTCCGCGGTCAGCAGCAGGAACGCATCAGGACCCTGCTCCAGCAGGTCTTCACCAAATCCAGTTCCCACGACGATACCGGCCCCCAAGCGACGGAAGTTCATAGAGCGATGATGTTCCCGGCCGAGGGCCCGGAGCAATGCGTTTCACTGAATCATAGGGTCCTTCGGCCCCGTGTCCAGCACCTCGGCCATGGAACTTTGCGGGTCACCGGTTGCCGGGCACCCGATCGCCGCGCAGCGCGGCGATGGCCAGGGCCGCCCGGTCCAGCGCGGGCTGGAGCGTGGCCTCCGGCTGGGGGCCTGAAAACAGGAAACCCTGCAGCGAATCGCAGTGCAGACCCATCAGGTAGCGGGCCTGGGCGGCCGTTTCCACGCCCTCCGCGGTGACGGTCAGCCCCAGTCCGTGGGCCATCCCGATCATGGCGTTCAGGATGGGCAACTGCTCGGTGCCGGTGTTGATCATGGACACAAACGACTGGTCGATCTTCAGCGTGTCCACGGGCAGGCCCTGCAGGCGTCCCAGGGAGGAGAAGCCGGTGCCGAAGTCGTCCAGCGCCACTTGGGCACCGGCCGCGCGCAGGGTCATGAGCTGCTGGATGACGTGGCAGTCGTCTTCAAAGAAGACGCTCTCCGTGACCTCCAGGATCAGCTGGCGCGGGTCCACGCCACAGGATTCCGTCACGGCCATGACCAGCTCGGCGAAGTCCCCGTGCTGCAGCTGGACACCGGAGACGTTCACGGCCAGGGACCGGGTGGAGTCCTCGTCCAGCCAGGGCTTGAGCTCCGTGCAGCCGCGCAGCAACACCTCGGTGCCGATCTCGACAATGAGGCCGCTGCGTTCCGCCGCCGGAATGAAATGCTTGGGCGGGACGAGCGCGCCGTTGCGCACCCAGCGGGCCAGGGCCTCGACCTTTGTCACGGTCCCGCTGCCGGCAGAGACGATCGGCTGGTAGTGGACGGCGATCTGTCCGCTGTCCACGGCGCGCCGCAGGCCGGCCTCGAGGTCGTTGCGGTCCACGAGGGCCTTCATCATTTCCGGCTTGAAGCGCATGTACCGGTTCTTCCCGGCGGTCTTCGCGGCGTACATCGCGACGTCGGCACGGCGCAGGAGCTCGGAGGCGTCCACGGCGGCCTCGCCGATCGAGGCGAGCCCCAGGCTGAGGCTGGGCCGCAGCATGGTGCCGTCGATCCACACCGGGACGCGCAGCGAGTCGACGATCCGGGCGGCGACCGCCTCGGGCTCCAGCGAGTCGAGCAGGAGCACCACGAACTCGTCGCCGCCCAGCCGGGCCACGATGTCGCTCGGGCGCACGCACGCGCGCAGGCGCCGGCCGACCTCAATGAGCATCTGGTCCCCGGCGTGGTGGCCCAGGATGTCGTTGACTTCCTTGAAGTCGTCCAGGTCAAGGAGCAGGACGTCGACGGCGCCGCCGTGCTGGTCCGCCAGGGCGCTTGCGAGGCGGTCGTTGAACAGTTGGCGGTTGGACAGTCCGGTCAATCCGTCCCGGAACGCCAGCGCCGTCAGCTGCGCGGACTGTGCGGCGAGGTCGGCCATGGCCCGGGTGATCCGGTCCTGGGCCACCTTGGCCGCGGTCACATCCCGGAAGCTCCACACGCGTCCGACCACCTGGTCCGCGACTTTCTGCGGGCGGGAATAGCGTTCAAAAGTCCGGCCGTCGCGGAATTCCAGGATGTCGTGGCTTTCCGCCGCGGGGTCGGCGTAGAGGGCCTCGACCTTCTCGACGAACTGGGCCGGATCCTGCAACTGGTCCAGGACGAAGGCCATGACCGCCTCGTCCTCCCCGGTGGCCAGCATCTCCCGAGGGATGCCCCACATGGTGACGAACTGATTGTTGACACCGGCGATCTCGCCGTCGCTGCTGACCACCAGGATGCCGTCGGCGGTGGATTCGAGCGTCGCGCTCAGCAGCGACATGGCCTCGCGGAGGCTGTCATCGTTCTCCGGCCGGTGCGAGGTGTCCCGGACCGCGGCGATCATGCTCGCGGTCCCTTTACCAGTCCCGTCCCGGGCGCCTGTACCGGTGAAGAAAATAGATCCGGCCACCTCGGCCTGGAACTCCGTACCGTCCCGCCGCACCCCGTAAGCCTCCACGGGAGCAGTGTCAGTGTCAGTTTCGGCGTCAGCGGCGTCGCCGTCGGGGTGGGCGCCGCGGCGGAGGTTGAAGAACAGCCGCTCGAGGCCGTTCCGGAACCCCTCGGCCAGGAGCATGCGGTGGTCCGAGCCCACGAGTTCCTCGCGAACGTACCCGAACATGCGCTCCGCGGCGGTGTTGACCATCCTGATGGTCCCGTCCTCGGCCACCACCAGCAGGGCGTCGGGGCTGGATTCCACCAGGTCCCCGTAGCCCGGGACCGCGGCGGATACTTCCTGGGGGACTGTCGTTGGGACTGTGCCGGGGGCTTCCTCCGGGTACGACGACGCCGTCACCCGGCTACCGCCGTGCGAACCTGAGACCACCAACGAGACATTTAGAACCCTCCCATCGGGAAATCATAGGCGCCGGAAGCCTCCCTTGGGTGTCAAGAGGGTGTCAACACGTGGGCGGGGCCGAATCCGTGCCCGTGGCGGAGGACCAACCGCCCAGTTGCGCTATCACCTAGGGTGCTTAAAACCCCGGTTTGGCAGCCCTAAGTGATAGGGCAGCGCGGGGGGAGCGGCCCACCTGGGACTCGCTGATCACGGCCCTGTAGTGGCCAGCGAGTTCGGCGCCTAGCACGGACCACGTGCGGCCCTGGACCGAGGCGTGCGCGGCCGCGGCGAACGCTCGGCGCTTGGCGTCGTCGCCCATCAGGTCCATCACCCGGGCACGGAACCCGGCGAGGTCGCCGGGCTCGTACAGCCAGCCGGTCCGCGAGTTCTCCACGAGGTCCAGCGGGCCGCCGCGGCCAGTGGCCACCACCGGCACCCCGGACGCCATGGCCTCCTGGATGGTCTGGCAAAATGTCTCGAACTCGCCGGGATGGACGAAGAGATCGAAGGAGGCCACGGCCCGGGCGAGGTGGTCGCCGCCGAGGAAACCGGTGAAGACCGCCCGCGGCAGGGCAGCTTCCAGGGCGGCCCGCTGGGGCCCGTCGCCGATGATCACCAGCCGGGTCCCGGGAACATCCGCCAGCACCGCCAGATCCTCCACCTGCTTCTCGGCCGCCAGCCGGCCCACGTAGCCGATGAGGCGCTCGCCGCCGGGCGCCACGGCAGCCCGCCAGCCGGCGTCGCGCTTCGCGGGGTTGAACCGCTGCGTGTCCACGCCGCGCCGCCACATGTCCACGCGCGGAATGCCGCGGCCGCGGAGCTGGTTGAGCGCGAACGTGGAAGGGACCAGGGTGCGCGAGGCCAGCAGGTGGATCTGGTCCACCCGGTTCCAGGCCCAGTTCTCCAGGAAGGGGACGCCGTAGCGGCCCGCATAGCCGGGGACCTCGGTCTGGTAGATGGCGACCGTGGGGATGCCGAGCTGGTGGGCGGCCTGCGCTGCCCGCCAGCCGAGCACGAACGGGGACGCGAGGTGCACGACGTCGGGCGCGTAGTCGGCAAGGATTCGCTTGACCCGATACACACCGCCCATCGCCACCCGCAGATTCGCGTAGCCGGCCAGCGGGACCGAGGGGAGCCGGAGGACGTGGGCGCCATAGACCTCGTCCTGTACATCCGTGTCCTGCGTGGACGGTGCGATTACCAGCACCTCGTCCCCGCGCTCGTGCAGATGCTCCAGCACGCGCAGGATGGAGTGGGTGACCCCGTTCATGAGCGGCAGGAATGATTCGGCGACGATTGCGATCCTCACCCCTCCACGGTGCGGGCGGCGGTTTGCGGTGCGGGGGAGCAGGCGTGGCCGGGAGGGGAAGAGTGGGTAAACAGGTGGGCGAACTCAGGAGGGAACCGCCACAGGGCGCGCGGATAGGCGGACGGTTGCCGGGAACTAGTCAGGCGCCCTCAAGTGGGCACACTCCAGTGCGGCCATGCGTCCACGGCGCAAACCCTACGAAGCAGCGGTGCCGGATGGCATGACGAAAGTCGAGCTACAGCGGGTCGGGCCAGTTGCCGACCGGGAAGCGGGCACGGATGCCGGAAACCGGACCGCAACGCGCACGCTTGTTGCCTTCCATCAGAAATACCTCCAGAGGCTACGGAACTTCAGAATACTCCCGTCGCCTCTTACCGTCCAGAGGGTCAATCGGCCTTGAGGACATCCGGAAGTTCGTCCACAAACACCGTCTGCGGCGGCTCAAAATAGATGACCAGGACCTGCTCGCCCACGGCGAAAACGCTGGTCTTATCGAACGGGTGCGCGTGGAACGCACTGGTTCCGCCGCGGACCGGCAGCATGACCTCGCCGATGGTGCCTGGGCCGATCCGTCCGGTGACGCGGCCGATCTTTCCGGTCAGGCTCCGGTCAACATCCTTATGCATCAGAACCCCAGTACATCAGAATCCCAGTACATCAGGTCCTCCGGCTCTCCGCGCGCATTCCCGCCCCTACGCCTCAGGCGCCTTCGCCGGCCGTTTGCCGCCATCCCGGGTGTTTTTGAGGGCTGTGGAGAGCGCCGGGAGGTAGTCGCCCACCTGTGCCAAAATCCCGCCGATCATCCGGTTGACCCCTTCGCCGCCGTTGAGAACGGTCATCTGGCCGACGTGCGCGAACGGCTCGGCCGCCGCCGCCACGATCGCCGGCATGTTCTCGGCGAGCTGCTGGGAGATGACGGCGTCCTGGTTGGTGCCCAGTGCTTCGGCGCGGGCCTTGATGCCATCTGCCTCTGCCAGTGCCTTGGCTTTGATGGCGGAGGCGGCGGCATCGCCGCGGGCCTTCGTGGCGGCGGCCTCGGCCTCACCGGTGACCTTGGTGGCCCCGGCCGCGGCTGCTGCCGCCGTCGCGTTCGCCTGGGCCTGCACCTCGGTCCGCCGGGCGTTGGCCTGGGCCTCGAGCTCGGTGCGCCGGGCCAGCGCCTCGGCAGCGCTGATGTCCGCGGATTTCTGGCCTTCCGCGTCGGTGCGCTTGGCGTACGCCCTCGCGTCGGCGGGCTTGCGGACGGTGGTCTGCAGTTTTTGTTCCTCCCGGTCGGCCTCGAGCTTGGCCACCTCGGTTTCCTGGACCACCACCTGCTGGCGCGCCGTGGCGTCGGCCAGCGGCCCGGCCTGGGCCGCGTTCGCCTTGGCGCGCTCGGCATTGGCCTGCGCCTCGGACTGCCGGATGGCGGATAAGCTCCGGGCATCGGCAATCAAGGCCTCGGCCTCCGCTTCCTTTTCCGCCGCCTCGCGGTTCCGGGTGGCCTCCGCGATGCGGGCCTCCATCTTGACCATGGCAATGTGCGGCTTGGCGATGTTCTGGATGTAGCCCGTGGGGTCCTGGAGGTCCTTGATCTGCAGCGAGTCGACGACGAGACCCAGCTTCTCCATTTCCACGCCGCTGGCGCTGCGGACCTGGGAGGCCAGCTTGTCGCGCTCGCGGATGATCTCCTCGACCGTCATGCTGCCGATGATCGAACGCAGGTGGCCTTCGAAGACGTTGTACACCTGGCTTTCCATCTTGGGCTGCTGGCCCAGGAACCGGCGCGCGGCGTTGGCAATGAACGGCGGGGCGTCGCCGATCTTGTAGATGACCACGCCGTCGACAATCACCTGGATGCCCTGGGAAGTGACGCAGGAGACCTTGAGTTCGGTTTCGTTCAGCGTCAGGGACAGCGGCCGCACCGTCTGCAGGCCCGGCAGCACCAGGGCCCCCTTGCCCGTGACGATCTTGAAGTCCATCCCTTCACGGGTTTCCAGCGTGCCGCGCGTCAGGCCGGAGATAATGAGGGCCTCGTTCGGTTCCGCCACCTTCCACATCAGTTTTGTTGCCACCCAGATGACGCCGACGACGGCGACCGCCCCCAGGATGATCGAAATGAGCGGATACAAAAATGACAAGTCCGGCATAACCAGGTCCTTTCACGGCGGTGGAAAAGAAATTAAGCAAAGCCCCAAACGATGCTGCTGGTAGTCCCCGGCCGGCCTGGAGGCAGGAATTCCCACGCCGCCCAGCCAGCTGTTGTACACAGTCTGTGGTGCTTCCGGCCGGGAGTCCAGCAATTCGACGATGTCCGGGCATACGCCCAGGTCCCGCCGGTGCCTAAAGCCCCTGTTGGGAGCCTCCGCCGCCGTGCCAGCGTGGAAGAGGGTGCGGGCGTGGAAGGGCGGACGAGCGCGCCTGCCTGAGTGAGCGGGGAACGGCGGAGGCCATGAGTGCCTGCCCGTGAAGGGGTGATGGGTGATGCGCGGCTCTCCTCTTGGGATGACACGGACGGCCGGGATCGCGTGGGACATCTGGCGGGCCGGTCGGGCAAGCCAGGATGAGGTCGCCCGCCGGCAGCGCGACCGGCTCGCCGCGCTGGTCGAGTGCGCACGGTCCTCCTCGCCCTTCTTCCGCAGGCTGTACCGGGACGTCCCGGACGTGGTCCCGGACGTGGTCCCGGACGTGGTCCCGGACCGGGCCAAGGATCTGGGCAGGTATTTAGGGGAGCTGCCTCCGGTGGGCAAGCGCGAGCTCATGGAGAACTTCGATGACTGGGTGACCGATCCCCACATCACGCTCGCCGGGCTGAAGCAAGACCTGCTCGATGACCCGTCGCGGATCGGCGGCCTCTACCGCGGACAGTACCTCGTGGTGACGACGTCGGGGTCCACTGGTGAACCCGCGGTCCTGGTCCATGACCGGACCTCGCAGCTGGTGGCCATTCTCCTGGGCCCGATCCGCGAACGGCGGACCCTGATGGCGGCCAAGGAGGCGCGGGCTTTCCTGCACCGGGGACTGCGGGCCGCGGCGCTGATCGCGGACGGGGACCACTTTGCCGGCGTCGTGCTGACCGAATCCGCGCGGCGGCGCAGCCCCCGCATCGCCCGCCGGGTGCGCGTATTCTCCGTGCTCCGGCCGCTCCCGGACCTCGTGGCGGACCTCAACGACTTCCAGCCGACAGTGCTTTACGGGTATCCGAGCGCCATGGTGCAACTGGCCGCCGAACAGAAAGCGGGACGGCTACGGATTCATCCGCTCCTGGCGGTCGCGTCCGGAGAGAGCCTGGCAGCCCACGCAGCGGCCGAGATCGAGGCGGCCCTCGGCTGCCGGGTCACTGAGCGATACCTTGCCTCGGAGGCGCTCGCCCTGACCAGCCGCTGCCGGCAAGGGCTGCTGCACGTCAACGCGGACTGGAACATCGTGGAACCGGTGGACGACGCCTTCCGGCCCGTCCCGCCCGGCGAACTCTCCCACACGGTGCTGGTCACCAACCTGGCCAACCGGGTCCAGCCACTCATCCGGTACAACCTGGGCGACCGGGTGCAGCTGGCTGCCGGCCCGTGCGCCTGCGGCAGCCCGTTTCCCACGCTGCGGGTCGAGGGCCGCAGCGGCGGCGTGCTGAGCTTCGCTGCCGCCGACAAGGCAACGTTGGACGGCACAAGGTTGGACGGTCCAGGGTTGGACGGTGCAGTGCCGGACGGGGCAGTGGTGGACGGTGCAGGGTCGGACGGGAAAGTGGTCACCGTGCTGCCGTTGGCGCTGGGCACGGTGATCGAGGAGACCGCCGGCGTCCGCCGGTTCCAGGCGATCCGCACCGGGCCGCGCTCGCTCACCGTGCGGCTCGAGCTCTGGCCGGATGCCGCGACGACGGCCGTGCGGACGGCGGTGGGGGAGCGCCTGGGTGCGTTCTTCGCGGCCCAGGGCGCCGCCGGCGTCGACGTCCGCTTTAGCGATGAGCCGCCCCGGCCGGACCGGAGCGGCAAGTTCCGCGAGGTGTGGTCCGCCTGAGCCGGCTGCTGCTGCCCCTGCTGTTAGGGCTGTTAGTGCTGTTCCAGGATCCGCCGGGCGTCCTGCTGGGCCTGGAGCTGCTCCGGGGTCACGGACTGTCCGGTCAGGAACCCGGCGGCGGCCATGATCCGGCGCAGCTCCGCGACGCTGCGCGGGGTCCGTACCCCGTGGTGCGCCATGGCGTGGCAGTTGGCGCAGAGCGGGACGAGGTCTGTGATGGGGTCCAGTTCATACCCGCTGCCCAGCTGTGACACCGGGACCAGGTGGTGGACCGGGATGAAGTCTTTACCGATCTCGCCGTAGGCGATTTCAAACGAGAATCCGCACGCGGCGCAGCTGGTCCCGTGGTGGGCGACGCAGACCCTTCGGGCGTCCGGACTGTGTTCGTACTTGTTTACTTCGACCCGGGTGACCGCCGCCGCCGGGACGGTGCCGGGCACGGGCTGCGTGGGGTCAGCCGGCACCGGGCCAAACTCACCCCAGAGGCCGCGGAGCAGGGGCTCGACGGCGGGGTCGACGGCCAGCGCGGGACCATGAAGGGCTTCCCAGTCGATGCCGGGCACGGCCTCGGCGAGGACCCCGGTCGGGATCTGGTCGCCGGCGGGCAGGAGGGCGTCGAAGTCCACCTGGAGGTAGAGCGGGGACGCGCCTTGTGCGCCGGGCGGTGCGCCGGGCGGCGAGTCGGCCGGTACGCCGGTCCGGGCGGCGCTCGCGGAGTCCGGTGCCTGGACGCGGGGAACCGGCCGTTCCGCGACGATAACGCCGTGGCCGATCAGGCCGCGTCCGTGGCGGCCCTGGAGCACCAGCCACGCGTCCGTGCCGGCGGCGCTTCCGGCCGCGTTGCCGGCTCCGCTGTCGAGAGAGGTCCCGACGTCCCAGCTGGCCAGGTGCCGGCCGGTTTCGGCGACCTCTTCCAGCACGGCCGGGTAGGTCCAATCGTTCCATTCGTCGGGGTCCCAGACGAGGATGATTGCTGTCATCTGCCCATTGTCGCAGTGCCCGGACTGCCTGCGGCATTGTTGAGCGGCCCGGTCGGCCCGGTCATGCACGTGGCGTTGAGGGTGTCCTCCGCGATGGACTCCATTTGGTGCAGAATGTGGGTGTCCCCGCGTGGGAGCGGTTCCGGCGGGTAGGCCACGGCCATGGTGAGCTGCCGGGTTCCGTCCGCGCTGGTCATGGTGATGGTGCCGTAGCCGGGCACGTCGCCGGGATGGCCGTAGTAGAAGTCGTTGGTGCACAGATCGTTCCAGCGGACCACGCCGAGTCCGTACCTGGCGTAGAGCGGGCTCTCCATTTGCGTGATCGTCGCCGGCTTGAGCAGCTTGTTCTGCAGCAGCGCGCGGTAGAACGTATTCACGTCCGCCACGGAGGACACCATGCCGCCCGCGGCGTTGTCGATCTGGGCGGCCGGATAGGTGACGTCCAGTTGTTTGCGGTCCAGCGCGATGTAGCCGTGGATCATGGACGACGGCGCCGGCCCGGCCGCCGTCATCAAGGTTTCACTCAAACCCAGCGGCTCGATGATGTCGGTGCTGATCACCTCGCCGATCCGCCGGCCGCTGAGGCGCTCGACGATCAGCGCCAGGGCAATGTAATTCGAGTTGGAGTATTCAAATCCCTGGGCCAGCTTCGCCTGCCAGGAGATCCGCCCCGCCATGGCCAGCAGATCCGCCAGGCTCACCTTGGTGGTCAGGGCTTCGCGCACTGTGGCCGGATCGAACAACGGCCCGTCCACCGACGGCATGCCGGAGCGGTGCTGCAGCAGCTGGCGGACCGTGACCGGTCCCGGCGGGTGCATCACCTTGTTGAACTCCGGCAGGTAGGTGCTGACCGGCGCGTCCAGTTCCAGCCGGCCCTCCTCGGCCAGTTTGAGCACGCAGACGGCCACCATGGACTTGGTGACCCCGCCGATGTGCACCGGGTCCGTTATCTCGGCCCGGGACGGGCTGTTCAGGTTTCGGACCCCGTAGGCCGCGGACCACTCGTCCCCGCCCACGCGGACCTGGATGAGGACGGCCGGGGCGCCCTCGTCGAGCAATCTCCTGCCGAACTGTTCGAGCACGGACCGGTAGCCGGAATCGGGCGACGCCGGCGCCGGCGGTTTCGGCCCGGGGACGCAGCCGCCGAGGGCGGCCGTAAGCACGACGGCGAGGATTGCGGCCGTGAACCGGCGGGATTTTTCGCGGATCCAGACCATCGGCATGAGGGTCCTTCTTGCAGGTCGGGAGTGCAGTCAGGGCAGGAAAACGCCCCCAGCCAGGCACAGTCCTAATGCTTGTGATGGTCCTCAGGCAGACATCAGTCGACCAGAGCCATAAGTCACGGGTATGGATTCGACCGACATTCCGAGATCGCGGGCAACCGGCGCAGCGGGCTCAAAGCCTTCGATCATCCATAATTATCGCTGTGGACCATGCGCGAGTACCTCGGATCGAGGTCGTCTTCGAAACGGATCGGCTGCTGCTGCGGCCATGGCGGGTGTCTGACGCCGCCGTCCTGCGCGAGCTGTGGACCGAGCGCGATCCTCGCGTCCCTCCGCATCGTCGCATCAGTCCCGATGGTCACCCCACGCTGGAAGATATCGAGGACCGGATCCGTCGTGATAGCCGACACCCCTTCCCTGGGTTGCTGGCCGCAGAGCAAAAGAGTTCGGGGCAGGTCATCGGCTACTGCGGGCTGATTCCCAACGAGCACGGACGGGCTGGAGAGCCAGAACTCGCGTTCGAGTTCCTCCGCGAAGTCTGGCGCCAAGGGTTTGCGACCGAGGCCTCGTGGACCGTCCTCCAGCGGGCGCAGGCGTCGGGCTACCGACGCCTGTGGGCTACAGTCCGTGACTGGAACACAGCGTCACGCCGTGTGCTGGCCAAACTCGGATTTGTCGAAACCGGGCAAGTAGAACCTGACGAAATCCACGGCGATTCTCTCTTCACTACGAAGACACTCTGACCATAATCCGGCCCGGCACTGGAGCTAGTCGGTCCGTCTTGGTAGCTTCAACGCATGGCCATCAAACTTGAAAACGTCGGTATTGCGGTTCGTGACCTCGAAGCAACAATCGCCTTTTTCACCGACCTCGGTCTCACCGTCGTCGGCCGTGATACCGTCAGCGGCGAGTGGACCGACACTGCCGTCGGACTTGATGGCAACCATGCCAAGATTGCGATGCTCCAGACCCCGGACGGTCATGGTCGACTTGAGCTCTTCGAGTACATCCACCCTAAAGCGATCGAGTCGAACCCAACCCGTCCCAACGACATCGGCATGCACCGCGTGGCCTTCTCGGTTGACGACATCGACGAGGCCCTTGAGGTAGCTGCGAAGCACGGATGCCGTCCGCTACGCGGTGTGGCGACCTACGGTGACGTCTACAAACTCACCTACCTCCGAGGTCCCAGCGGAATCCTCGTGATGCTCGCCGAGAAACTGAAAAAAGACTGACACCCGGATCGGCCCGATTAGCCCGTGAATCGCGGCCATGCGATCGAGCTGATTGGCGGCCCATCCGGGTCAGTATCCACCAGAGTCAAACCGGCAGCTCACAGTTATCTGCGCAAGGCTGGGGTCGCCCGATGATGGATGGCGGGCAGCGGCGTGATGCGACATGATCAGAAGATGCGCCGATCCGGAAGGACTGCATTCTGGGCGGTCCCGCCGGCCCTGCGTGGCTACAGGATCGAGTGGCTGCGCCACGACTTGGTGGCGGGCGCCGCGCTCTTCGCGATCTTGGTCCCAGCTGGCATGGCGTACGCCCAGGCCGCCGGCCTTCCACCGGTGACCGGCCTGTACGCCACGGTAGTGCCCCTGCTTGTCTACGCGGCAGTCGGGCCATCGCGTGTGCTGGTGCTGGGCCCGGATTCCGCGCTCGCTCCGATGATCGTGGCAGCCTTGATTCCCTTGGCCGCGGATAACGAGCAGAAATCCGTGGCCCTGGCCGGTCTCCTCGCCATACTGATTGGCGGCATCTTGCTGCTCGGCTCAGTGCTGAGGTTGGGAATCGTCACTGGACTGCTGTCGAAGCCCATCCGGCTCGGCTATCTCAACGGTATCGCCTTGCTGGTGGCCGTGTCCCAGCTTCCCACCCTCCTGGGGATCTCCGTGGAAGGCGGTACACCCTGGGAAAAACTCATCGCCGCCGTGCCGAAGGTGCTTGCCGGCGAGACCAATTTGACGGCACTACTGCTCGGCTTGGTCTCGCTGGCGCTCATCTGGGTTCCCCGCCGGCTGAAATGGAAGGTTCCGGGCGTGCTCATTGCGGTGGTTGTGTCCTGCATCGCCGTGGCCGTGCTGGGACTCCAAGAGCGTTTGAAGGTCACTGGTGCCCTCCCGCAGGGGCTCCCTGCACCGGCCCTGGGTGGAATTGGCTGGGCCGACGTCCTGACACTGTTGCCCGCCGCCGCCGCGATCGCCCTCATCGTCTTCGTTGATACCGGTACCCTGGCACAATCCCTGGCGGCCGCAGAGGACGGCAGGGTATCCGGCAACCACGAAATGGCAGCCTTGGGCGCGGCGAACGCTGCCACCGGGCTGCTCGGTGGCTTCCCGGTGTCGGCCAGCACGTCCCGCACGCCGGTGGCAGTCGAGTCCGGGGCGAAATCCCAGCTCACGGGGGCCGTAGGCGCCGTCCTGGTGCTCGGCTTCATGCTTGTGGCGCCTGGCGTCACCGAGTTCCTGCCGGCCACAACCCTTGCAGCCATTGTCATCGCCGCAGCCGCCGCAATAGCCGACCCGGCCGGTGTGCGACGGCTCATCGGCATGAGCCGCAGTGAATCGTTGGTGATGCTCGCGGCCTTCCTGGGGGTGACCATACTGGGCGTCCTCCCGGGCATCGCCGTTGCCATCGGCTTGGCAATTCTGGACTTCCTACGGCAGGCCTGGGACCCCTACCGTGCTGAACTGGTGGACGTGCCCGGGGTACCGGGATACCACGACGTGAGCCGTCATCCGGAAGGGGAACGCATCCCCGGCCTGTTGATCCTGCGCTTCGACGCACCGCTGTTCTTCGGCAACGGCGCCTTGCTGGGGTCCTTCGTGCGCACCGAACTGGACCAGGCGGGGGACGGCATAGAACGCGTGGTGCTGGCGGCAGAACCAGTGACGGGAATCGACACGACTGCACTGGACGAGTTGGTGCAGCTTGACGAATGGCTGGACCGGCACGGCGTGGACCTGGTGTTCGCCGAGCTCAAAGACCCGGTCAAAGACAGATTGTTGCAGTACGGCATGGGCGCCCGCTTCTCTCCCGAACATTTCTACCCAACAGTGAGCGAAGCAGTGAGGGCGTTCCAACGGGAGAAAAGGGAGGGGTAGGGAACGGTTGTCCCCGGTCATCAGCCAGTTCAGTCACGGGCTCAGCCGACGGCGCGTGCGCCTAGAGGCGCACGCGCCACCACCGGGTGGTCGCGGTGCAGGTTTCCGAGGGCTGAGGCGCCCTGCGGCGACCCCAGTTCCTCGAAGAACTCCACGTTGGCGCGCACGTAGTCGTCCCACTCGTCCGGGACATCGTCCGAGTAGTAGATCGCCTCGACCGGGCAGACGGGATCGCAGGCGCCGCAGTCCACGCATTCGGACGGGTGGATGTAGAGCGAGCGTTCACCCTCATAGATGCAGTCCACCGGGCATTCGTCGATGCAGGCCTTGTCCTTGACATCCACACAGGGCTGGGCGATCACGTACGTCATGGCTGGCTACACACCCGTGTAGACGGTCTTGCCCCACGTGAAGAAGTCCAGCGCGGACTTCCCCTGTTCGCGGAACGTGTTGGTGGAGGAGTCCTTGACGCCGCCGAACGGCACGTTCAGGTCCAGGCCCGCCGTCGGACGGTTGACCTTGATGACGCCGGCCTGGGCGCGGGCGGCGAAGTCCGTGGAGAACGCCAGGGAGTCGGTGCAGATGCCGGCGGTCAGGCCGTAGCGGGAGCCGTTGATCGCGGCGAGCCCGGCCTCGTAGTCCGGGACCTCGAGGACGGCCACGACGGGTCCGAAGATCTCTTCGGTCACGGCGGCATCGTCGAAGGGCAGGTCCGTGAGGATGGCGGCCGGGAAGAGGAACCCGGCGTCCGTGCCGCCGTCGTACTCGCCGTGCAGCAGCGTGGCGCCGCGTTCGACGGCGGTGCGCACCGCGGACTGGTTCTGTTCGAACTGCTGGCTGCTCACCACGGCGCCCATCCTTGCGGCCTCGAGGCCGTCGCCGGCCGTGTACTGCGCGGCTTCCTCGGTGAGGGCCGCCAGGAATTCCTCGCGGATGCCGGGCGTGACGTAGACGCGGGACGTGGCGGTGCAGGCCTGGCCGGTGAGGCCGAACGCGCCGGCCGCCACCACCTGGGCGGCCTTGCGGGGATCGGCGTCGTCCAGGACCAGCACGCCGTTCTTGCCGCCCATTTCCAGCTGGACCCGGGCGCGGCGGGCGTTGAGGATCTCCTGCAGCCCCAGCCCGACGTTGGTGGAGCCGGTGAAGGACAACCCGGCGATGCGGGGATCGCGGGCCAGGGCGTCGCCCACCACGCGGCCCTTGCCGTGGACCACGTTGAACACGCCGGCGGGCAGCCCGGCGTCCTGCAGGGCGCGGGCCAGGTGCGTGGCGGAGAGCGGGGTGAGCTCGGCCGGCTTGATGACCACGGCGTTGCCGCTGATCAATGCAGGGGCGGACTTCCAGGCCGGGATGGCGATGGGGAAGTTCCACGGCGTGATGAGCCCGACGACGCCGAGAGCCTCGCGGCGGGTGGTGATGGTGGTGTCCGGCAGGCCGCTGGGCAGCACCTCGCCGGTGGCGGCCCAGCCGAGGGAACCGAAGAAACGCAGCACGTCGGAGGCGCGCTTGACCTCGCCCTTGGCCTCGGCGAGGGTCTTGCCCTCTTCACGGACGAGGTCCTCGGCGATGGCGGTCTGGCGCTCCAGGAGCAGGTTGCCGGCGGTCATCAGGATGGCGCCGCGGGACGGGGCGGGCAGTGCTGCCCAGGCCGGCTGCGCGGCGGCGGCGGCGGTGATGGCGGCGTCGACGTCGGCTGCGGTGCCGCTGGGGGAGAGGGCGGCGAGTTCGCCCGGGCGGGCCGGGTTCATCCGCTCGGTGTCCGCCCCGCCGAGCCATTCGCCGTTAATCAGGTGCCGGGCGGTGAGGAGGTCCCGGGCTGTTGCGGTTGAGGTGTCTGTGTCGGTGGAAGTCATGGTGTTCCTTCGTGAGAGTCGGAGCAGGGTGTGTGCTGAGTGTTCAGCGCCTGTGGCTAGAGCCCGCGGATCAGGCCGCCGTCGCAGCGCAGTGCCACGCCGGTGATGTAGGAGGCCGGGGCGCTGCAGAGGAACGCCGCGGCGGCGCCGAATTCCTCGGGTTCGCCGTAGCGGCGGGCGGGGATGGTCTTGCGGGATTCGAGCTGGATTTCCTCGGGCGTGGTGCCGCGCCGTTTGGCGGCGGCCTGGTCGAGTTCCGCGACCCGGTCCGTGGCGATGCGTCCGGGAAGGAGCATGTTGACCGTGACGGCGTCCAGCGCCACCTCGGCGGCGAGGGTCTTGAGGTAGCCGGCCAGTGCCGCGCGGCCGGTGTTGGACACGGCCAGGTTCGGCAGTGGTGCCACGACGCCGCTCGACCCGACGGCCAGGATCCGGCCCCAGCGCCGTTCCCGCATGCCCGGCAGGATGTGCGAGACCAGGGCGTGGTGCGGTTTGACGAGTTGTTCGAACGCCGCGGCGATGTCGTCCGCGCCGAGTGTGGCGGCCGCGCCGGGCTTCGGCCCGGGACCGTTGAGGACCAGGATGTCGATGGGCCCGAGTTCCGCGACTGTCTGCTCGACGGCTGCGGCCACGCCTTCGGCGGTGCTGAGGTCCGCTTCGATGGCGACGGCGCCCGGTCCGTAGGCGTCCGTCAGTTCGGCCACGATCTCCTTGGCGCGGACTTCGCGCCGGCCGGTGATGGCCACCCGGACGCCTTCGGCGGCGAGGGCCCGGGCGATGGCGAGGCCCAGGCCGCCGGTCGAGGCGGCCACAAAGGCGGTCTTTCCGCTGATTCCGAAATCCATCAGTTCCTCCCCGCCGTGGTCAGCACGGCGGCCGGGTTCTGGCCGAGGGCCTCGGCGGCCTCGGCCAGGTGCGTGCGCAGCCCGGTCCGGAGAACCTCCGGGAACGCCGCGGCCGGTGCCCGGACGCCGGCGTCGGCAATGAGTCCGCGCTGGTGCAGGCATTCCTTGCGGATCGCCAGCGCGATTTTCGCCTGCTGCTCGAAGTTGATCAGCGGCAGGTAGGGCAGCAGGGCATCGCGGGCGGCCTCGTAGCCGTCTTTCTGCCAGGCCTGCACGCAGGCGATGAGCGCTTCCGGGTAGGAGAAACCGGTCATCGCCCCCGCGGCGCCGGCCATGAGCTCGTCCAGCAGCCCTTGGCCGCCGAGACCGCCGAAGACGGAGACGTCGAGGGCTGCGGTGAGGTGCCCGATCGCCACGGAGGTGGGCGGGGCCTCGGCCTTGACCGCGGTGACGAAGCCGCAGGCCTGCACCACCGAAATGAGCGCCTCGGTGCTGATGTGGACGCCGCTGGCCAGCGGGTAGTCCTGCAGCACCACGTTGGCGCCGGTGGAGTGGTGGATGGCGTTCAGGTGCGCGATGACCACCCCGGGGGTGGCGGAGTTGGCCTGGACCATGACGGCCGACAGCCGGTCCCCGGTGGCGGCCTGGATGGAACGGATTTCATCGACGGCCGTGCCGGTGAAGAGGGAAGTCACTCCCACCACGAGGGGCAGGCGCGTTTCCTCCATGACCACTTCCAGGACCAGGCTGCGCTCGGCCGCCGTCAGGGCCGCGGCCTCGCCGAACACGCCCAGGACCGTGAGCCCCGTGGCGCCGATCGACTCGTAGTAGCTCACGAGCCCGGCCAGGCTGTCCGTGTCGACATCCAGGGCGCTGCCCTGGAACGGTGTGGCGACGACGCCCCACACGCCGGGTGTCAGTGACTCCCGCATTGGTTTCTCCTTCTAAGCTCTTGTTGTTCTTCGAGCGGCTGAATCTTCGGGCCGTGGAACGGCTAGCGTCCCGGCCAGTGCGGGGCGCGCTTCTCCTGGAAGGCGCGGACGCCCTCGGCGGAGTCTTCGCTGTCCAGCGCCGCCATGAGGGCGGGGAGCCGGAGGCCGCGGGCCTCGGCGGCGGTCAGGTGCGCGGTCTGCGTGACCATCTGCTTGACCGCCCGGACCGAGGTGGGGGCGCAGGCGAGGATCTGGTCCAGCCAGCGCTGTACCGCGGCGTCGAGCTGGTCCGCGGGGACCACCTCATTGACCAGGCCCATGGACTGCATCTCGGTGGCCTCGGCCTTCCGCCCGGTCAGGAGCATGCCCATTGCCTGGGTGTAGGGGATCCGGCGCACCAGCTGGTGGATGCCGCCGTCGAGCGCCAGGCGCCCGACGCGCGGTTCCGTCAGCCCGAAGCGGGCCGTGTCCGCGGCGATTACGATGTCCGCGCCGAGCACGATCTCCATGCCGCCGCCGAGCGCATAACCGTTGACCCGGGCGATCACCGGGATGTCCAGCGTGGTGCGCAGGCTGAGCCCGCCGAACCCGTTCGGGTCCAGACCGGCCCAGTATTCGAGCCCGGTCTTGTCCACGGCGGAGGCGGACATGTCCGCGCCGACGCAGAAGGCCCGGGTCCCGGCGCCGGTGATGACCACGGCGCGGACGTCCGGATCGGCTTCGAGCTGGTCCCAGATCTCGTTGAGCCGGGCCTGCGCGCCGCCGTCGACGGCGTTGAGCACGTGCTGGCGGTCGATGACCACGGTGGCGACGTGGTTCTCGATGGTCAGGGTGACCTGGTCAACGGCGGCGGGAACCGAGGCGGTATGCCCGGCTTCTGAAACGGCGGTCACCGAAGGACTCCCAGCTGCTGCAGGCGCTCGATGGTCTCGGCGTCGAACCCGTTCTCCAGCAGCACCTCGACGTTGTGTTCGCCGAGGCGCGGGGCCACCCGGCGGATGGTGGGCGGGGTGGCGGAGAGCCGGATGGGTGCGTTGAGCATCTTCACGGTGCCGACGCCGGGGTGTTCGGCCTCGACGATCATGTTGTTGGCGTGGGTCTGAGCATCGGCCAGGGTCTGTTCCAGGGTGTGGACCGGGGCGTTGAGCAGCCCCTGGTCTTCGAGCCGGGTGGTCCAGTATTCGGTGGTGTTGGTGGCCATGCGCTCGCGGAAGATCGCCTGCAGTGCCGGCTTGTGCTTGAACTGCTGTTCGAGGTTGGCGAACTCGGGCCGCAGCGTGAGGTCCTCGTCCAGGCCCAGGGCCTCGGAAATGCGCAGCAGCGGGTCCGGGGTGAAGCCGCCCACCATGCAGACGGCGCCGTCGGTGGTTTCAAAGACGCCGCTGAGCGGCATGGCGCCCCAGTTGACCTCGTAGCCGCGGTTGAGCTGCATGCAGGCCTCCTGCATCTGCAGGTGCAGCATGGAGTCGTACATGGTCACCTCCACCTTCTGCCCGACGCCGGCGGACTCGCGGGTGCGCAGTGCCAGCAGGATGCCCTGCATGAGGTGCATGCCCGTGATGTAGTCGCACAGCGTGGTGGGGTAGATGGCCGGTTTCATGTCATCGGACTCGCGCCGCCACATGACGCCGGAGTAGGCCTGGGCGATCGCGTCCTGGCCACCCTTGTGCGAGTAGGGGCCCTCGGGGCCGAAGCCGGTGCCGGAGGCCCAGATGATGCCCGGGTTCTGCTCCTTGAGGTCCTCGTAGCCGAAGCCCATCCGCTCCATGACGCCGGAGCGGAAGTTGCTGACCACGACGTCGGCGTCGGCGAGCAGCCGGTGGAGGACGGCTTTGCCCTCATCGGTGCGGGTGTCCACGGAGATGCTGCGCTTGTTCCGGTTGATGGACAGGAAGATCGGGTTGTCCTGGCCGTCCTTGTCCGGGAACGAGTTGCGGGAGATGTCTCCGGCGCCGGGGCGTTCCACCTTGATGATGTCCGCGCCGTAGTCGCCCAGCAGCTGGGTGCAGGACGGGCCCATGAACACCTGGGTGAAGTCCACGATCTTGATTCCCTCGAGCGGGAGCGGGGTGCCGGCCGGGAACGGGGTGCCGGCCGGCTGTGCCTCCGTCCCGGCGGCTGGGGCCGCCGTCGTGCCGTCTGCTGTTGTGCCTTCTGCTGTTGCGCCTGAGAAGAGGTCGTCGATGACGGTGCTCATGCCCCCACCACCGCGTCCACGTCAAGGGTGGCGTTCGACGACGGGACGTCGCCCGGGTCCGCGCCGTGCCGGCGCATGCCCTGCTGGATGTCCAGGGCGGAGACGTCGCGGACGAGGGTGCCGTTCTGGATCGCCAGCGCGGCGGCGACGCCGACTGCCTGGCCCATGGCCATGCAGGGCGGGATCTCGCGGGACATCTTCTGGGCCTCGGGGGTGGCGGAGTAGTGCCGGCCGGCGACGAGCAGCTGGTCCACTTCCTTGGGCAGCAGCGAGCGGAACGGGTAGTAGTAGTCGCGGCCGCGGGCCACGGTGTCGGCGAAGTGGCGGCGGGAGGTGACATCTTCCTTGGTCATGACGTACTCGCCTTCGAGCAGGCGGGTCTGGCGCACGCCCATCTGGGACGCGACGTCGAGCATGTAGCAGTTCTCGAAGCCGGGCAGGTTGGCGCGGACGTAGTCCACGGCCTCGGTGATGCGGTCCCGTGCGGCGAACTCGGCGGCCGTCATGTCCGCCGGGTCGACGCCGTCGAAGCCGGTCATGTGGGGTGCGTTGCACCAGACGACGCCGTCGATGGGGGTCTTGAGCCACCACAGTTCCCAGGCGCCGCCGAGGAGGCGCTTGATCTTGCGGTTGATGGCGCGGGCTTCCTTCGGGTTGGCCTGTTCGAAGGCCTCCGCGGCGTTGGTGTCGACGTTGCCCAGGCGGAAGACGAGCGTGGTGAGGTAGCTGTCCTTGACGTAGCTGGCGCCGGCCCGGGAGGCGACGTCGATGTCGCCGGTGGTATCGATGACGATGTCGGCCATGAAGGCCTGCGGGCCGGACTTGGTCTCGCAGATCACGCCCTTCATGACGCCGTTGTCCACGATGGGGCGGGAGAACCAGGAGTGCAGGCGCAGGTTGACGCCGGCCTCGCGGACGAGGTCGTTGGAGACACGCTTCCAGCCGTCCGGGTCGAAGGCTGCGGCGTAGCAGACCGGCTTGGGGGTGGTGTGGGAGTGGAAGTCGAAGGTGCCGTAGCGGCCCCACTTGTTCCACAGTTCCTCGGAGGTCTTGCGGTCATCGGCCGGCGGGACGATCGCCAGGCCCAGCTTCTGCAGCCGCTCGACGTACTCGGAGACGATGCCGGTGACCGTGATTTCCTGGCCGTTGATCATGTCATCGAGCACCAGGACCATGCCGCCGGAGGCGAGGCCGCCCAGGGAGGAGTAGCGTTCCAGCAGCGTGACAGAGGCGCCCGAGCGGGCCGCGGTGACGGCTGCGGCCACGCCTGCGGGGCCACCGCCGACGACGAGGACGTCGGAGCGGGAGATGACGGGGGCGGTGAGGTCCGCCGTGGTGGTGCTGAGTTCCAGCGACGACATGGCTGTGGACGGGTTCATGGGGGATCCTTACTGTTTCGGCCGAAGTGCCGTTAGAGGCGTGCCGTGGGAACGGGTGCCGTTGGAACGGTGCCGGTGACGTAGAAGACGGTGACGTAGAAGACGGTGCCCGGCAGTAACGCGGCAACGCTGACCGCGAAATCGACCCGGCAGAGGGTATGACGCATCGCGGCCCGTTGCGGGGCCGTGGTGCGGGCTGTTGGAGGGGTTCCGGCGGACACCGCGGTATAGAAGAGGCGTCCGGACCGGAGAAAGGTGACGGCGGCTAGGGCCGGCGGATCACCACGCGTGAGGTGCGTTAACCCAGATTGCTACGCAGACCTCTTCGTAGCTGTTCTTGTACCAGTGGGGCGTATCCGAGGAGAAGGTGATCGAATCGCCTTCTTCCAGGGTGTACTTCTCGCCGTCCAGGAAGATGTCCTTCCGGCCGGAGAGCACGATGCCGAATTCCTCGCCGCTGTGCCGGAAAGGAGTGGCGCTGGTGTCGTGGCCTGGCGGACTCACGATCCATTGGGCCTCCAGCGCACCGTTGAGGTCCGGGGTGAGCAGTTCATAGACCGCTTCACCCACGGACTTCTTGGTGACGCCCTTGAGGTTCCGCCGCTCGGCCTTGCGGACCACGGGGGACCTGGTTTCCTCCTGTCCGAGGAAGAACTTCCCCACCGGAATGTCCAGGCCATGTGCCAGCTGCGCCAAGGTGGTGAAAGAGGGATTGGCCAGGCCGCGTTCGATCTGGCTGACAATCGCCGGGCTGAGGCCAGTGACTTCCGAGAGCTTCGCAAGGGTCATTCCTTTGTCCTTGCGCATGTTGCGGACCTTGTTGCCGACGGTGGCAAGAAGGACGCTTGTGCCGGCGGGGGAATGTCCCGTGACGATTTCGTTGGTCATGCTCCGACTCTCTCTTGGTGAGCTAACACACATAACTATAGTGAAAACTTTTAGCGAATCAAGGTTTTAGTGAATATTTTTACGGTTCCGGGCCGAATCTGCGCCTGACGTGGGGCTTTGTAATCCGGCCCGGGCCCGGCCTGCTGCGGGCGGACGGGACTTCTCCGAAAACCATTGACTCTGTGAAGATCTTCAATATAGTTGTGTGAGCCGCAACACTTTTGGGAAGAACGCTTCAAACAGGTTAGGGCGCACAGCCTTCTGGCGGAAGGTGCATCCGACCCGCGAACACGTTCCTTGCCTTAAGCCAAGCTGCCGTGACATCTGCCAAGCCATCCGCAGAGCACGATGTTGGCCGGTCACCAGGGACCAGTTCCTTGTTGCCGAGCTGGATGGCCCGTTTGCATTCAAGCGCTACGAAGAGGCATGCGTAGCTATCTGGGCTAACTCGCCTCCCATGTGGTGAGCCGGTCCCGCCCCGCGGACCAAGCCAAACGATAGTTTCGATTGCCGGCGACCCCAACAGGGGTGCCCGCCGGCAATCCGTACCCTCACGCACCCCGAAAGTGCGGGGGAAGGAAAAAGGAATCATGACTGACACTGTCGTCAAGACTGACCTGGAGACCGGCCGCAAGTCCCGGCTATCTCCGGAAGTCCGCCGGGGACTGCTCGGCCTTGGACTTGGAAACACCCTGGAATGGTACGACTGGATGGTCTTCGGCCTGCTGTCGGCCTTCATCGGACCCAAGTTCTTCCCGTCGCAGGACCCCGTTGCCGCGACGCTGAGCGCGCTGGCAGTCTTTGCTGTCGGCTTCGCGTTCCGTCCGCTGGGCGGCATCCTGCTCGGCACCTTCGCCGACAGGATCGGACGACGGCGGGTAATGCTCTGGTCCATCATGATGATGGCGATCACCACCCTGATCATTGCCGTGTCGCCGACCTATGACCAGATTGGCCCCGCGGCCGGCGTCATCCTGCTGGTCTGCCGCATCGTTCAGGGCATCTCCACCGGTGTCGAAGCTCCGCTGTCCACCGCCCACGCCGTCGAACTCGTCCCCGAGGGACGCGAGGGCTTTGTCGCCGGCATCATCTCCTTCTACGTCAACGCAGGCATCCTGCTCGCCTCGCTGGTCAGCTACCTCTCGTCCCTGATGCTCGGTGGGGCCGTCATGGCCGACTGGGGATGGCGTGTGCCGTTCATCGTCGGCGCAGCCTTCGGCTTCGTCGTTGTCTACCTTCGCCGGACGCTTCCGGAAACCATGAAGCCGGAAGAGCTGGCGAACAACTCCGCCAAGACCGTCTGGGGTGGAGTGCGCAAGCACTGGCTCAGCGTCCTGGCCATCACCTTCGTCGTCGGCGCGGCGCAAGCCTACAACTACGCCTGGAACACCGGCCTTCCCACGGCGGCCCGCACCGGCTTCAAGGAGGACGCAACCGCCGTCTTCGCGCTCACCACCATCCTCGGCGTCGTGCTGGTTGTCGGCAGCCTCATCATCAGCAAGGTCGCTGACGGCAAGTCAATGTCCAAGTGGTTCCTGATCACCCGTGCGCTGGCCATTCCGTCCGTGTTCCTGATGCTGATGTACGTCAAGCCCGGCATCGCCGGCTTCGCGGCCGTCCTCCTCGGCGGCTCGGTTGTGCTGGTCCTGAACATGACCCTGTACAACGTGGTCACCAGCTCCCTGATGCCGAAGGGTTGCCGCGGTGCCGGCACCGCGCTCGGCTACGGCCTGGGCGTCGCCCTCTTCGGTGGCACGGCCTCCTACCTCCTGGTCTGGCTCCAGTCCATGAACGCCTCCTGGATCTTCCCCGTATACGTGGCTGTCCTGTCGGCGCTCAGCATCGTCTTCTACCTGCTCGCCCGGAAGAAGAACGGCATCTTCATCGGCCGGTAGAGCACCCAGCCGGCCACGAACGCAGCCGGCTACGACCACGGCCGGTTACGAAGACAGCCAGGCCAGAACACAGGCACGCAAGAACAGCGGTAAGCAGGAACGGAAAGTGGGAACCCTCATGGACGTCAGTCGCCCGGACACAAACGGTTTGCAGGCAAACGTGATCTCCTTTGATGTCGACGCCTCCGACGTGGAGCTTTACGAGGCAGCGCGCGCGCTGTTGCTCACCGCCCACCACAGCGAGAACCACCGGGTGGCGGCCGCCATGCGCGGTGAGTCGGGGGCCATCTATCTCGGACTGCACATTGGCGCCAAACGCATCAATGTGTGCGCCGAACCCAGCGCCCTCGCCAATGCCCGCATGGCCCAGGAGCCAGCAATCCACTCCGTGGTAGCCGTCAGCATGGACGGGCAGGGACACCCCCAGGTCACCAACCCGTGCGGCGTCTGCCGGGAGTTGCTGCGTTCTTACGGAACCGAGACGTCTGTACTGGTCGATGCCGGGGGCGAGGTGGGCAAGGTCCGGATCAAGGAACTGCTGCCCTTTCCCTGGATGCGTGCCACCGAAACGGAGTGGGACACTGTTCCGCCCCGCGTTCAGGAACACGCAACCTAACGAGCCGCCGCGGCACCCGCATCATCACCGGCGGCAACGGCAGCGGCAGGGCATCACGGAAGGCCGGGACTCACAAAGTCCCGGCCTTCCGCCGTGCCGGGAGGTTCCGCCGTCGGGCGGCCCCAGACGCCACACAGAAAGCTGGTGCAGCCGCCGCGTTTCCGCTAAACCGCTGCACCAGCAGGTAGTACGAATTTTCTGAATACTATGAAACGTTACTCATTCGCGGCTCCCTATGTCCCGGGGGTTGATGACCGGGTCTTTACGTCTTCTTCCAGGTGCCTTGTCATCAGCCAGCCTGCGCCGGCCATTACTACGCCCATCACCATGAAGGCCCAATTGTCCATGGTGTTCAGCGACAGGAAGTTGGCCGCCGAATCCACGCCGACGATGAAACCGTAAATGCTAAGGACGATGTACAGCAGACCGGAGCCCATGAGGAAATTCCGGGCGCCCATGGCAGTCCGGGACATGGTCAGGCCGGTGGCGCCGATCGCGAGCTGAACGATGTTCAGCAACATCGACACCTGGAACAGGCCCAGGAACAGGGCCTTGGAATCGGGCCCGAAGAACCTAAGTTCGCTGTAATTCGTAGTGATGCCGGGGATGAACCCCAGGATGCCCACGACGATCAGGACGATACCTGCACCCATGCCGACGTTCTGTACATCTGTCCGACCAAAATGAACGCCGTGCGCATGAGGAGATGCGGTAGTCATTATCTGCCTCCAACCACTGATTGCGGACATTTACAATTTTACGACCGGGGTGCGCAAAAAGCGCCGGGGGCCCCCGACGGCAAATCCGGCGGATCCGGCCAATGTGCCTGTCGGAAACCGGCCGGGTGCCGGGCCCGTGGCACCATGGATCTCGATGAAACTGCGCGCTGATCAGACCGGACAACGTGGCCTTCCCATGCCCCTGTGGCTGCAGGGTGCCCTCGAGTCCGCCCAGGCCGCCGTCATTTCCGCCCTCGTGGTGGTGGCCCCGATCGTCATTGTCTGGGCCACGGCCGGATTCCAGCATGACGGATTCGATGTCCTGGCACGCCTGGCCGGCCAGGCCTGGCTGCTGATCCACGGCGTGCCCCTGCTGCTGGACACCGCCGGTGCCGGGTCCGCCGCGCAGCCGGAATCCGGGACGCTCTCGCTCATCCCGCTGGGCCTGGCCCTCATCCCGTTCCTGCTCGCCTGGCGCGCCGGTCGGCGCCTTGCCCGCGCCTCATATACGGACCAGCTCTGGCAGGCGCTGCTCGGCTCCTGGCTGGCGTATGCCGGATTCGGGATTGCAACGGGCTTCGTCTGCCGCACGGCCGACGTCGGCATCAGCCTGTGGGCCGCCGCGTTCATTCCCCTCGTCCCGTTCGGGCTCGGCATGGTGGTGGGCGCGCGCCGCGAGGCCGGGTCGTGGAGCCGGCTGATCGGCGTCGACGCCGTGGCCTGGCTGTCCCGTACCAGCCAGCACTCGCGTTGGGCCGGGTCCTACCTGGGTTCGGCCATCAAGGCAGGCTCGGTGGCGCTGATGGCGAGCCTGGCGATGTCCGCCGCCCTGCTGGCCGTCGACCTCTTCATCCACTGGAACCTTGTGGTCGCCGTTTATGAAGGGCTCGACGCCGGCGCCATGGGCGGCGGTGTCCTCACCATCGTGCAGCTCGGCTTTCTGCCCAACCTCGTCGTCTTTGCCCTGGCCTGGATCTCCGGCGCGGGGTTCGCCCTGGGCGTCGGGTCGCTGGCCGGACCGCTCGGGACCGCCGTCGGGCCGCTGCCGTCCGTTCCGGTGTTCGCCGCGCTGCCGGCCGGTTCCCTCGACTTCGGCTTCGTGGCCCTGGTGGTGCCGGCGCTGGCCGGGGCGCTGGCCGGCTGGTGGTTCCTGCGCGAAGGCGAAAACCACTTCGACGAATGGCTGTCCATCAAGATCCGGGCCCGCTGGTTTACCGCCGCCGCCTCCACCGTGGTGCTGGGCGCGGTGATCGGCTCCGTCGCCGGGCTGCTCGCGGCGGGGCTCGCCTGGCTGGCCCGCGGTTCGGCCGGCATCGGTCGGCTGACGGAGATCGGGCCCGAACCGCTGCGCACGGCGCTGTTCGTGGCCGCGGAGGTCGGAATCGGCGTCGTGATCGGCTACGCGGCCGGACCGTGGCTGGAACGCCAGCAGAAGCTGCGCGAGGCAGACCTGGAAACGGTCAGCAGCCGCTAGGGCAGCGGCGTCGGTGCAGCTGTTAGCGCAGCTGCGTGGGTAGCTGGCTCGGCAGGGACTTCTCCAGCTGCGTCCTGCATTCCGAGGTTGCCTGCTGCGTCAGTGCGTAGCGGACGCACTGCTGGTAATCGCGGATCTGGTTGAAGAACAGCGTCGAGGCCAGGACCACCAGCAGCATCACCGCCGAAACCACCAGCCCGGATATCGCGCCGTACAGAACCAGCCGCGATTCCTTGTATTTCACCGCCCGGACCAGGACCACGATGCCCAGCACAATCCCCGCCACCGTGAGCAGCGCCGTCAGCCACACGTAGCCCACGTCGAGCTGGAAGACGAAGAACGAGCCCAGGACCGCGATGACGAACAGCCGGAACAGGGTGTGCGTCAGCCGTGCGGAATCTTGTGCTGCCTGGCCGGCCGGCTGCCGGTTCGACTGGCCGCTGCCGGATTCCGTGGGGGGATTCATGTTTTCCAGCCTACGCGAGCGGCCCCATAAGCTAGGACCATGCGCATAGTTGTCCTCGTTTCCGGCACCGGCTCCAACCTCCAGGCAGTAATCGATGCCGTGAAGTCCGGCGATCTCGACGTCGAGATCGCCGCCGTCGGCGCCGACCGGCCGGGGACGTTCGGGGTGGAACGCTCCGCCGCCGCCGGGATTCCCACGTTTGTGGTGGACTTCAAGGCCTACCCGGACAGGGCGGCCTGGAACGCGGCCCTGACCGAAGCCGTGGCCGGCTTCGCCCCGGATGTGGTGGTCTCCTCGGGCTTCATGCGGATTGTCAGCGCCGACTTCATTGACGCGTTTGGCGGCAAATACCTCAACACCCACCCGGCGCTGCTGCCGTCCTTCCCCGGCGCCCACGGTGTCCGCGACGCGCTGGCCTACGGCGTGAAGGTCACCGGCTGCACGGTGCACTGGGCTGACGCCGGGGTGGACACGGGCCCCATCATCGCGCAGGAAGCCGTGGCGGTCGGGGACGGCGAGAGCGAGGAATCCCTGCACGAGCGCATCAAGGTGGTGGAACGCCGGCTCCTGGTCTCCACTCTGGCTTCCCTCGCCGCGGCCCACACCCCTGCCTGAGTTCCGCGCTGCCTGATTCCCGCGCTGCCGGGTTTCCCCCGATGCGCTGACACTTGCGGTGGCTATCAGCGCTCAGAACAGCCTGGAGTGATAGCGCATCGGGTCGTGGGCGCGTAGCGGCCTTCGCGGCCCAACCAAGTGGTCGGACCCGCAAAAGTGAGTACTCGGTCCGAAAGTCAGGTACTGCAGGGCCAAAGACAGGTATTTCCGAGCCGATGCAAGTAGTGAAATGGGCAATAGTCTGACGCAGTCTCATTCATTCGTCGCATCTCCGGGGGTTCTTCATGTCTCGATTCAGCCTTGCCAAAACAAGTCCAAAAGTCCTGTGTCTCACTGCGGCGCTCGTTCTGGGAACGGGCGCCGTTTCTGCTGCCATCGCCGCCACTCCAACGTCGGGAACAGGCGAAATCAAGGGGTGCTTCAACAACAACAACGGCGGTGAGCTGCGGGTACTCCCCGCGGGCGCCTCGTGCGATTCCAAGAAGGAAACCGCAATCTCCTGGAACGCCCAAGGCATCCAGGGCATGCAGGGCATCGCCGGTGCCCCGGGGATCCAGGGTCTGCCCGGGTTGAAGGGCGACACCGGCGCCACGGGCGGAACCGGTGCCACAGGGGCCGCCGGTGAAACGGGCGCCACGGGGGAGACCGGTGCTACTGGCGAGACGGGGGCCACGGGCGCCACAGGTGAAACGGGTGCCCAAGGCGAGAAGGGCGACACCGGCGACAAGGGAGACACCGGTGTCACAGGTGAGACGGGTGCCGCAGGTGCCACAGGCGAGACGGGTGCCCAAGGCGTCCAAGGCGAGAAGGGTGATACCGGTGACAAGGGAGACACCGGTGCCACGGGCGCTGCCGGGACCCCCGGACTCCAGGGCGAGACGGGTGCCACCGGTGCAACCGGTGCTGCCGGACCCATGGGTGCCATCGGACCGGTCGGCCCTGCAGGGGCGAAGGGCGAGAGGGGCGCAACCGGCGCGACCGGTGCGACCGGTGCCGCAGCGTCCACCAGTGTGAGCGTCACGTCGGCCAGCGGCTCAACGCTCACCGTCGTCGCCAGCTGCCCGGCCGGCAACGTCGCCACCGGCGGCGGGTTCGCGATCAACAGCGGCAACGGCAACCAGGTCGTGGCCAGCCAGCCGGTCGTGGGCGCATCGGGTCAGCCCACGGGCTGGTCTGTCACCCAGCTCAAGGCAAACGCGCTCTCGGTGTCCGTGACCTGCATCCAGTAGCCGGGGGATCGGACCACAGACGACGGCGCCCCTCACCTGTCTCAGGTGAGGGGCGCCGTCGTAATTTCCCCGATGCGCTATCACTTGGGGTGGCTATCAGCGCTCAGAACAGCCTGAAGTGATAGCGCATCGAGTGGTGGGCGCGTTACTCGAGCCGGCGCTGCTTGGTCTCGGGGGCGAAGAACGCCATCCACAGCACGGAGAGCAGCACGAGGCCGCCGGCCAGGGCGAACGACGTCGCGAGCCCCAGTTCCGGCCACAGGAAGGCCGCGAAGATCAGCGGACCGAACCCGGCGCCGAGCCGGGAGAACGTCGAGGCCCAGCCGAAGCCGGAGCCACGCAGTTCCGTGGGGTAGAGCTCGGAGACGTAGGTGTAGAGCACCGGGATGGCCACCTGCACCACGAAGCCGAACACCAGGAGCCAGAACACGGCGGCGGTGGGAATGTCCACCACGATCGCCACGATCACCAGCGTCAGCGCGGACAGCGGTCCGGTGATCGCCAGGATCCACTTGCGGCCCACACGCTCCACCAGCAGGGCGGCCACCACCACGCCCAGGAGTCCGACGGCGGCCATCGACGCCGTGGTCAGGAAGGCCTTGTACTCCTCGAAGCCGGCGCCGATCAGGATCCGCGGCATCCACGTCAGCGACAGGTAGTAGACGAGCAGGATGCTGAAGAACAGGGCCCATGCCGCCGTCGTGATCTTCCAGTTGAACTGCCAGAGGGCGCGCAACTGCGTCCACGCACTCCCCGCCGAGAGGCGTGGTGCATCCTGCGGTGCGGGCAGGCTGTAGACGCGGGCCTCAGCGCCAGTGGCCTGGACCAGGGCGTCGATCACCTTGGCGGCCTCGTCGCGGCGGCCCTTGCGGATCAGGAACAGCGGGGATTCCGGCACGCTGCGGCGGATCCAGAACACCAGCAGCGCCGGGAGCACCATGACCAGCATGGTCAGCCGCCAGTCCGCGAAGGCCGCGACCAGCCCGGCGGAGACGAAACCGCAAAGGGCGGCGCCGATCGGCCACCAGCCGTCCATCGCGGTGAGCACCCGGCCGCGCTGTTTGCGCGGGGTGAACTCGCCCACCAGCGCATAGTCCACCGGGATGCAGCCGCCCAGGCCGAACCCGGCCAGGAACCGGAACACGACGAACCACATGAAGTCGGGGGAGAAGGCGCCGAGCACGGTGAAGATGGAGAAAATCAGCAGGGTCGCGGTGAAGGCCTTCTTGCGGCCGATGGTGTCCGCAATGGTGCCCCAGACGAACGCGCCCAGGGCCATGCCAATGAGGTTCGCCGTGCCGATCCAGGCGGCATCGCCCGGGCTCAGCGACCAGTGCTTGGACAGCAACGGAATGAGGATGCCGTTGAGGGTGACGTCCCAGGCATCAAACATGAAGCCCAGTCCGCCGATCAGGAAGATCCGGCCCTGGACCTTCCACCGCCACGGCAGTTCCTGGACCACCTGTTCGCCGCTGGGCACAGTGGTGTACGTGTTCATCTTGGCCTCCTGTGAAAACTCTACGTGGCCGGGCCGCGGCCTGCGCGTGCTTCACACTCCGGCGCGCGGGAGGGCCCGGCGGCGGGACGCGATAAACTGGCCGCATCCCCACCACCCGCGGCCCCGCCGCGATATAAGACGGAGACTTTTGTGAGCTTCACGCAGCTTGACCGTGTATCCATCGACCGAGTTCCCATCCACCGGGCACTGATTTCGGTCTACGACAAGACCGGTCTGGAGGAGCTCGCTCAAGGCCTGCACGCCGCCGGCGTCAAGATCGTCTCCACCGGCTCCACGGCCAAGAAGATCGCTGCCGCGGGCATCCCCGTGCAGGAAGTCGAGGAAGTCACCGGCTCCCCCGAAATGCTGGACGGCCGCGTCAAGACCCTGCACCCGCGCGTGCACGGCGGCATCCTCGCGGACCGCCGCGTCCCGGCCCACATGCAGACCCTGGCGGACATGGAGATCGAGCCGTTCGACCTCGTCGTCGTCAACCTCTACCCCTTCGTGGAGACCGTGAAGTCCGGTGCAGCGCCGGACGACGTCGTCGAACAGATCGACATCGGGGGCCCCGCGATGGTGCGCTCCGCCGCGAAGAACCACGCCGCCGTCGCGATCGTGGTGGACCCGGCGTCCTACGGTGCCGTGGTGGAGGCCGCCGCCTCGGGCGGTTTTGACCTGAAGACCCGCCGCCGGCTCGCCGCCAAGGCGTTCGCGCACACCGCGGCCTACGACACCGCCGTGGCCACCTGGACCGCCAGCCAGTTCCGTGACGAGGACGGCGACGGCGTGATCGACTGGCCCGCCTACGCAGGCCTTGCCCTGGAACGCTCCGAGGTGCTCCGCTACGGCGAAAACCCGCACCAGCAGGCCGCACTGTATGTGGACAAGGCCGCCCCGGCCGGCATCGCCCAGGCCGACCAGCTGCACGGCAAGGCCATGAGCTACAACAACTTCGTCGACGCCGACGCCGCCCTGCGCGCCGCCTTCGACTTCGCCGAACCCGCCGTCGCCATCATCAAGCACGCCAACCCGTGCGGCGTGGCCGTGGGGTCCGCGTCGGCGGCCGACCCGATCGCCGACGCCCACGCCAAGGCCCACGCCTGCGATCCCGTGTCCGCGTTCGGCGGCGTCATCGCCGCGAACCGCACCGTCACCGCCGGGATGGCACGGACCGTCGCCGGCATCTTCACGGAGGTCGTCATCGCGCCGGGCTTCGACGACGAGGCAGTGGAGATCCTGTCCAAGAAGAAGAACATCCGCCTCCTGGCCCTCCCGGACGGATACGGCCGCTACCCGACCGAGTTCCGCCAGGTCTCCGGCGGCATGCTGGTACAGGCCACGGACAAGGTCGACGCCGACGGCGACACCCCCGCGAACTGGACCCTGGCCGCGGGCGACGCCGCCGACGCCGCCACTCTGGCCGACCTCGCGTTCGCCTGGACCGCGTGCCGCGCGGCGAAGTCCAACGCCATCCTGCTCGCAGACAACGGTGCCGCCGTCGGCATCGGCATGGGCCAGGTCAACCGGCTCGATTCCTGCAAGCTCGCGGTCGAGCGCGCCAACACGCTGGGTGTCACGGTTGAGTCCGATGTCGAGGGTGCTGGCGGTGCTGCTGGCACCGACGCCGCCGCTTCGCCGGAGCGTGCCCGGGGCGCCGTGGCGGCGTCGGACGCGTTCTTCCCGTTCGCCGACGGACTGCAGATCCTGGTCGACGCCGGCGTGCGCGCCGTCGTCCAGCCCGGCGGCTCAGTCCGGGACGAGGAAGTCATCGCCGCGGCCAACGCCGCCGGCATCACCATGTACTTCACCGGGGCACGCCACTTCTTCCACTAGGGCCCTTCCACTCGGGTAGTGCTCTTCCACTCGGGCTGCGGTTCGCGCACAAGGGACCCGCGCGCAAGAGACCCCCGCAAAAAATGGACATGCCCTCCCTGGCCGGGGGACATGTCCATTTTTTGTGCCATCGAGCGGGCTGGTGGCCGGTCCTTGGGACATGCCCATTCTTTCCGCGGGACATGCTCATTCTTCGCGGCAAGGAGTGGGCATATGGGGGATATGTCCAGGCTTCGGAGCGTGGGGAGGGCATGTCCCGTGCGACCGGGGCTGCCAGGGCCATCCGGGGGACATGCTCATTCTTTTCGGTGCGTACCGGGCCAACCCAAAGGACGTGCTCACGGGTTCAGGAGCTCGAGACCGACCCGGTCGGACATGCCCATTCCTTTCCGGGACATGCCCTCCCTGGCCGGGGGACATGTTCCATTTTTTGTGCCATCGAGCGGGCTGGTGGCCGGACCCTGGGACAGGCTCATTCTTTCCGCGGGACATGCTCATTTTTCGCGGCAAGGAGTGGGCACATGGCGGATATGTCCAGGCTTCGGAGTGTGGAGAGGGCATGTCCCCGTGCGACCCTCGGCTGCCAGGGCCAGCCGGGGGACATGCCCGTTCTTTCTGGAGCGCAGCGGGCCAGCCGGGGGACATGCTCATTCGTTCCCAAGCGCCGAGAAGCCGCCCGGGAGGACATGTCCATTCCTCATGGCAAGGCCCGGACATGTGGGGTATATGTCCGGGCCTTGGTGTTAGCGGAGGGCATGTCCAGGGGGCGGGCGCGATCCGCCGTCGCACATAAAGCCAGCGCGGGGCCACTGCGTCCTCCCCACTGCTGAAGATGGGACGCAATGACCCCGCGCTGGGGTAAACAGGGTAGACAAGCCCGGCTGCGCGGGCCCCGCGAACAGGCCCCCGCGAACGGAGCGCGGGCCCCGCGAACAGGCCCCCGCGAACGGAGCGCGGGGCCCCGCGCGAACGGGGCCCCGCGCCCTCAGATCAGGAAGCGGCCGCCGTGGTGTAGGCCTGCTGGATCACGCTGCCCCAGTAGGGACCGTACATCGTGGTGGAGTTGCTGCCGTAGCCGTAGCTGTTAATGGAGTTCTGGTAGCCGGCGGCGCTGGTGCCGATGAACCACGGACCGCCTGAGGAACCGCCGGTCATGTTGCAGGGGATCCCCTGGGTGTTGAACTGCGGGTTGTAGGGATCGTTCGTGGCGGTGCCGGAGCAGCTCTTGAGGGATTCACCGTTGAAGGGCGCTGCGGCGGGGTAGCCGAATGACTTGTAGCTCAGGCCGCGGGCGGCGTTGAACTGCAGCCCGGAGCCGCCGACGACGTCGCTCAGGTACTGGCCGTTGAGCGTGGACATGACGGCGAAGCCGGTGTCGTAGGTCATGTCACCCGAGGAGCTCCACTGGGTGGGGGCGTAGAGGGCCTTGGCCGTCCACTTGCCGTAGGGGGCCGCGCCGTTCAGGTACGCCGGGACGAACGTGAACTTGGTGGCGAAGGCGCCCGGGCCCTCATTCACGCAGTGCCCGGCCGTGGAGACCGTGCTCTTGTTGCCGGAGGAGACCGAGTTGCCGGAGCAGACGTAGTTCGTCCCGCCGAGGGTGAAAAAGACCTTGCCGATGTGCGGGACGGGGGTTTCGCTGGCATTGGTCTTGGTCTGGAGCGTCTGGGATTGCAGCTTGGGAGCCGCGGCCTCGACCTTGCTCGGCGCGCCCGTTTCCGCCGGGCCCCTGGCCGCGGTGGCCTTGCCGTTGCGCTTCATGGCCCTGTCGGCCAGGACGTCGCCGGGGACGGCGCTGCGCATGCGTTCCGCGGTCCAGTAGTCGGCCGCGCCCGTCTCGGTGACGGTGTGGCTGGCGACATCGGAGGTGGAAACCGGTGCCTTGGCCGGTGCGGGGGAGGCCGTGGCCGCCCCCGCGGCACTCAGGGCCAGCAGCGCGGCGGCCGAAAGAGTCAGCAGGCTGGTGGCCAGAGTCTTGGGTGTTCTCATGGGTGTCCTAACCGGTGGAAAAGCGGGGCGGCCGCTGTTGGCGGCCGCTGGATGGAACGAAACTACGGCAATTTGACTAACCTGTAAAGTCGCTTGTCAATTTTTGTTATGCCGTGTTGGGACGTCACTCATCCGTCCGCGCACGACGCCGGTAGGCGCCAACGGGGGCACCTCGGGTAAGTTAGGGGTGTTGAGATAACACAAGATTCCGGAAATACCCAGACCTTCAGGGAGACGCCCGCGCAATGGCAAAGATTATCTATACCCACACCGACGAAGCGCCGATGCTGGCCACCTATTCGTTCTTGCCGATCATTGAGGCGTTCGCCTCGACGGCCGGTGTGGAAGTGGAGACCCGCGACATCTCGCTGGCCGGCCGCATCATCGCCGTGTTCGGCGACTACCTCACCGAAGAGCAGCGCGTCAGCGACGCCCTGGCCGAGCTTGGTGCACTCGCCAAGACGCCCGAAGCCAACATCATCAAGCTGCCCAACATCAGCGCCTCCGTGCCCCAGTTGAAGGCCGCAATCGCCGAACTCCAGGGCCACGGCTACGCGCTGCCGGACTACCCGGACAACCCCTCCTCGGACGAGGAAACGGACATCCGGTCCCGCTACGACAAGATCAAGGGCTCCGCCGTGAACCCGGTCCTGCGCGAAGGCAACTCGGACCGCCGCGCCCCGCTCTCGGTCAAGAACTACGCCCGCCAGAACCCGCACAGCATGGGCGCCTGGACTCCGGAGTCCAATACCAACGTGGCCCACATGGACGCCGACGACTTCCGCTCGAACGAGCTGTCCGTGGTGATCGAGGCCGACACCAACATCAAGATCCAGCTCGTCAAGGAAGACGGCACCGTCAAGGTCCTCAAGCGTGCCTTCCCGGTCCTGGCCGGCGAGGTCATCGACGGCACCGTGATGCGTGCCGCGGCCCTGGATGAGTTCCTCGCAGCCCAGGTCGCCCGGGCCAAGAACGAGGGCGTGCTGTTCTCCGCCCACCTCAAGGCCACCATGATGAAGGTCTCGGACCCCATCATCTTCGGCCACGTCGTCAAGGCCTACTTCGCGGACCTCTTCGCCACCTACGGTGAGCAGATCGCCGCCGCCGGCCTGAGCCCCAACAACGGCCTTGCCTCCATCCTCAACGGCCTCGAGGACCTGCCGGAGGAGATCCGCGGCGAGGTCCAGGCAGCCATCGAAAAGGGCCTCAACGAGGGCCCCGAACTCGCGATGGTCGATTCCGACAAGGGCATCACCAACCTGCACGTGCCCTCCGACGTCATTGTCGACGCCTCGATGCCGGCCATGATCCGCAGCTCGGGCCACATGTGGGGCCGCGACGGCCAGGAAGCCGATACGCTCGCCGTCCTCCCGGACAGCAGCTACGCCGGCATCTACCAGGTCGTGGTTGATGACTGCCGCGCCCACGGGGCCTTCGATCCCACCACCATGGGCACCGTCCCGAACGTCGGCCTCATGGCCCAGGCCGCCGAGGAATACGGCAGCCACGACAAGACGTTCGAGATCCAGTCCGCCGGCACCGTCCAGATCGTTGACGACGCCGGCACGGTGCTGATCGAGCACAAGGTTGCCCCGGGCGACATCTGGCGCGCCTGCCAGACCAAGGACGTGCCGATCCGCGACTGGGTGAAGCTGGCCGTCACCCGTGCCCGCGCCTCCGCCACGCCCGCCGTCTTCTGGCTGGACAAGGGCCGCGCGCACGACGCCCGGATGATCGCCAAGGTGGAGGAATACCTCAAGGACCACGACACCGAGGGCCTGGAAATCGCCATCATGTCCCCGGATGAGGCCACGGCCTTCACGGTGGAGCGCCTCCGCAAGGGCGAGGACACCATCTCGGTGACCGGCAACGTGCTCCGCGACTACCTCACCGACCTCTTCCCGATCCTGGAACTGGGCACCAGCGCCAAGATGCTTTCGGTGGTACCGCTGATCAACGGCGGCGGCCTGTTCGAGACCGGCGCCGGCGGATCCGCCCCGAAGCACGTCCAGCAGTTGCTCAAGGAAAACCACCTGCGCTGGGACAGCCTGGGTGAATTCCTCGCACTGGCCGTCAGCTTCGAGCACCTCGCCACCAGCACCGGCAACGCCCGCGCCCAGGTCCTGGCCGACACCCTGGACCGGGCCACCGGCACGTTCCTGCTGGAGGACAAGTCCCCGAAGCGCAAGGCCGGCGAGTTGGACAACCGCGGCAGCCACTTCTACCTGGCCAAGTTCTGGGCCCAGGAACTGGCCAGCCAGAACGACGACGCCGAGCTCGCCGCGGCCTTCGCCGCCGTTTCTGACGCGCTGAACTCCAACGAGGACACCATCACCGGCGAACTCCTGGCCGTCCAGGGTTCCCCGGTGGACCTTGGCGGGTACTACCGGCCGGATGCGGCCAAGGTTGCAGCGGTCATGCGCCCGTCGGCGAAGTTCAGCGAAGTGCTTGCGACGCTGACCAAGTAGTCCCAGCCTCAACCGGCGCCAGACCTCAGGCAGCGTCCGGGCCGGCCGCCACGCAGAACGCCCCGTCTCCCGAAAGGGAGGCGGGGCGTTCTGCTGTCCGCCCGGGATTCCGGTGCGCGCGTCGCTGCTGGTCGTAGGAATGGCTGGTCGGAGGATGGCAGGAAAGAGGGGCAGCCGGGCGGGGGAGGGCTGCGGGGTCAGCCCTTGCCGTTGCCCTTGTGCTTCGATTTCCCGGTGGCGGCCTTGGCCGGGGCCGGGGCGACGGCGGCCGGGGCCGTCCGCGCTGCAGCGACCTGGGCTGCTGCCTGAGCCGCGGCAGCCTTTTCAGCCGCTGCTTTGTCGGCTGCCGCTTTGTCAGCCGCTGCTTTTTCCGCAGCCTTCCGGGCCGCCTCGGCCGCCTGCTGCGCGGTAAGGTCCGCCCGGACGGCGTCAATCGATGACTTGATGCTCTGGTGGCGTCTGAAGGACACCTCGCCGCTCGCGGCGACGGCATCCAGCCGGGTCAGCAACTCGTCAAGGTGCTTCAGGGAACCCTCCGGGTCGTTGGCGGCTGCAGCCTGGCTGACAGCCAAGACTTCGGATTGGAGTTGCCGGGCCGCGCCGCTGCCCAGTTCGGGGGCGGGGGAGCCGCAACCGGCCAAAGCCCCGGCGGCCAGCAGTCCGGCAAGGAGGCTTGCGGACACCCGATACCTCACCCGGCCGCGGTCTTGCCCGGCGGTTCGCGAATCGCTCATGGTTCCACACCCTTCTGCAGTTCCCTCAGGTGATCGCCGAGCGGTCCGGTGACGGTGGGGTAGGGGACGACGTCGGGCGCCGCGGGGACGGACAGGGCGACCGCGATCGTCGCCACGACGGCAAGGACTGCCAGCACGGCGAGCAGCACGGCCACGCGGGTGCGGGGCCGGGCCCGGAGAAACCATGCGGCCCCGCGCGACACGGAGCGGCGGCGGCGCGGCCGCAGCGGCAGGGCATCCGGGTCCAGCGAGTTCAGGGGGCGTGTTCTCGACGCCGCAGCCGTTGCGGCTCCGGGCCTGGGTGGGCGGGGCCGCCTTGCCGGCGGGGCCGGGAGGACCCGGGTGGGTTCCGTTGTGACCGGCCCCGGCAGCGATCCGGGGGAAACGAGGGCAACACGGAAAGCTGCCTCGAGATCGGCGGCCGCGGGGCGGTCCAACGGGTCCAGGACGGTCATGGCCTTGATGAGCCGGGCCCACTCCTCGGGCACGGCGTCCGGGATGACGGGGGCGCGGTGCAGGCGGGCCACGGCGGATTCGACGGCGCTGCCCGGGTACTCCACCTCGCCCTTGAGGCATTCGAGCAGGACCAGGCCCAGCGAGTAGATATCACTCGCCGGACCGAGGTCGGCCCCGCGGGCCTGTTCGGGACTGAGGTAGGCGGCGGTTCCCACCATGGTTCCCGTGGCGGTCAGCCGGGTCCCGTCGATGATCCGGGCGATGCCGAAGTCTGTGAGCTTGGGCCGAAGCGGCTCTCCCGGCCGGACCGGCACCAGGAGGATGTTGGCGGGCTTGATGTCCCGGTGGACGATGCCGAGGCCGTGGACGTAGGCGAGGGCATCGGCGATCCCGGCGCCCACCACGGCCAACTCGGCCAGCGGCAGGGGACTGTGGCGGATCCGGGTCCGCAGATCCTGGCCGTCCACGAGCTCCATGGTCAGGAAGGGCCGGGGCTCCTCGGGAATCCGGGTGTCCGTCCCGGCGTCGAACAGCGTCACCAGGCTTGGATGATTCAGGGTCGCCAGCAGTTCGATCTCCGCTTCCTGGCGGCGGAGCTCGTCAGGATCCGCCGATTGCGGTGCAAAGAGCTTCAGGGCAACGTCCCGGCCAAGGTTCAGGTCCTTGGCCGTGTAGACCGACGCCATGCCGCCCCGGCCAATCACCTCCCCCAGCTGATAGCGGCCGCCCAGGGGCTCCGCCATGATGCTGTTGGGCGAACTGTCCACGCTGTCCCCGTACCTTTCGTGTGCGCCCCGGCGGCGCTCCTAAAGAATGATACGGGTACGGGTATCTGATTGCGGTCCGCGTGGTGCGTGGGGGACCTCCGGTCCCGGCGCCGAAGCGTCTTTCCTCACCGGACGCCCACCCGCGGACGCCCCTCCGCCGGAGCATGCCGTTGGGTCCCCCAGCGGACCCAACGACCTTGCTCCGGCGGTACAGGACCTTGATGGGAGCGGTGGCATGCGCTAGGGCGGGCGGGGCTTGCAGCCGGGCCTCGGCTGCGGACCGGAACGCTCGGGGTGGGCGGGCGCTGAGAGGGTCAGGCCGGCGGGAAATGGGGTGCCGGAAGCCCGGCGGTGGACGGTCGTGTCCATGGGGGATTCTCCTGGGTGACTGTTGGCGGGCGGCGAAGGCAGCCCGACGGGCCGTGCTCTGTGGAGGCAGAGACGGCCCGACTAGTCAGGAGAAGAACCGGGATCAGCGCTAACGGCTGCGTACTCGTGCTGGAGCGGTCCGCCGATGGCGTCGGCCCCGATGGTGGGCACGTAGAAGACCAGGCTGGGCATCCACGCAGCCGTTCCGGCAGGCCCGCCGCCGGAGTGCCCGCTGCCGGACCCCGAGCCCGGAGCCGGCGGGAGTGCGTCAGGCGCAGGCAGTCCCGTTCCGCCATGCCATGGGCCCGGACCCGGGTTGCCGGAGGGAGCCGGCGGTTCACCGGTCCCGGCAGGGGCCTTGGCCGGCGGGGCAGCGCCGGACTGGACAGCTGCCGCGCCCCGGGGTTCAGGGATCAGCAAGGCGGGATAGGCAACAGTGGCACCCGGGGAAGGAGACGCCGGGAACGGACGGGCCGCCACGGTGCCGGTGGGGGCAGGCGCCGGCAGTTCAGCTGGTGCTGCGTTGGCGGCGGTCGCTTTTGCGGCGCCCGCCGGTGCCGATTCGCCATCGACAGCGGCCGGCGTCCCCGCAGGCGATCCCGCCGCGACGTCGCCGCCTGGAACGACGCCGCCTGGAACGACGCCGTCTGGAACGACGCCGTCTGGTGGCCCGGCCGCAGGGTCGCCGGGGAGCGGAGTTGCTGGATCCGGAGCCGGAGCCGGGGCCGCCGGGTCGCCGGGCGACGAAGGTGCTGGAGCCGGAGCCGCGGGGTCCACGGCCGGCGGATCGACGCCGGGGACCGGTACCGCAGGGTCCACCACCGGCGGAACAACACCGGGGACCGGAACCGCAGGGTCCACCACAGGCCCGGTTGCCGGCGGGGTGAGTGCCGGCGCAGGGAGCGAAGGGTCAGGGAGTACCGGGGAGGGGAGCGCCGGGTCCGGTGCCGCCTGCCCAGGGGCGGGCGGTGGCGCGTCGGGAACCGCCGGGTCAGGGGCGGTGTCCGCGGGCCCGTTCGGGTCGGCATGAACGACGTCCGCGGAAGCTGCTCCCGGCCCCGGAACAGCGCCCGCCGCCCAGGCGCCCGCCGGGACCGCAGAGATGTCCACGGAAACCACGCCGTCGAGGGAGGGAACAGGGAGGTCGTCGGCGTCCGTACAGGAGGCGGCGGCCGTGCTCTCCCCGGCGTCGTCGGCCGTCCCGTAGAACGCGCAGGCGTCGTCCGCCTGCGCGGCCGTGCAGGTCAGTGTCAGCCACGCGGCGCCGGCGACGGCGGCCAAAAGCACGCGCCGCAAGGGGCGCAGGGGGCGCAAGGTGCGGCCCGCGCGGGAGGACGCTGCTGCAGGATCCATGCGCGCACCCCCGATCCCGGAAGACTGGACAATTGCCTACAGGGTAAGTCGGCCCCAACAGGAGAGTCCAGAGCGGGGCCGAAACTGTAGGCATACCGAGACACTTGGAATGCGCCGGGTCCGTTGCCTGGGGCGTGGAAAATGCGAGGCGGTTAGTGGGCGTCGTTGGGGTAGCTCACGCCGAGCTGCGCGCGTACGCCGTCGAAAAGCCGCATGGTGTTCAGGGAGTCCTCCAGAGGCATGACCGGGCTCTCGGTGAGGCCCTGCTGGATGCACCGCGTGACCTCGCGGAGCTCGTAGGTGTAGCCACGTCCCACCACGGTGAACTGCTCCGTCCGGGGCCCCTCGAAGCCGATCCGGACCAGCAGTTCCTTCGGGTTGTTGATGGAGCCGGGGCTCTGGAGGTAGCCCTTGGTGCCGGCGACGGTGGCCGTGCGGGGGCCGTAGGCCATCAATGACGAGGTCAGTTGGGCCTGGGCGCCGTGGTGGTAACCGAGCGTCAACGCATTCTGGGCGTCGACGCCGTCGTCGTTCAGCCAGCCGGTGGCGCTGACCGTTTGCGGGAACCCCAGGGTGCCGAGCGCCCAGAGCAGGGGATAGACCGTCATGTCCAGCAGGGCGCCGCCACCGTCCTTGGGTGCCCAAAGCCGGGAACCGGGCGAGTACGGCGCCGGAAAGCCGAGGTCGGCGCCGACCCATTTCACCTCGCCGATCTCGCCCGAGGCAGCGATCTCGAACGCCCGCTGCATGCTGGGCAGGAACCGGCTCCACACCGCCTCCATCAGGAAGACTCCGTTGGTCCGGGCCGCCGCGATCAGCTCGGCTGCTTCCCTGGCATTGATCGTGAGGGCCTTCTCGCACAGCACGTGCTTGCCGGCGTTGAGGGCGGCGAGGGCTATCTTGTGATGGTGGGCGTGCGGGGTGGCGACGTAGACGACGTCGACGGCGTCATTGGCGAGCAAGCGGGCATAGCCACTGGCGCCCTCCTGGTCACCGTAGGCGTGGACAAAGCCGTAGTCGGCCGCGAACGCGTCCGCGGCCGCCTGTGTGCGGGAGCTGACGGCGTACAGTTCCGCATCCGCCAGCAGCCCAAGGTCGCGTGTGACCGAAGCGGCGATCCCGCCGGTGGCGATGACACCCCAGCGCAGCCTGGCACCGGTGGCTGTGCGGGGGTCCTGGTCCGGCTGGCTGAACAGCCACGGCTTTGCGATGAGGGCAGACATGATGCCATCTTCTCACCCAGGGGCGGGCGGGCCGCGGTGTTCACGGCCCTGGCATGGCGGAGGTTCGACGCGGAGATCCAGTCTCACGAAGTTCAGCCCCGGCGCCCCGACGCCGGAGCCGCGGGCGGGCCCCCAAGGCCTGCCCGCAGCTCCGCCGCCGAAGTCCCCGCCGCCGGCCGGTCCTCAGCCGGTCAGGGCCGCCGTCGCACGGGTCCGGGCCGTTTCCTCGGTGAGCCGGCCCTGCTGGAGCCGGAAGCGCCGGTCCGTCTTGTTGGCCAGGGCACGGTCGTGGGTGACCACCAGGATGGTGGTGTTGTGGTCCCGGCTGAGCGTGCTGAGCAGCTCGATGATGTGCTCGCCGGTCTGCTCGTCCAGGTTGCCGGTGGGTTCATCGGCCAGGATCAGTTTGGGTTCGTTCGCCAGCGCCCGGGCGATCGCCACCCGCTGCTGCTCGCCGCCGGAGAGCCGGTTGATGCGCCGCCCGTGCTTCTCCGGATCGAGCTGGACCTGTTCGAGCAGCTGCCGGGCCCGCTCGGCCCGCGCCGCCTTGCGCACGCCGGCGAATTCCATCGGCAGCATCACGTTGTCCACGGCCGAGAGGTTCGGGATCAGGTTGAACTGCTGGAACACGAAGCCGATGTCCCGGCGCCTGTAGTTGGTCAGTTTCCCGTCGGGCATGCTGGCCAGGCTCACGCCGTTGACCACCACGTCGCCGCTGGTGGGCTTGTCCAGCGCCCCGAGCAAGGAGAGCAGGGTGCTCTTGCCGCTGCCGCTCTTGCCCACGATCGAGGCCAGCGTGCCCTGCTCCAGCTCGAAGCTGACATCGTTGACCGGCTTGATGGTCCGGTCGCCGGACTTGAACGTGCGGACCAGGTTCTTGACTTCGATCATGGCTATTCTCCTCGGAGGACTTCGATGGGACGAATGCGGGCCGTGAGCAGGGCCGGGACGAGCGCGCCGATGATGGCGACGCCGAAAACTGCGGCGATGCCCGCGGCGATGACGTCGGGGGAGGCGCTCGCCGTCACGGAGGTCAGCAGCTGGCTGGCCCCGCCCAGCGGTCCGCCCGCCCCGCCCGGGAACCCGCCACCGGGAAAGCCGCCAGCGCCGCCGCGCTGGCCGGTGGCCGCCGCGCTCGTGCTGCTGCTTGAACTGATGAGGGCGCTGGCGATGCCGCCGCTTGCGAGGGAGGCGACGGCGGCGCCCACCACGCTGCCCATGGCCACCAGCACGAGGGCCTCCAGCACAAACTGCAGGCCGATGGTGCGGTTCGGGGCGCCGATGGCCTTCAGGACACCGATCTCGCGGCGTCGTTCGCGGACCAGCATGACCATGATCAGGAGGATGATCAGGCCGGCGGTGCCAAGGGCCGCGACGAAGGCGATGAAGGAAATGTTCTTGACGCTGTCCAGCGAGCTGACGGCGGTCTCAAGGTTCCGCTGGCCCTGGGTGACGTCGGCCTTGTCGGAGCCCAGCGCCGCCTGCAGGGCGGTCTTGGCGGCGTCGACGTTTTCCATGCTGTTGACCGTGACGATCATGGTGGAGAGTTCGCCTGGGAGCGCGGCGAGGGTCTGGGCGGTCGGCAGCGTCACGTAGAGCGCATTGTTGCCGAACGCGGTCCCGGCGTCGAACAGCCCCCGGACGGTGAAGCTCTGGTCCCCGATGGTGAACGTCGAGCCCACGCTGAGGCCGTTCTTGGTGGCCAGGGTGGTGCCCAGCAGGGCGCCGGTGGACGCGGCGGTGTAGTTGCCCAGGCCGGTGCCCTGCGTCAGCTGCAGGGCCTTGCCGGTGGAGTCCACCTCGGCGCCGATGCCCGTTGCCGTGATGGGCAGCGAGAACGCCGGCGCGGCCTGCGCGGTGCTGCCGGTACTGCCCGAGGTGCTGCTTCCGGTGGCGCCGGTACTGGCTTGGTTACGGTTGCCGAGGGTGCCGGCGTCGACGGCGGCCGTGAGGCTCGTGGTGACGGAGGTGGCCGACTGGCCGCCGGGGCCGCCTTGGCCTGTCCGTCCTGACGCGGCCTCGGCGGCAATGTCAGCGGCGTTGCGCAGGCGCAGCGCCTTGGTGCCGACCACGCTGCTGACGTTGGGGACGGCCGCCGCCGTCGCTGCCTGGGCGGACGTCAGCGGCTCGCCGCCGCCCTCGAACCCCTGGCCGCCGGCGGGGTTCACGGTCAGGACCGTGCCCACCGAGGCGTTCAGCTCGGCAACCTTGCCGGTGACGGACTGGTTGGCCACGAGCATGGCCAGGGCAAGTCCAATGGCTACGGCCAGGACCGCCACCACGGCGGCGGTCCTGACCTTGTTTCGAAAGGCGTTGCCTACACTCCGGGCAAGAACGCTCACGGTGCTCCTAGTTTTTCTTGGGTGTCTCTGGGGGGTATCTCCTGCCGGGCCCGATGCCCGGCGCTGGTCCCACAGTGGTACGGGCCGCTGTGCGAACCTCCCCCGGGAGCTATGGATCTGCTGTGAAGCGCCTCGCCACAGGCAAGGTCACCGCCAAGGTCACCGCCAAAGTCACCGCCAAGGTCGCGGCCGGCGCACCACGGCCGGTGCGCCACTGCCAACGCAAGAGCCCCGGCCCTCCCTTGCGGGAGAGCCGGGGCTCTGTACTCTGGCGCGGCCGGTGAAGCGGTCGCCCAGATAAGGAACTACTGCTTGGTGATCGGGCCGAGGACCGGATCGTTCTCGTACGCCGTGTGGACGTTGTCCTTGGTGACGATGACCGGCTTCAGCAGGTACGCGGGAACAACCTTGTTTCCGTTGTTGTAGGACTTGTCGTCGTTAATCTCCGGCTTCTTGCCTGCCTGGACGTCGTTGACCATGGTGATCGAGTGGTCAACGAGTGCATTGGTGTCCTTGTTGATGGTGGAGTACTGCTCGCCCGCCATGATGGACTTGACCGACTCAACCTCGGAGTCCTGACCCGTGACAACCGGGATCGGCTTGCCGGCGGCCTTGACAGAGGTGATGATCGCGCGGGCCAGGGTGTCGTTCGGGGACAGCACGCCGTCAAGCGGGGCGCTGCCGTACGTTCCGGCGAGCAGGGTGTCCATGCGCTTCTGGGCGTTCTCTGCCTTCCAGCCCTGGGTAACGGCCTGTTCGAAGCTCGTCTGGCCCGAAAGGACCTTGAGGGTGCCGTCGTCGATCTTCGGCTTCAGGACGCTCATGGCGCCGTCGAAGAAGACCTTCGCGTTGGCGTCATCAGGGGAACCTGCGAAGAGCTCGATGTTGTACGGGCCTGCCGGCTTCTTGCCCTTCATGCCGTCCAGCAGCGCCTGGCCCTGGAGTTCACCGACCTTGAAGTTGTCGTAGGCCACGTAGTAGTCCACGTCCGGGGTGTTCAGGAGCAGACGGTCATACGCGATGATCGTGGCGCCGGCATCCTTGGCCTGCTTGAGCTGGGTGCCCAGCTGCGCACCGTCGATGGCACCGACGATGATGAGCTTGTCGCCCTTGGTGATCATGGCACTAATCTGGTTCTGCTGATCCGAAACGCCGCCATTGGCGAACTGCACATCCGGCTTGTAGCCGGCCTTGGTGAGGCCGTCGTTGAACAGCTGCTCCGCCAGAACCCAGTTTTCCGAGGTCTTCTGGGGCAGCGCGACGCCGATCGACGAGCCCTTCGGGAATGCTTCGCCTCCGGAGCTCGAACCGCCGGTAGTCCCGGTGTCGGAACGGCCGCAGGCCGTCAGCGCCAGTGCCGCAATAGCAGCGATTGCTGCTGCCTTTCCTGCTTTACCAATCATTCGCATTGCTTGGTTCACTTTCTTTTGGTGGTGTGCGGAGAATTGTGGGGTTGGGGAACCGGGGGAGCCGCTCAGGCTCCCCTGGAGATGACGTCTGTGGTTTGGGTTGTCTCGTCGGCCTTGATCTCGTTACTGCGGCTGAAGTTCTTCATCAGCATCCCGACGACGGACCTCTTGCCCTGGGTCTTGTTGTAGACGTCGAAGGCGACGGCGATCAGGAGCACCAGGCCCTTGATGATCTGGGTGAGGTCGGCGCCGACGCCGAGCAGCTGCAGGCCGTTGTTCAGGACTGCCATGACCAGGCCGCCGATGATCGAGCCGATCACGGTGCCCACGCCACCGGTGACCGCGGCGCCGCCAATGAACACGGCGGCGATGGCGTCCAGTTCCCAGCCGACGCCGTCGAACGGGCCTGAGGCGGTGGAGCGGCCGACGAAAATCATGCCGGCGAGGCCGGCCAGGAAGGACATGTTCATCATGACCAGGAAGTTGACCTTCTTGGACTGGACACCGGAGAGCTCGGCGGCGTGCCGGTTGCCACCGACGGCGTAGATGTGGCGGCCGATAACGGTCTTGGAGGAGATGAAGCCGTACACGAGGACCAGGACGGCCAGGATCAGGCCCGGCACGGGGAAGGAGGTGCCCGGCCGGCCGGTGGCAAAGAGGTAGGTCGCGTAGAGGATGGCGCCGGAGACCAGCACCAGTTTGATAACCATGACCCACGCTTCGGGAACCTCGGCACCGAGGGCCTTGGCGTTGCGGCGGGAGCGGATCTCGCTGAAGATCACGAACGCGACGCCGAGCAGGCCAATGAGCATGGTGGGGTTGTTGTAGCCGGTATTCGGTCCAAACTCGGGCAGGTAGCCGGAGCCGATGTACTGGAAATCCGTGGGAACCGGGATGGTGTTCGACTTGCCGACCAACTGGTTGGCGCCGCGGAAGATCAGCATGCCGGACAGCGTCACGATGAACGCGGGGATGCCGACATAGGCCACCCAGAATCCCTGCCACATTCCGATCAGGGCGCCGAGCCCGAGCCCCATCAGGACGCCGATGTACCAGGGCAGCCCCCAGTCGCGGATGAAGAGTGACACGCAGACACCCACGAAGGCCGCGACGGAACCGACCGAGAGGTCGATGTGCCCGGCGATGATGACCAGCACCATGCCGATGGCGAGGATCAGGATGTAGGAGTTGCCGTTGAAGAGGTTGATGACGTTGCCCGATGTGAGCGTGCGGCCCTCCGTGAAAATCTCGAAGAACACGATCAGCGCAACCAGGGCGAAGATCATGCCGAATTGGCGGGTGTTGCCGCCAAAGAGCTTCTTGAGCGCGTTCATTGTTTCAGTCCTTGTGTCCGGGGTGTTCGGATTGTTCTGGTTTGTCCCAAAGGGTCAAGCGGTCTTGCGGGCGGACGTCATGAGTTTCATGAGGCTTTCCTGGCTGGCTTCGTCCTTGTTCAGGACGCCGGTGATGGCGCCTTCGAAAATCGTGTAGATCCGGTCCGAGAGGCCCAACAGCTCGGGCAGCTCCGAGGAAATGACGATCACGGCCTTGCCCTCGTTGGCCAGCTTCTGGATGATGCCGTAGATCTCGTACTTGGCCCCGACATCGATCCCGCGGGTGGGTTCGTCCAGGATCAGCACGTCCGGGTCGGTGAACATCCACTTCGCCAGCACGACCTTCTGCTGGTTGCCGCCGGAGAGCTTTGCGACGCCTTCCTCCACGGAGGGCGTCTTGGTCCGCAGCGACTTCCGGTATTCCTCCGCGACGGCGTATTCCTTGTTGGCGTCCACCACGAAGTTCTTGCTGATCTTGCGCAGGTTTGCCGAGACCGTGGTGGCCTTGATGTCGTCCAGCAGGTTCAGGCCCAGGGACTTGCGGTCCTCGGTGACGTAGCCGAGTCCGGCGTCGATCGCCTGGCGGACGCTCTTGAGCTGCAGTTCCTTGCCTTCTTTGTAGACATGGCCCGAGATGAAGCGGCCGTACGAGCGCCCGAACACGGACCGGGCCAGTTCGGTGCGTCCGGCGCCCATCAGGCCCGCGAACCCGACGATCTCGCCGCGGCGGACGAAAAAGCTGGAGTTCTTGCAGACCAGGCGGTCCTGGATCTGCGGGTGCCCGACGTTCCAGTTCTTCACCTCGAAGAGGACATCGCCGATCTTCGGCTCGTGGTCCGGGAACCGGGATTCCAGGGTCCGGCCCACCATGCCCTTGATGATGCGGTCCTCGTCGACGCCGTCGGCCTTGACGTTCAGGGTCTCGATCGACTTGCCGTCGCGGATGATCGTGATCTCATCGGCGATCTGTTCGATCTCGTTGAGCTTGTGCGAAATGATGATCGAGGTGATTCCGCGGCCCTTGAGGCCCAGCATGAGGTCCAGCAGGTGCTGGGAGTCGGACTCGTTCAGCGCCGCCGTGGGCTCGTCCAGGATCAGGAGCTTGACCGACTTGTTCAGGGCTTTGGCGATCTCGACCAGCTGCTGCTTGCCGACGCCGATCTCCTTGATGGGGGTGTCCGGGTCCTCGCGCAGCCCCACGCGGGCCAGCAGTTCGGTGGACCGGGTCCGGGCCTCGGCCCAGTCGATCACGCCGCGCTTGGTGGGCTCGTTGCCGAGGAAGATGTTCTCCATGATCGACAGTTCGGGGATAAGCGCGAGTTCCTGGTGGATGATCACGATGCCGGCGTGCTCGCTGGCCCTGATGTCCTTGAACTCCTGGACTTCGTTCTGGTAAACGATGTCCCCGGTGTACGTGCCGTAGGGGTACACGCCTGAGAGTACCTTCATCAGGGTCGATTTCCCGGCGCCGTTCTCACCGCAGATGGCGTGGATCTCGCCGGCCTTCACCCGCAGGCTCACATCGGCCAAAGCTTTAACGCCGGGGAACTCCTTGGTGATGGATCGCATCTCGAGGATTAGCGGATCACTGTGCGTGTTGAGGGACGTCATCTGCCCTTACGCCTCCAATGCATGACTTCGTTGTCCGCCCCTGCAAACCGCAGGGCCGTCTGATGGAAAAGTAAACTGGATCACAGCCCTTGTCGTCAAGTCTTTAACGCAACAGCCACATAACGAAATGGTTAGTTTCGCCGGATTCCGGCGTGCTGGAAGACCAAAGCCGTGGCCCCGAGGGCCTCGGCCCGGTCGCCCAGGGACGACATCGTGAGGGTGGTTGTCTCGCCTATGACCGGCACCGCGTGGCGGATCAGGCCGCGCCGGATCGGGTCCAGCAGCAGCTGGCCAAGGCCCGCCAGCGGGCCGCCGACCACAATGACCTCGGGGTTGATCAGGTTCGCCACGTTGCCCAGCGCGCGCCCGACGGCGAGCCCGGCGTCGTCCACGACACGGAGCGTGGCGGAGTCCTTCTCCAGGGCCTTGCGAACGATGTCCCCAGGCGAGAGCGGCCGGTCCTCGCCGCGGCTCAGGAGCTCGATCATGGTGGTGGTGGAGGCGATGGTTTCCAGGCAGCCGCGGTTCCCGCAGCGGCAGATCAGCCCGTGCTCGTGGATGGTGGCATGGCCGATTTCGCCGGTGATGCCCACGTTGCCGTAGTACGGGGCGCCGTTGAGGATCAGCCCCGCGCCGATGCCCGAGCCGATCTTGAGGAACATCAGGTTGCTGATGCCGCTGTGCGGCCCCCAGGTGACCTCGGAGAGGGCGCCCAGGTTGGCGTCGTTGTCCACAAAGACGGGGAGTTCCAGCGCTTCTTCTAGGCGTTTGAGGATGTTGATGCCCACCCATTCGGGCAGGATCGCGCCTTGCGCCACGGTGCCTGTGCGGCGGTCGATCGGGCCGGGAATTCCGACGCCGGCACCCACCAGGGCGCTGCGTTCCACACCGCTGTCCGTGAGCAGCCGGTCCAGCACGCCGACGGCGGCCTGGATGCCTTCCTCGGCGTGATGGCCCAGGGGCAGCAGGACCGACTCTTCGGCGATCACGTGGTAACTCAGCGAGGCCAGCACGACGCGCAGGTGGCGCCGGCCGAAGTCGATTCCGACGGCGACGGCTCCGTTGCTGTTGAGCCGGACGTTCAGAGCGCGCCGCCCGGAACTGGTGATCGGTTCAGTCGAGGCCAGCCCGGCGTCCTGCATGATTTTGACGATGTTCGAGACCGTGGCTGTCGAAAGCCCGGTCTGGCGGGCCAGTTCCGCCTGCGTGGATGGGCCCGCGAGGAGGCATTCGATGATCCGCTGCTGGTTCAAATGCCGGAGGGCGGACTGCGATCCGGGGTTCTTGGTTCGGCTCCTCGTTGAGCGCGTTGGTGAGGGCATGCTATGAAGCGTGACGCATTCGCGCCTTGTAGTCAAGAAGTTAACGCAACGATAACGGCCGCGCCGGTCGAATGTCGGGGAGAGGGCGGTCAGCACCCGCCGTCTCCGCGGCAAGGACGTTCTGCCCCGCCGGCACGCTGGCCGGGTGGAATTGCACCACACCCCGCGTTCCGGGCCACGGCTACTCTGGTCGGGAGAACCCGCCGCGACCGCGGAGGCGTCCGGAAACGTGAGGTGGTAATGGTGCTGCTGGCCCTGATGCAGGCGAACTCCGCCGTGCTGGACATCGAGGCGAACTGCGCCGCGGTGGAGGCCGCGGCGCGCAATGCGTCCGCCGCGGGCGCGCAGCTGCTGGTGACCCCGGAGCTCTTCCCCGTGGGCTACGCGCCGCGGCGGCTGCGGGAGGCGTTCGATCCCGGCAGGTTGCCCGCGCTCCGGGAAGCCCTGGCCGGCATCGCGCGGCGCAACAACATCGCCCTGGTCTACAGCCTGCCCACGCTGACGCCGGCCGGCGGGTGGCACATTTCCGCCACCCTGGTCGACGAGGCGGGCGAGGAGCTGCTCAGTTACGACAAGGTGCACCTGTTCGGCCCGGACGAGCGGGCGGCGTTCACACCCGCCGCGGCTTCCCCCGGCGTCGTGGATTTCCACGGGCACAAAACGGCGCTGGTCATCTGCTACGACATCGAGTTTCCCGAGTCGGCGCGGGCGGCCGCCCTGCGCGGCGCGGACCTGCTGCTGGTGCCGACGGCACTCGCCGGCGGATTCGACGTCGTGCCGCAGGTGCTGATCCGGGCCCGCGCCCTGGAGAACCAGCTGACGGTCGCCTACGCCAATCACACGGGTTCGGAGGATGACAGCGACTTCCGCGGCGGCAGCATCGTCGCGGGCCCGGACGGCTCGGTCCTGGCCGCGGCCGGGGCCGGGCCGGAACTGTTGTTTGCCGAGCTGGGTGAGACCGGCCGTGCCGCGGCAGACGGCATCGAGGACGCCGTGGACTACCTGCGCGACCGCCGCCCGGAGGTCTACCGCTCCTGGGGAGTCTGACCGGCAGCCGACGCCTGACCTGCGCTGGCCGGTGCACTGGACGCCTGACCTGCGGTGGCCGGGGTGGGCGGCTCAGGCTCGGCCTGGTACTGCAGGGCGATCCAGAGTTCCGCGCGCGCCTGGGCCTGGTTGAGGTCTAAGCCCAGCAGCTCAGCGATGATGCCGATCTGCCGGCGGACGCTGTTTCGATGCAGTCCCGTGGCCTTTGCCGTGGCGTCCCAGCTTCCGTTTTCGCCCAGCCAGGCCCGCAGGATGCCGAGCAGGCTGTCGCGGCGCTCCGGCTCGAGGGCGAGCAGGGGCGCCAGCAGATGGCCCGCCAGCAGGGTGCCGGCAGCCGGTCCCAGCAGGCCGGCCACCGACCACGTCACGTCATCCGCCCGGACGCTCCGGCGGCTCGTGAGAACGCGGTTGCGCAGTGAAGCGGCGTGCCGGTAAGCCTCCGGCAGGTTCGCGAAATCGGTGCCGCTGCCGATCACCAGGCGCCAGCCGAGCCGCTCCACTTCGGCGAGCAGGGCGTCGTCGACCTTTAACCGGGTAATGGCGGCAAAGCCGTACTCGGTGAGCTCCACGAGCTTTGTGTCGAACAGCCGCCGCCACTCCAGCAACGCCCGCACCGGAGCCTCACCCGGTCCGCCCGGGGTCCGGGAGCTGTCCGGGGCGGCGTCAATCCGGAGACCCTGCACGACCCGCAGCTGGCCGGACCGGGTGGAGGAGATGCTTTGGGCCAGCAGGTCCTTGAACCCGTTGACATGCCGTGCGGATCCCGAGGCCACGCTCTCCGGGTGCAGCAGCAGCGCCGTGGCCAGCTGGCTCGGGGCCAGGGAGCCGCTGATGCGCTGGCGGACCAGCAGTTCCAGCAGCCCGACCGCGGTGGAGACAACGCTGTTCTGGGCCGGGGTCAGCGGGGCGTCCGTGCCGAGGATGAGCGCGCCGAGGTTGGCGTCCCGGGTGCTGCGCAGCGGATACCCGAAGACGAGGGACGAGCCCGCGGCGTCGAACGAATCCATCTCGACCCGCGGACCGCTGCCGGCGAGCAGCCGGGCCAGCAGCGGCTGCAGGTCGGCGGAGTCAACTCCCGGCACGGTGCCGGCAGCGGCGCCGGCGGCCCGCGGACCGGGGGAGGGGCCCGAACCGCGGGCGCGCACCCGCCCGTCGGCGCCGACCAGCACGGCCCAAACCGGGACGCGCTGGACCAGGGCCGCGAGGAGTTCGTGCTCGGGGCGCGCGGACAAGACCGCGCGCATGAGCTGCCGGCTGGTGTCGGCCAACTGGCGGAAGGTCTTGGCGTTGTCCGACTCCAGGAGCCGGGAGAATTCCAGTCCCAGCGCGGCGAACGGGAGGCTCTCCGGGATGGCGACCAGGGTCAGGTTGTGCTGCCGGCAGGCCCGCACCACGGCATCGGGCACGGCGTTGAAGTACGGTTCCAGGCCAAAGCCCAGGGCGCCCACGCGGGCCTGGACCAGGCGCCGCACGTAAGCGTCCACCGCCTCCTCGCTGCCGCCCCCGCCCACGAACGGCAGGCCGGCCGTGAGCAGGAACTCGCCGTCGAGCAGGTAGGGGGTGGGATCTTCCAGTTCGCTGGGCTCCACCCAGCGCAGGCGCTCCTGGCCGTTGCCGCCGTCGTGCACGACGGCCAGTGCCGGCAACTGGCCCAGGAACTGCGCCAGAGTGACGAAGCCGAGCCGCTCCGGGTCCTCAGCAGCCACGGCCGCGGCCCCCGTGCCGGCCGCCCGGCCGGCGGAGTCCAAGTGCATTAAGTCTCATGAGTGAAGACTACAGGTCGTTTTGCACAACCTTGAGAGGTGGCTCACACGCCTAGGGTTGGTTCGGGAAACCGACCACTACTGAAGATAAGGACGTCAATGATGACTGTGCCAACTCTGATCGGCGAACGCCCGCCGGCGGAAGCCGGCCGTCCCGGGCTCACCGCCCAGCTCCTGCGCCGCAAGCCGATCGGACAGCTGGTCCGCGAGGCCGAGACCGGACACGGCGGCACGCGGCTGGTCCGCAGCTTCGGTGTCCTGCAGCTGACCATGATCAGCGTCGGCGCCACCCTGGGCACCGGCATCCTGGTCATCCTGGGCCAGTCGGTGCCGCTCGCCGGCCCGGCCATCTGGATCTCCTTCGCCATCGCCGGCTTCGCCGCCCTGCTCTCCGCCGTGTCCTACGCGGAGATGGCCGGCCTGGTCCCTGCCGCCGGTTCCAGCTACTCCTACACCTATGCCACCATGGGCGAGGGCATGGCCTGGATCTGCGGCTGGTGCCTGGTGCTCGAATACGCCGTCTCCGTGGCCGCCGTCGCGGTCGGTGCGGGCCAGTATGTCAACGAGGCCCTGGCGGTCTTCGGCCTGGAACTCCCGGACGCCATCTCGCAACCGCCGGGAGCCGGCGGCGTGCTGAACGTGCCCGCAATCGTGATTGTCGCCCTGGCCACCGTGCTGTTGGTCCGCGGCGCCAAGGAGAGCGCCTGGATCAACACGGCGATCGTCCTGGTCAAGGTCGGCATCCTGCTGTTCTTCTGCGCCGTGGCCTTCACCGCCTTCAACGGCGGACACTTCGAACCCCTCATGCCGATGGGCGCCGCCGGCGTCTCCGCCGCAGCCTCCCGGGTCTTCTTCTCCTACATCGGCTTCGATGCCGCCTCCACGGCCGGCGAGGAGGCCCGGAATCCCAAGCGCGACCTCCCGCGGGCCATCCTGCTCTCCATGCTGATCGTCACCAGCATCTATGTGCTTGTGGCCGTCGCCGCCATCGGCGCGCGCCCCTGGGGCTGGTTCGACGGCACCGAGGCGGCCCTGGTGAAGATCCTTGAGGAAATCACCGGCCAGCCGTGGGTTGGCGTGGTGTTCGCCGTCGGCGCCGTGCTCGCCATCGCCAGCATCGTGCTGACCGTGCTGTACGGGCAGACCCGGATCCTGCTTTCGATGTCGCGCGACGGCCTGGTGCCCAAGGTCTTCGGCCGGATCTCGGCCCGGACCGGCACGCCGGCTGCCGGAACCCTGATCGTGGGCACCGCCGTCGCACTGACCGCCGGCCTGGTGCCGCTCGGTGCCCTCGCGGACGCGACCAGCATCGGTACCCTGTTCGCCTTCGCCCTGGTCAACGTGGCTGTCATCTACCTGCGGCGGACCCGGCCCGAACTCACTCGCAGCTTCCGCGTCCCGCTCTTTCCGCTGACACCGGTTCTCGGCGCCCTCATGTGCGCTTACCTCATGGCCAACCTCGGCGCCGAGACCTGGGCGGTGTTCGGGGCCTGGATGCTCGTTGGCTGTGCCGCCTACTTCGGCTACGGCCGGAAGAACTCCAGGGTGGCTGCGCTGAGCCACGAGGACTACCTTGACCTATCTAGCCGCCACCCTGACAACACCACCACACCCCAGGAAATGAAGGCAGAGATCTCATGACCATCGCCACCGAACTTCCGGCTCCCCGGTCCGCCGCTGAAGCGGGCGCGGCGCCCATCACCATGCTGAATCCGGACTTCCCGTTCAGCTACGACCACTACCTCGCCCACCCGGAGGGCCTGGGATCGGTGCCGCCCGAGCTGTACGGGACGGAGGTCGCCGTCGTCGGTGCCGGACTGTCCGGACTGGTGACCGCGTATGAGCTCATGAAGCTGGGCCTGCGGCCGGTTGTCTACGAGGCCGACAGGATCGGCGGCCGGCTGCGGACCGCCAGTTTCCCGTCCGCGCCGGGGATCGTGGCGGACCTTGGCGGAATGCGTTTCCCGGAATCCGGCAAGGCCTTCTACCACTACGTGGACCTGCTCGGGCTGCAGACCCGGGCCTTCCCCAATCCGCTGGCGCCGGCGACCTCCAGCACGGTGATCGAGCTCGCGGGCCAGAAATACTATGCCGAGACCGCCGCGGACCTGCCGCCGTTCTTCCGTGAGGTGGCGGACGCGTGGAAGGCTGCCGTGAACGACGGCGCCGCGTTCGCCGAGATGCAGGACGCCATCCGCGCCCGGGACACAGCCCGGATCAAGGACCTCTGGAACGCGCTGCTCCCGCAGTTGGACGAGCAGACGTTCTACGGCTTCATCGCCGGCAGCGACTCCTTCAAGGAAGCCGGATTCGCCCACCGCGAGGCCTTCGGGCAGGTGGGATTCGGCACCGGTGGCTGGGACACCGACTTCCCCAACTCGATCCTCGAAATCCTTCGCGTGGTCTACACCGACGCCGATGACCGGCACCGGCTCATCGACGGCGGCGCGCAGCGGCTCCCCGAGGCACTGTGGGAGCACGCGCCGTCGGGCATGGCCCACTGGCCGGACGGCACCTCGCTGGCCTCGCTGCACGCAGGCGCGCCGCGCGGCGCCGTGGACCGCATCGCCCGCGACGGCGGCGGCGACTTCCGGATCCGGGAACGCTGGGGTCGCGAATCCGCCTACCCGGCGGTGGTGACCACCTGCCAGTCATGGCTGCTCTCGACCAGGATCCACACGGACGAGGCCCTGTTCCCCGCCGAACTGTGGACGGCGATCGAGCGCTCCCACTACATGCAGTCCTCCAAGACCTTCGTCATGGTGGACCGGCCGTTCTGGAAGGACATCGACCCGGCCACCGGCCGCGAGGTCCTGTCCATGACGCTGACCGACCGGCTGAACCGTGCCACCTACCTGCTGGACAACGGCCCGGACCAGCCGGCCGTGATCCTGCTGTCCTACACCTGGAACGACGACGCGCTGAAGTGGCTCTCGCTCACCGCGGAGGAACGGGCGGAGCTCATGTTGCACTCGCTGCAGCAGATCTACCCCGGGGTGGATATCGCCAGCCACATCGTGGGCCAGCCGATCACGGTCTCCTGGGAGGCCGACCCGAACTTCATGGGCGCCTTCAAAGCCAACCTGCCGGGACACTACCGCTACCAGCAACGGCTCTTCACGCACTTCAAACAGGACGGGCTGCCGGCCGAACAGCGCGGGATCTTCCTCGCCGGAGACGACGTCTCCTTCACCGCCGGCTGGGCCGAGGGAGCCGTCACCACAGGGCTCAACGCCGTCTGGGGCGTGGTCAACCACCTCGGCGGCTCCACCCCCGCCGGGAATCCCGGACCGGGCGAGCTGCTCTCCGAGCTCGGGCCGATAGCCCTGGACTGAGCGGCGCCGGCCCCGGCGCCGGTTTCCTCAGGCGCTGTGAAGTTCGCGGTGCGCGCGTGCCAGTTCCTGATAGTGGGCGGCGTTGTGCTGGACACCGGCGAACTCCTCGTCGCTGAGCTCGCGCCGGACCTTGGCCGGAACGCCGGCCACCAGCGAGCGGGGCGGGATGACGGTGCCCTCCAGCACCACGGCACCGGCGGCGATGAGGGACCCGGCGCCGATCACGGCCCCGTTGAGGATGGTGGCGCTCATGCCGATCAGGCAGTCGTCCTCAACGGTGCAGCCGTGGACCACGGCGCTGTGGCCGACGCTGACCCGCGCACCGACGGTGCAGGGGAAGCCGGGGTCGGCGTGCAGCACCACGTTGTCCTGCAGGTTGCTGCCGGCGCCGACGGTGATGGCAGCGGTATCGGCGCGGACTGACACGCCGTAGAAGGCGCTCGAGTTCTCGGCCAGGGTGGCGTTGCCGATCACGGACGCCGTGGGCGCGACGAAGGCGGAGTCATGGACGGCCGGAGTGGTACCGGCGAATGCGTAGAGGGGAGCCATGCCTCCAGCCTAGGACACGCCCCGGCTGCTGCCCTTCAATGCCGTTGAGCTATCAGTTCTGGTTGCCATGGGCGCGGTTTAACCACCACAAGTGATAGCTCAACGGGAAAAGGAGGGTCAGGCGGGGGAGCGGAGCACCGTGAAGCCCTCGCCGCCCCACTCGCTCTCGCCACGCCACTCGCCCTCGCCGCGCGGGTCGGCCGAGGTGTGCGGGTCGCCTGAGCTGCGCGGTTCGGGTGCGGGGAGTACGACGGCGATCGGCGCGCCCGGTTCCGCCACCCGCCCGAGTTCGCGGACGACGTCGTCCCACTGTTCCGCAGGCAGGCCCGCCAGGGCGTCCACCGCCCACACTGAGGCAAACGCGGCATCGGCGAACGGCAGGGAGACCGGTCCGGCCACGGAGGCTTCCAGCCCGTGGGATCGGGCGATGTGGATGTTCTCCTCGGACTGGTCGACACCGGTGAAATGGATGCCGGACTGCACAAAGTGCAGCCCGTCGGCGCCCGGGCCGCAATCCAGGCCCAGCACGCCGTGCCGGCCCTCGTTCTTCAACAGCGCCACAAACGATTCGAGCCGGTCCCTGCGGGAGGATTCCATAGCTCCAGTTAATGACCGCTTCTAGTTAAAGACAACCGTCCGGTTGCCGTCGAGCAGGACGCGGTGCTCGGCATGCCACTGCACGGCCTGGGCGAGGGTCCGGCCCTCCACGTCGCGGCCCATCTGGACGAACTGCTCCGCGGTGCGCCGGTGGTCCACGCGGATGACTTCCTGCTCGATGATGGGCCCCTCATCCAGGGCCGCCGTGACGTAGTGCGCCGTGGCGCCGATGAGCTTCACGCCGCGGGCATGCGCCTGGTGGTAGGGCTTGGCACCCTTGAAGGAGGGCAGGAACGAGTGGTGGATGTTGATGGCCTTGCCCGTCAGCTCGGTGCAGAGCTCGTCCGAGATGATCTGCATGTACCGGGCCAGGACGGTGAGCTCGATGTCGTGTTCCTTCATCAGGACCCGGAGGGCGTCCTCGGCCTGGATCTTGGTGTCCGGGGTGACCGGGATGTGGTGGAACGGGATGCCGTAGAACTCCGCCAAACCCTCGAGGTCGCGGTGGTTGGACACGATGGCCGGAATGTCGATCGGCAGGGTTCCGGAGCGCTGCAGGAACAGCAAGTCGTTGAGGCAGTGGGCGGACGTGCTGGCCATCAGCAGGGTGCGGACCCTCCGCCCGGCCGGGTTGAGGCTCCACTGCATCCCGAAGGCCTGCGCCACAGGTTCCAGCGCCGCCTGCAGCTCCGCCTGGGCCGCCGCCGTCGTCGCCTCGACCCGCATGAAAAAGGTGCCCGTGCCCTGGCTCCCGTACTGCTGGGAATCTGTAATATTGCAGCCCGCCACCAGGAGGGCCCCGGCGACGGCGTGCACGATGCCAGGCCGGTCAGGGCAGGAAAGAGTCAGGATGTAGGAGGCAGTCAGGTTCTCATCAGTCACGAGGAACAGCCTACCTGCGCTTCAAGGGCAGTTTTGAAAGGGTTTTGGTAGTGTTAACCCGTCGCAACTGGCGTTGGATGGCTAACCATCAGGGAGCGGCACTCACGAAGACCACGGATCGTACGCCTGGGCCGAGGGTCATGTCTTACCGGTCGGCAGCATCACTGCTGCCGCACCGTTGCTGGTGCCCGCGCGGGGTGCCGGCCGCCGCTGTCGCGGCCCGCTGTCAAGGGGCCCGTAATCAAGGGGCGGCGCAACGGGCCAGCCGGTAGCCTGACCAATAGCCGTACCCGTTGCCAACCAGGAGTTCCTCGTGACTACTACCACCGCCACCTCAGCCGCCGTGAGCAACCAGCCGCTGGCCGAACTCGACCCTGAAATCGCCGCCGTCCTTGCCCAGGAACTTGGCCGCCAGCGCGGCACCCTGGAAATGATCGCTTCCGAGAACTTCGCCCCGCGCGCCGTGATGGAAGCCCAGGGCTCCGTCCTGACCAACAAGTACGCCGAGGGCTACCCGGGACGCCGCTACTACGGCGGGTGTGAATACGTCGACGTCGCGGAGCAGCTCGCGATCGACCGCGTCAAGGACCTCTTCGGCGCCGAATACGCCAACGTGCAGCCGCACTCCGGTGCGCAGGCCAACGCCGCCGCGCTCGCCGCCATGATCACTCCCGGCGACAAAATCCTGGGCCTGTCCCTGGCCCACGGCGGGCACCTCACCCACGGCATGAAGCTGAACTTCTCCGGGAAGCTCTACAGCGTCGCCGCCTACCAGGTCGAGGAAGATGACTTCCGCATCGACATGGACAAGCTGCGCGAGCAGGCCATCGCCGAAAAGCCCCAGGTCATCATCGCCGGCTGGTCCGCCTACCCGCGGCACCTCGATTTCGCGGCCTTCCGTTCGATCGCCGACGAGGTCGGCGCCCTGCTCTGGACCGACATGGCGCACTTTGCCGGCCTCGTCGCCGCCGGACTGCACCCGAGCCCGGTGCCGTACTCCGACGTCGTAACCTCCACCGTGCACAAGACGCTGTCCGGTCCGCGCTCCGGCGTGATCCTGGCCAAGCAGGAGTGGGCCAAGAAGCTTAACTCCGCCGTGTTCCCCGGCCAGCAGGGCGGCCCGCTCATGCACGTGATCGCGGCGAAGGCCGTGGCCTTCAAGATCGCCGGCACCGAGGAATTCAAGGAGCGCCAGGAGCGTGTGCTCGAAGGCGCCAAGATCATCGCCGAGCGCCTCGGCCAGGCCGACGTCGCCGGCGCGGGCGTCTCGGTCCTGACCGGCGGCACCGACGTGCACCTGGTCCTGGTGGACTTGCGCAACTCCCAGCTGGACGGCCAGCAGGCCGAGGACCTCCTGCACTCGATCGGCATCACCGTCAACCGCAACGCGGTGCCGTTCGACCCCCGCCCGCCGATGGTCACCTCCGGCCTGCGCATCGGCACACCGGCCCTGGCCACCCGCGGCTTCGGCGCCGAGGAATTCACCGAGGTGGCGGACATCATCGCCACGGCGCTGAAGTCCGGAGCTGCCACGGAGATCGAACCCCTACAGGCCCGCGTGGACAAGCTCGCCGCCGATTTCCCGCTGTACCCGCAGCACGAGCAGTGGTAGGCCATGACTTCTTCGCACACCGCAAAAACGGCTGAAACTGCACGGATCCTTGACGGCAAGGCCACCGCCGCCGCCATCAAGGCCGAGCTGACCGAGCGCGTGGCCGTGCTCAAGGCCCAGGGCATCACGCCCGGGCTGGGCACCATCCTGGTGGGCTCCGATCCCGGCAGCACCTGGTACGTCGGCGGCAAGCACAAGGACTGCGCCGAGGTGGGCATTACCTCCATCCGCCGCGACCTGCCGGAAGAGACCAGCCAGGACGAACTCCTGGCCGTGGTCCGCGAGCTCAACGAGAACCCGGAATGCACCGGCTACATCGTCCAGTTGCCCCTGCCCAAACACATCGACCAGGACGTCATCCTGGAGGCCATGGATCCCGAGAAGGACGCCGATGGCCTGCACCCGATGAACCTGGGCCGGCTCGTGGCCAACGTCAGCGGACCCATGAAATCCCCGCTGCCGTGCACGCCCAAGGGCTGCGTGGAGCTGCTGACCCGGCACGGGATCGACCTGAACGGCAAACGCGTCCTCGTGGTGGGCCGCGGCGTCACCATCGGCCGTCCCGTGGGTCTGCTGCTGACCCGCAAGGACGTCAATGCCACGGTCATCCTGGCCCACACCGGAACGGTGGACCTGCCGGCAGAACTGCGGCAGGCTGACGTCGTGATTGCCGCCGCCGGGCAGCCGCACATGATCAAGGCCGGGGACCTCAAGCCCGGGGCGATCGTGCTCGACGTCGGTGTCAGCCGGGTCGATGACGGCAGCGGCAAGGCAGTGGTCACCGGCGACGTGGACCCCGCTGCGGCCGACGTCGCCGCCTGGCTCTCGCCGAACCCCGGGGGAGTGGGGCCCATGACCCGCGCCATGCTGCTCGCGAACGTGGTGGAAACCGCGGAACGCCAATGGGCAGAGAAAAACCGCTGAGCAGAGGAACGCCGCCCGGGGCCCGCCTAAGGCTCCCGCGGTGGTTGGGCCGGCTTTCGGCGGGCCCAACCACCGCAGGATTCCGCACGTTCTAACGCCTGCCGGCATAACGGAACGGATACGTCAGGAGTTTTTACGAAAAGACTCTTTCATAGTTTGCGGGGATCCACTACCGTAGTGCGGGTGTCCGAACTTGCCTCTAAAGAATCACGCGCGAGCAGCCCCTCCGACGCCGCTCTCCCATACGTCATCACCGCCGAGAACCTGACCAAACGTTACGGCGACGTCACCGCCGTCGACGGCATTTCCTTCCGCGTTCCCGCCGGGGAAGCGTTCGGCCTGCTGGGCCCCAACGGCGCCGGCAAGTCCACCACGATGAAGATGATCGGCGGGGTCTCGCAGCGCACCTCCGGCAGCCTGAATATCATGGGCCTGGACCCCGAACAGCACGGGCCGGAGGTCCGCGCCCACCTGGGCGTCGTGCCGCAGCAGGACAACCTGGATGAGGAACTGAAAGTCCGGGACAACCTGCTGGTCTACGGCCGCTATTTCGGCCTGCCCATGAGCTACCTCAAGCCCAAGGCCGATGAGCTGCTGGAATTCGCCCAGCTCACCGACAAGGCCAACTCCAAGGTCGATGCCCTCTCCGGCGGCATGAAGCGGCGCCTGACAATCGCCCGCTCGCTCATCAACGAGCCCCGGATCCTGCTGCTGGACGAGCCGACGACCGGCCTTGACCCGCAGGCCCGGCACATCCTCTGGGACCGGCTGTTCCGGCTCAAGGAACAGGGCGTCACCCTGATCCTCACCACGCACTACATGGACGAGGCCGAGCAGCTGTGCGACCGGCTGATTGTGGTGGACAAGGGCAGGATCATGGCCGAGGGATCGCCGGCCAGCCTGATCCGCGAATACTCCACCCGCGAGGTCCTGGAACTGCGCTTCGGCTCGGAACGCAACGCGAGCGTCGGCGCGGAGCTCGGCGGCATCGGCGAACGCGTGGAAACCCTGCCGGACCGGGTGCTCATCTACGCCCACGACGGCGAGGCCGCCCTGGAGCAGGTCACCGCCCGCGGCCTGCGTCCGGTCACCTCACTGGTCCGCCGCTCCTCACTCGAAGACGTCTTCCTGCGCCTGACCGGCAGGAGCCTCGTTGACTAAGAAAGAGCAGCTGACTAAGCCAATTCAAGCAGCGGGAACGACGGCGGGCGCCGCGGCGGGGACGGCCCTGCGCGCGCACTCGCCGGAAGTCTCGGCCGCCCGTGCCCGCCGCTGGGGCGCGTTCTACTACGCCGAACAGGTCCTGCGGGTCATGAAGGGCTACGGCTGGACCATCGTGATGTACGGCGTGGGACAGCCGGTGGCCTACCTGTTCGCGATGGGCGTTGGCCTGGCCACCCTGGTCGAGGCCAACGGCGCCGGCGTCTTCGGCGGGGTCAGCTACCTGACGTTCATCGCGCCGGCCCTGCTGATCTCGGCGGCCGTCATGACGGCCGCCAACGAGTTCACCTTCCCCGTGATGGACGGCTTCAAGTGGCGGCGCGTCTACTACGGCCCGCACGCCTCGCCGCTGACTCCCGAGCAGATCGCCGGCGGCCAGATCATCGCCGTGACGGTGCGCTTCCTGCTGCAGTCGGCCATCTACTTCGCCGTCGTCGCGCTCTTCGGCGCCTCGCCCGGCGCCTGGGGCTGGGTGTCGATCCTCATCGCCACCCTCGCCGGCCTGTCCTTCGGCCTGCCGCTCATGGCCTACGCGGCCACCATCCAGCACGACAAGGGCCAGTTCGCCATGGTCATGCGGTTCATCGTCATGCCGTTGTTCCTGTTCTCCGGCACGTTCTTCCCGCTGGACACGCTCCCGCTCGCAGTCCGCTGGATCGGCTGGATCTCACCGATCTGGCACGGAACCGAGCTTGGCCGCGTGGTCAGCTACGGGTACGAGGAAGAGCCCTGGCTCACCGTCGTCCACGTCCTCTTCCTGCTGGGCCTGGCGGCTGCCGGCTGGATCCTGACCAAACGCCAGTTCGCCAAAAGGATGGCCTCATGAGCGTCCTGACCGGAAGTTTCAACACAGGGGACCACAGCGTCACCGAAGCCGCGCGCCGCCGCCGCTACGGGCCCATCTACTCCCGCAACGTCCGCGCCGTCGTCGCCCGCGGGCTCATGGCCACCAAAAGCAGCAACTGGATGGTCATGGTCTCCGGGTTCTTCGAACCCGTGCTGTACCTGATCTCCATGGGCGTGGGCCTGGGCGCCATTGTCGGGTCGGTCCAGGGCCCGGGCGGGCAGGAAATCAGCTACGCCGCGTACATCGCGCCGGCGCTGCTGGCCGTGTCCGCCATGAACGGCGCCGTCTACGACTCCACGTGGAACGTCTTCTTCAAGATGAACTTCGCCAAGCTGTACCAGGGCATGCTCTACACCTCGCTGGGGCCGCTGGATGTCGCCATGGGCGAAATCTTCCTCGCCCTGCTGCGCGGGGCCATGTACGCGACCGGCTTCACGGCCGTCATGGGCCTGATGGGCCTCATCACCACGCCGTGGGCCATCCTGATGATCCCGGCCTCGGTGCTGATCGCCTTCGGCTTCGCGAGCTTCGGCATGGGGATCACGAGCTACATGAAGACGTTCCAGCAAATGGACTGGATCAACTTCGTCATGCTGCCCATGTTCCTCTTCAGTGCCACGTTCTATCCGCTCAGCGTCTACCCGCAGTCCATCCAGTGGCTGATCCAGGCCATGCCGCTGTGGCACGGCGTGGAACTGCTGCGCCAGATCAGCGTGGGGGTGTTCACCCCGGCCACCGCCGTGCACATCGGCTACTACCTCGTCATGATTGCCCTCGGCGTCCTGCTCACCACGAGCCGGCTGCGCAAACTGTTCCTAAAGTAGCCGTCCTTCCAAAAAAGGAGACCCCATGATCGGAAAATGGCAGGCCCTCGTCATCGACTGCGAGGACCCGGACAAGCTCGCCGGCTTTTACCAGGAGCTGCTGGGGATGATCCGGGTGCAGGAGGACGAGGAATGGATTTCGATCGGCGACGCCGCCGACCGTCCCGCCGTCGCCTTCCAGCGGGTGGAACGGCTGGTCCGCCCGCAGTGGCCCGACGCCGAGCACCCGCAGCAGATGCACGTGGACGTGCTCGTCGGGGACCTCGACGCCGCCGAAGCCGAGGTGCTCCGGCTCGGCGCCACCAGCCTCGACGCCGGTACGGAAACCTTCCGGGTCTACACGGACCCCAGCGGCCACCCGTTCTGCCTGGTCCTGACCTAAACCTCCGTCCTGACCTAAACGCCGGTCCTGACCTAAACGCTGGTCCTGACCCAGGCCGGGCGCCGGGGCGGCGTTCGCCCGGGGTGGAAGCGGAACGGGCGGCCGGCCCCGTTTGCGATAATGGGCTCATGCAATCTCTGGGTAGCTCCTCGTCCACGTCCAACGACACAACGGCCCGCGGCCGGTTCTCCATGTTCCGCATCAGCGGGCCGGGGCTGCTGATCTTCATCATCGCGTTCGTGGTGGCCGTGATCTTCGCGGCCAACCAGAACGACGTCGTGGGCTGGATCGTGGCGATCATCGCCGGCTTCTGGCTGGCGCTGGCCTCCTTCGTCGTGTTCAGCATCCAGAAGGCCGCCAAGAAGGCCGGGGCCAGGCTGACCGAGGCCCAGAACGCGTTCAACGCCGCAGCGGGCCGGCCGCCGGCTGCGGGCAGCGCGGACCACGGCGGAACCCGCGTGGTGAGCGAAAGCCGCGCAGCGGACAGCGTCCGCGACATGAAGCTGGACCACTCCTTCAAGATTGTCCAGGTCCAGGTCCGGGTGGTCGAGCAGGAGCGGGCGAAGGGCGAGGCGGCGGACCGCGACACGATCAGCCGCGCCCTGGAGACCATCGAGATCACCGCCACCAACGCGCGGGACATGATCAAATCCCCGGGCGGCGATGACGCTCCCGTCAGCGGAACCATCATCGACTAGAGTGGATCGGGTGAGCTCGGCATTGAAGAAGGACCACCTTCGCATCGCGTCAGTCAACGTCAACGGCCTCCGTGCCGCCTACAAGAAGGGCATGGCGGAGTGGCTTGAGCCGCGCGAGGTGGACATCCTGTGCCTCCAGGAGGTCCGCGCGCCGGACGCGATCGTCGAGGAACTGCTCGGCGAGGGCTGGTACATTCTCCACGCCGAGGCCGAGGCCAAGGGCCGGGCCGGCGTTGCCATTGCCTCCCGGGAAGAGCCCCTGGCCACCCGGGTGGGGATCGGCGATGACTTCTTCGCCACGGCCGGACGCTGGGTCGAGGCGGACTACATCGTGCGGGACGCGGACGGGCAGGCTTCACAGCTGACCGTCGTGAGCGCCTACGTGCACTCGGGCGAGGCCGGCACACCCAAGCAGGACGACAAATTCCGTTTCCTCGACGTCATGGTCCAGCGGCTGCCCGAACTCGCCAAGCACAGTGACCACGCGCTGGTGGTGGGCGACCTCAACGTCGGCCACACGGAGCTGGACATCAGGAACTGGAAGGGCAACGTCAAACGTGCCGGCTTCCTGCCCGAAGAACGGGCCTATTTTGACCGTTTCTTCGGCGAGGAAATCGGCTGGAAGGATGTTCACAGGGGCCTGGCGGGTAACGTCGACGGCCCCTACACTTGGTGGTCGCAACGGGGCCAGGCCTTCGACAACGACACCGGCTGGCGCATCGATTACCACATGGCCACGCCCGCTCTCGCTGCTGCCGCAGTGTCAGCCGTTGTTGACCGGGCAGCGTCCTGGGACACACGCTTCTCCGACCACGCCCCGCTGGTAGTGGACTACCGGCTCTAGTCTTAAGGCTTCCACGAATGACCACCACTTCAACTGCGACCACTGTGGCCCAGGCCGGCGCCGCCCCCGACGCTCAGACCGCCACCGCGAAGGACGCCTCTGCGGCCACCACGGCCCGGCACCGCATCCTCTCCGGCATGCAGCCTTCCGCCGACTCCCTGCACCTTGGCAACTACCTCGGCGCCCTCGTGAACTGGGTCCGGATGCAGGACGAGTACGACGCCGTCTTCTTCATCCCGGACCTGCACGCGATCACCGTTCCGCAGGATCCTGCCGAGCTGGCGCACCGCACCCGGGTCACGGCCGCACAGTACATTGCGGGCGGCGTCGACGTCGACAAGTGCACGCTCTTCGTCCAGTCCCAGGTGCCCGAGCACGCCCAGCTGGCGTGGGTCCTGAACTGCATCACCGGCTTCGGCGAGGCGTCCCGGATGACCCAGTTCAAGGACAAGGCGCACAAACAGGGTTCTGACCACGCCAGCGTCGGGCTGTTCACCTACCCCATCCTGCAGGCAGCCGACATCCTGCTGTACCAGCCGCACGGTGTCCCCGTCGGCGAGGACCAGCGCCAGCACGTGGAACTCAGCCGTGACCTGGCCCAGCGGTTCAACTCCCGCTTCGGCGACACGTTCACAGTGCCGCAGCCCTTCATCCAGAAGGAATCCGCGAAGATCTACGATCTGCAGCACCCCACCGCCAAGATGTCCAAGTCTGCGGAGTCGCCGGCAGGGCTGATCAACCTGCTGGACGAGCCCAAGGTCACGGCCAAGCGGATCAAGTCCGCCGTGACGGACACGGAGACCGAGATCCGGTTCGACCGGGAGGCGAAGCCGGGCGTGTCCAACCTGCTGACCATCTACTCCTCGATCACCGGGCAAAGCGTCGACGCCCTCGTCACCGCCTATGAGGGAAAGATGTACGGCCACCTGAAGGCGGACCTCGCCGAGGTGGTCACGGAGCACCTGACCCCGATCCGGAACCGGGCCAAGGAGCTGCTGGACGATCCCGCGGAGCTGGACCGGCTGCTGGGCCTCGGCGCGGACAAGGCCCGGGAGATTGCCTCGGTGACCCTGCGCGACGTCTACGCCAAGGTGGGTTTCCTGCCCTATGCCGGCGCCCAGGGAGTCCGCTAGGTCAATGTCCTCCGTCAGCAAAGTCACCGCGAAAGCCGCCACGTCGAACGGACAGCGCAGCGAAGGCATCAGCATCGGTGTGATCCTGAGGTTCCCGGCGGACATCGCTGAGGAGCTCCAGCGCTGGCGGGCATCCTTCGGGGATCCCATGGCCGCCGTCGTCCCGGCCCACATCACGCTGGTCACCACCACCATGACGAAAGACTGGGCCGCGACCCAGCGCCATGTCCGGGACGTGGCACGGCGGCAGGAGCCCTTCACTGTGACCATCGCAGGGACCGGGTCTTTCCGGCCGGTGTCCCCGGTGGTCTTCCTGAACGTAGAGGACGGCTTCGGGGACTGCGTGAACCTGCACCGCCAGCTGCAGTCCGGCCCCCTGGAGCGGGAACTGCCGTTCGGTTACCACCCGCACGTCACCGTGGCCCACGATGTCGCCCCGGAAAGCCTCGACGAGGCCGAAACGGTCCTGAAGGATTACAGGGCCACGTTTCCTGTGGCTAGCATGGGACTTTACGAGCACGATGACAACGGCATCTGGCAGCTACGGGAAGAGCTTGATTTTGGGACCAAACCTGACCACGACAGAGGCCCGGACGGCACCGCAGGCGCCCGATAAGCCGCCGCTCCCCACCGATCTGGCCGGGCTGAAACTGGAAGTCATCCGCAAGAGGGTCGAATGGGGCCGGGCCCGGCGCTCCGGCGGCGGCATGGTCGCGTCCCTGATCGCGATGATGAACTGGCTCCTGGCCCGGCTGAACATGCTGCTGCCCCTGCGCGCATACTCGCACTACCTGCGTCAGCGTGGCCCGCTGTTGAGTGCCGGCATCGGCTTCCGGATGTTTTTCTCCATCACGGGCCTGTTGGCCACTGGCTTGTCCTTGGCGGGCCTCGTGCTCAGCGACCACCCGGCCCTGCTGGACCAGGTCATCAGGAGTGTGGCCGCCGCCGCGCCCGGCCTGTTGCAGGTCGACGGCAGCGAGGGGCTGGTTGACCCCTATGCGCTGCTGAACCCCACCAGCCTGGGTTGGGCCGCCGGGATCGCCGCCGTGGTGACGGTGTTCACGTCCCTGGGCTGGATCAGCGGCATCCGCGACGGTATGCGGAGCATGATGCAGCTCGGCCCTTTGGTGATGAATCCGATCCTGCAGATACTCAAGGACGTGGGCACGCTGCTGCTCATGGGGCTGGCCCTGGTAGTCAGCTCCGCGGCCTCGCTGATCTTCGGCACGGCCGCCGGATGGGTTACCGGGCAGCTGGGCCTCGAGCCGATAATTGCCGGGCCGCTGACGACCTCCGTCACGATCCTCGTCCCGCTGTTGCTCGGCTGGGGCACCGCCGTGATCATGTACCGGGTGGCCGCCGGGCTGAAGCCGGCACGGCGCTCCCTTCTGGAAGGGACCACTCTCGCCGCGGTGGGCACCACCATCCTGCAGATCTTCAGCACCCAGCTGCTGGCCAGCGCGGGCAAGAACCCCATTCTGGCGCCCTTCGCCATCATCATCGGCCTGCTGATCTGGTTCAACCTGGTCAGCCAGGTCTACGTGATCTGCGCCGCGTGGGTGGCGATCCGGGAAGAGGACCTCAAGGCCGGGCCCGCCGCCGCGACCACCGGCTGGGGTGCCCGGCGCGTCCAGCCGGGTAAAACCCCGGTAGAGCAGCGGGTCCGCCGCGGGCCGCTGGCCGCCGCGTTCAGGCGTCGAGGTACTGGTCGGCCCACGCCGAAATAATCTTCGCCGCACGGGCCGCCTGGCCTTTGCCGGTCAGGAGATGGTCGCTGCCCTCCAGCGACACGAAGCTGCGCGGGTGGCGTGCCGTCTGGAAGATGGTGCTGGCGTTTTCGATCCCGACCGTATTGTCGGTGGGGGAGTGCAGCACGATGAGCGGCTTGTGCAGCTGCCGGATGCAGTCCGTCAGGTCCGCGTTTTCGAGATCCTCGACGAAGTGCCGGCGGATCTCCACCCGCTTGCCGCCGAGGTCCACCTCGGCGCTTCCCTCGCTCAGGATGCGGTCCAGGGCCGCGTCAAAGACGTGGGCCACGTGCTTGGGGGAGAAGGGGGCACCCACGGTGGCCACGGCCCTCAGTTCCGGGATCTGCCGCGCGGCGGACAGGACAGCCGCGCCGCCAAACGAGTGGCCCACCAGCAGGGAAACCCGCCGGTCTGAGTCCCGCATGAATTCGGCGGCCTTGACGGTATCGGCCACCTTGTGGCTGAAGGACCCCTCCGACCACATTCCCGCCGACTCTCCGAGCCCCACGTTGTCGAACCGGAGCATGCCCACGCCGTTGTCCGCCAGGGCCTTGCACATCCGCGACGCCGAGGGGCTGTCCTTGCCCAGGGTGAAGCCGTGCGAGAACACCCCCCAGCCCTTGACCGGGCCCTCCGGCAGGTCCAGCACGCCGGAGAGCCGCTCGCCGGTGGAACCCAGGAACGAGACTTTTTCTGAGCGGGACAAAGTGTCCCCTTTCGTGTGAGGGCGAATCATTGAGGGCCGAAACGACGGCGGCGCCCCCACCCGGAAGGTGAGAGGCGCCGTCGTCGGTAACTACTGAAGGTGAAGCCGGTAATGCCGGCCGGCGAAACCGGTCCTTAGACCTTGCGGGACAGGATGGCCTGCTTGACCTCAGCGATTGCCTGCGTGACCTGGATGCCGCGGGGGCATGCTTCGGTGCAGTTGAAGGTGGTGCGGCAGCGCCACACGCCTTCCTTGTCGTTGAGGATCTCCAGGCGCATGTCGCCGGCGTCATCACGGGAATCGAAGATGAAGCGGTGCGCGTTGACGATCGCCGCCGGGCCGAAGTACTGCCCGTCGGTCCAGAACACCGGGCAGGACGAGGTGCACGCGGCGCACAGGATGCACTTGGTGGTGTCATCGAACCGTTCGCGGTCCTCGGCCGACTGCAGGCGTTCCTTGGTGGGCTCGTGGCCACGGTTGATCAGGAACGGCATGACTTCGCGGAAGGACTGGAAGAACGGCTCCATGTCCACGATCAGGTCCTTCTCCACCGGCAGGCCCTTGATGGGCTCGACCGTGATGGGTTTGGACGTGTCCAGGTCCTTCAGCAGGGTCTTGCAGGCGAGGCGGTTGCGGCCGTTGATGCGCATGGCATCGGAGCCGCAGACGCCGTGGGCGCAGGAACGGCGGAAGGAGACGCTGCCGTCCATCTCCCACTTGATCTTGTGCAGGGCGTCCAGGACACGGTCGGTGCCGTACATGGTGACCTTGAAGTCATCCCACGTGGCGTCCTCGGAGACCTCGGGGTTGTAGCGGCGCACGCGCAGCGTGACGTCGAAGGACGGGATTTCCCCGCCCCCGCCGACGCCGGCGGGCAGTTCGATCTTGGATGCTGGCTCAGCGAGTTCAGCGCTCATCTTAGTACTTCCTCACCATCGGCTCGTAGCGCGTAAAGACCACCGGTTTGGTGGCAAGCCGGATGCCGGCAATCGACTCGGCGGAACCGTCCGCCGGGGCGTGGTCATCCTTGTACGCCATGGAGTGCTTCATGAATTTTTCGTCGTCGCGCTCGGGGAAGTCCTCGCGGAAGTGGCCGCCGCGGGATTCCTCGCGGTGCAGGGCCGCCACGGTCATGACCTTGGCGAGCTCGAGCAGGAAGCCCAGCTCCACGGCCTCGAGCAGGTCCAGGTTGAAGCGCTTGCCCTTGTCCTGGACGCTGATGCGCTGGTACCGCTCCTCGAAGGAGGCAATGTCTTTCAGGACCTGGTTCAGCGTGTCGGCGGTGCGGAACACCTGCATGTTGGCGTCCATGGTGTCCTGCAGTTCCTTGCGGATCGCAGCGACCTTCTCGGTGCCGTCAGAGGTGCGGACGTGCTCCAGCAGGTTCAGCGTGTAGGCCTCCGGGTCAACGGGGAGCTCCACGAAGTCGGCGGTTTTGGCATACTCGGCGGCGGCGATACCGGCGCGCTTGCCGAACACGTTGATGTCCAGCAGCGAGTTGGTGCCCAGACGGTTGGAGCCGTGGACGGAGACGCAGGCGACCTCGCCGGCGGCGTAGAGGCCCGGGACCACCGTGTCGTTGTCCTGGAGGACCTCGGCGCTGATGTTCGTGGGGATGCCGCCCATGGCGTAGTGGGCCGTTGGGAACACCGGAACCGGCTCCGTGTACGGCTCCACACCCAGGTAGGTGCGGGCGAACTCGGTGATGTCCGGCAGCTTGGCATCGATGTGTGCAGGCTCAAGGTGCGTCAGGTCCAGGAGGACGTAGTCCTTGTTCGGGCCGCAGCCTCGTCCCTCACGGACTTCGTTGGCCATGGAGCGGGCCACGATGTCGCGCGGGGCGAGGTCCTTGATGGTGGGCGCGTAGCGCTCCATGAAGCGTTCACCCTCGGAGTTGCGCAGGATCGCGCCTTCGCCGCGGGCGGCCTCGGAGAGCAGGATGCCCAGGCCGGCCAGACCTGTCGGGTGGAACTGGAAGAATTCCATGTCCTCCAGGGGGATGCCCCGGCGGAACGCGATGCCCATGCCGTCACCGGTCAGGGTGTGGGCGTTGGAGGTGGTCTTGAAGACCTTGCCGGCGCCGCCGGAGGCGAACACCACGGACTTGGCCTGGAAGACGTGCAGCTCGCCGGAGGCGAGGTCGTAGGACACGACGCCGGCGACGCGCTTCTGCTTGTACGGCGTGCCGTCCTCGCGGACAGCGTCCTCTTCGACGGTCAGCAGGTCCAGGACGTAGTACTCGTTGTAGAACTCGACGTTGTGCTTGACGCAGTTCTGGTACAGGGTCTGCAGGATCATGTGGCCGGTGCGGTCGGCGGCGTAGCAGGCGCGGCGGACCGGTGCCTTGCCGTGATCGCGGGTGTGGCCACCGAAGCGGCGCTGGTCAATGCGGCCCTCGGGCGTGCGGTTGAACGGCAGGCCCATCTTTTCCAGGTCCAGGACGGCGTCGATCGCTTCCTTCGCCATGACCTCGGCGGCGTCCTGGTCAACCAGGTAGTCGCCGCCCTTGATGGTGTCGAAGGTGTGCCACTCCCAGTTGTCTTCCTCGACGTTGGCCAGGGCTGCACACATGCCGCCCTGCGCCGCGCCGGTGTGGGACCGCGTGGGGTAGAGCTTGGTCAGTACTGCTGTTCGGGCGCGCTGACCTGATTCGATCGCCGCGCGCATCCCGGCGCCACCGGCACCGACGATCACGACGTCGTACTTATGGACCTGCATACCAGACGCTCTTTCTCTCAAAATTCGCTATAAACCACCGGCAGGCCGCGCCTGCCCGGTGAAGTCTCGTGCAATCTGCGCCTGCGCTCGGCAGGCAAGATCAGTTGCCGTGACGGACCGCGGATTCCTGCCCGGACGGGCTGCTGTCCGCGGCGGTTCCGCCGCTACGGCTGAGTCGTATCGGCTGCGCCCTAAGGCGCGGGGCAGAAACCGCCGGGAAGCTGGACGCCGTTGGCCACGGGGCACGGATTGAACGTGAAGATGACCAGGGTGCCCAGGATGATGATGACCGTGGTGGCCGCATAGAGCACAATCTTCAGCCAAAGGCGCGTTGCGTCCTTCTCGGCGTAGTCATTGATGATCGTGCGGACGCCGTTGGTGCCGTGCAGCATGGCGAGCCACAGCATGGCCAGGTCCCAGAACTGCCAGAACGGGTCGGCCCACTTGCCGGCCACAAAGCCGAAGTCGATCGCGTGGATGCCCTCGCCGACCAGCAGGTTCACCGTCAGGTGGCCGAAGATCAGCACCACCAGCACGACGCCGGAGAGGCGCATGAAGAGCCAGGCGAGCATCTCGAAGTTGCCCTTGGAACCGCCAGTGCGGCGGTACTTGGGCTGGATCTTTCCGCTACCGGGTTTTCCACTACCGGGTTTTCCGCTGCGCGGACTCTGAATGGTTGCAGTCATGGCTTAGTGACCTCCAAGGGCGAGGGACAGGTGGCGGATGGAGAAGCCGACCATGACGACGACCCAGAGGCCCAGGACCGTCCAGAGCATCTGACGCTGGTACTTGGCACCCTTCTTCCAGAAGTCGACGGCGATGATCCGCAGGCCGTTGAAGGCGTGGAACACGATCGCCGCGACAAGGCCCGTTTCACCCAGGGCCATGAGGGGGTTCTTGTAGGCACCAATCACTGCGGTGTAGGCCTCGGGGGACACACGCACCAATGAGGTGTCCAGCACGTGGACCAACAAGAAGAAGAAAATCACTACACCGGTAATGCGGTGTCCAACCCAGGACCACATGCCTTCACGGCCGCGGTACAAGGTGCCAGCTGGTTTTGTCGGCACTGAATAAACCTCCCTGCAACACAGCGGCGCTGGCATGGGATCCACGCGGGGGGAACGCCTGCTGCGAGAGCACTCGTAAGCTCAAGCCTAAATCTAGGCTTCGCTCACAGCTTATTCAATTTGGGAACTCCTTGTTGACAGGCCCCGGCGCGGTTTTGCGTTTGTTTTGAGACGAACGCCACATTTGACCGTGGTCGCAGGCGCCGGAAGGGCCTGATCCCGGCCCAATTCGGACCGAATTGGCCGCCGTCGGCTAAAGTAGCCGTGATGACTACAGACAAAGTGACAAGCCAGGATTCACCGCTGGACCGTTTTATTGCGGTTATTCCGGCGGGCGGGGTGGGGACCCGCCTCTGGCCCCTGTCACGGGCAGCGGCCCCGAAATTCCTTCACGACCTCACCGGTTCGGGCAGTACTCTGCTGCGCGCGACCTATGACCGCCTCCAGCCCGTCGCGGGCAAGCACGTGCTGGTGGTGACCGGCTCCGCCCACAGGGCAGCCGTCTGCCGCCAGCTGCCTGAGGTCCTGGAAGCCGACTTGGTGCTGGAGAGCGAACCCAAGGACTCCGGTGCTGCGATCGGCCTCGCCGCGGCCATCCTGCACGAGCGGGACCCGGACATCATCATGGGCTCGTTCGCCGCGGACCAGGTCATCAGCCCGGACGACCTCTTCCAGGACGCCGTCCGTGAAGCCGTCTACACCGCGGCCGCGGGGAAGATCGTCACCATCGGCATCAAGCCGACCCATCCCTCCACCGGATTCGGCTACATCCGTTCCGGCGCGAACCTCCACATCCCGGACGCGCCCAGTGCGCAGTCCGTGGTGGAGTTCGTGGAGAAGCCCAGCGAGGAAGTGGCCCAGGAGTACGTCGACAGTGGCGAATATGTCTGGAACGCGGGCATGTTCGTGGCCCCGGTCTCGCTGATGCTCAAGCACCTCGAAGCCAACCAGCCCGAGCTCTTCGCCGGACTCCAGGAGATCGCCAAGGCCTGGGACACTCCGGAGCGCGACGCCGTCACGGCCCGGGTGTGGCCCACGCTGCCCAAGATCGCTATTGACTACGCCGTCGCCGAGCCCGCCGCCGCCGCCGGCGACGTCGCCGTGGTGCCCGGAACGTTCCTCTGGGACGACGTCGGAGACTTCGCCTCCGTGGGCCGGCTCAACAGCGCCAAGGAAGTCGACGAGGTCACGGTCCTGGGTGAGGGCGCACGCGTCTTCACCGAAAACGCGAGCGGCGTGGTGGTCTCCGACACCAAACGGGTGATCGCCCTGATCGGCATCAAGGACGTCGTGATCGTTGACACCCCGGACGCCCTGCTGGTCACCACCAAGGAACACTCGCAGCGGGTCAAGCAGGCCGTGGATGCCATCAAGGCCAAGGGCGACACCGACGTCCTGTAGGCGGAGGGGAGCGGATCACGGCCTGTGCAATGTTCAGCAATCCGTAACGCGCCGTACCCGATGCCGCTATTCTTTGGCCGCTCGATAGAGTTATTCCGTGCGCAACTATTCGACTGAAGCTGAGCCCACGACTCTCGTGGGGCCGTGGCTGGAGCCCCTCCTGCCGGAGCTGATCGCTTTCCGCCGCGACCTCCATGCGCATCCGGAACTTTCGTTCAAGGAGTTCCGCACCACCGACAAGCTGGCGAAACGGCTCGAGGAAGCCGGGCTCAAGCCGCGCCGCCTCGAGGGCACGGGCCTGACGGTCGACGTCGGGCAGGGCCCCATCGCCACCGCACTGCGCGGGGATATCGATGCCCTGCCCATCATCGAGGAAACTGGCCTTGAGTTCGCCTCGAAGAACCACGGCGTGACCCATGCCTGCGGCCACGACGTCCACACTGCCACCATGCTTGGGATCGCGCTGGTCCTGCAGCGCATGCACGAGGCGTCCCCGCTGAACGGGACCGTCCGGATCATCTTCCAGCCGGCCGAGGAAACCATGCCCGGCGGCGCCACCTCGTGCATCGAACAGGGTGTCCTGGAAGGCGTGCCGCGCATCCTGGCGCTGCACTGCGACCCCCGGATCGAGATCGGCAAGATCGGCACCCGGATCGGGGCGATCACCTCCGCCTCGGACACCATCAAGATTGAACTCTCCGGCCGCGGCGGCCACACCTCGCGCCCGCACCTGACCGAGGAGCTGGTTTTCGCCTTGGCGCAGATCGCGGTCAACGTTCCCGCAGTGCTCTCGCGCCGCGTCGATGTCCGCAGCGGCGTGTCCGTGGTCTGGGGGCAGATTTCCGCGGGCTCGGCCCCGAACGCCATCCCGGGCAGCGGCTACATGGCCGGCACCATGCGCTGCCTGGACCGCGACGCCTGGCACGACGCCGGCGAGCTGCTCGACGACATCATCCGGCAGGTCGCCGAGCCGTACGGCGTCGATGTCCACCTAGAACACACCCGCGGCGTGCCGCCGGTGGTCAACTCCGAGCACGAGACCGCGCTGATCGAGGCCGCGGCCCGCGCCGAAATCGGCGAGGGCGCCGTGGTCCTGACCCCGCAGTCCATGGGCGGGGAAGACTTTGCCTGGTTCCTGGCCGACACCCCCGGCGCCATGATGCGCCTCGGCACGAAGACGCCAGGCGGGGAAGAATACGACCTTCACCGCGGCGACTACATCGTCGATGAGCGGGCGCTGGGCCTGGGCATCCAGGTGCTCACGGCGGCGGCCCTGCGCACCATCCGCGACCTGTAAGCCGTTCCGCCCGGGCCCCTACACCGGGCCCGCCCTGCTGCACCCGGCCAGGACCGCCGCACGGAGTTTCCCCACCTATTCCGGCACGACGCCGGGACACGCCGGCGGTGCGGGCCGACACGCCGTCGGCACCCGTCAAACGTGGGGAAACTCGGCGGCAGCGACGGGGAATCGTGCCGCGGCGGCCCCTTCTACGTCGATGCCGGTTCCCGCTCCGCAATTCAGTTGTGCACAACCGAATTGCACGCAACTAAATTGTGCGGTACGGTGGAGTCATGACCACGTCAGAAGAGGCCCGCACGGACGGCCCGGAAGCGCTCCGCCTGAACCGGCAGGTGTGTTTTGCGATGTACTCTGCCTCACGTGCCGCCACGGCCGCCTACCGGCCCATGCTCGAGGAGCTCGGCCTGACCTACCCGCAGTACCTCGCCATGCTGGTGCTCTGGGAAGCGGAGCCGCGCAGCGTGCGTGAACTGGGGGAGGAGCTGGGCCTGGACTCCGGCACGCTCTCGCCGCTGCTCAAGCGGCTCGAAGCGCTCGGACTCGTCCAGCGCCGCCGCTCCGCCGAGGACGAGCGCCGCGTGGAGATCTTCCTGACCGGCGCCGGCGCCGCCCTGAGCGCCAAGGCCAGCGGCATCCCGCAGCGCCTGGCGGACGCCGCCGGGCTCACCGCCGCGGAACTGGACCAGCTCCGCGACACCCTGGGCCGGCTGACGAACGCGCTCCACGCCTCCCACTAAGCCCTTCCCTTAAGCCCTTCCCCCTCCACCACCCTTCCCCGGCCCCCACGGCCGACGTCGAAATCGCGGGAGGCGTGCCAGCTCGCCGGAAGTTTACGGCGACTCCGCAGGCTTCCGGCGAGTTCCCCGCTGAACCCCTTCTTCCCGCCGACAGAACGGAATCACCATGAAGACCCTTTACACAGCAGAGGCCCTGGCCTCAGGCGAAGGCCGCGACGGCACCGCCATCAGCAAGGACGGCAAGCTGAGCGTCACCCTTGCCAGCCCGGTCGAACTCGGCGGTGACGGCGCGGGCACCAACCCCGAACAGCTCTTTGCCGCCGGTTACGCCGCGTGCTTCCACTCCGCCCTGCGCCTGGTGGGACGCAAGGAGCGCGCCGACCTGACGGACTCCGCCGTCGCCGCCAAGATCCACTTCGGCGCTCTCGAGGACGGTGCCGGCTACGGTCTGGCCGCCGAACTTGAGATCGCCCTGCCCGCCGTGGACCGGGACACGGCCGAGGCCCTCGTGGCCAAGGCCCACCAGATCTGCCCGTACTCCAACGCCACCCGCGGCAACATCACTGTCGACATCACCATCCTGGAGGTAGCCGCATGAGCAACAACACCGAAACTCTCACCCTTCCCGCCACCACCCGCGAGATCCAGCTGGCGTCCCGCCCCCACGGCCGCCCCGTCCCGGCGAACTTCCGCCTCGCCGAGTCGGCGCTGCCCGAACTGCAGGACGGCCAGGTCCTGGTCCGCAACCTGTTCATCTCGGTGGACCCGTACATGCGCGGACGCATGAACGACGTCAAGTCCTACTCCGCGCCGTTTGCGCTGGATACCGCCCTCGACGGCGGCGCCGTCGGCGAAGTGATCGCGTCCCGGGCCGAAGGCCGCGCTGTGGGCGACACGGTGGTGCACGGCCTCGGCTGGCGCGAATACGCCGTCGTCGATGCCGCGGCCACCACGGTGGCGCGCACCGATCTGGCCCCCGCGTCAGCATTCCTCGGCGCCCTCGGCATGACCGGGCTGACCGCCTACGCGGGACTGCTGAAGGTCGCGGAATTCAAGCCCGGCGACGCCGTGTTCGTCTCCGGCGCCGCCGGCGCGGTCGGCTCGCTCGTCGGGCAGATCGCCAAGGCCATGGGCGCGTCCCGGGTGATCGGCAGCGCYGGCTCGCCGGAAAAGGTGGCACGCCTGCTCGAACTCGGCTTCGATGCCGCGTTCAACTACCACGACGGCCCCGTGGCGGAACAGCTCGCCGCGGCCGCGGGTGAGCGCGGGATCGACGTCTACTTCGACAACGTCGGCGGCGAGCACCTCGAAGCCGCGCTGTCCGCCCTCACGGTCGGTGGCCGGGTGGCCATGTGCGGGGCCATCGCCCAGTACAACGCGACCGAACCGACGCCGGCACCGCGGAACCTCATGCTGGCGATCGGCAAACAACTGACGCTCAAGGGCTTCCTGGTGGGCGGCTACTGGCAGCACATGGCCGAGTTCGTCGAGACCATGTCCGGCTGGCTGGCCGACGGAACGGTCCGTTACGACGAGACGGTGGTGGACGGGCTGGAGAACGCCCCGCAGGCCTTCATGGACCTGCTCGACGGCGCCAATACCGGCAAGATGCTCGTGCGGCTGTAGCCGGACACCCGGCAATCGCCGTGCCGCCACATACGCCTCCGGCGCCGGTTCCTGCGGGGACCGGCGCCGGAGGCGTCTGTGGTCGCGGCGGGCACCGGCTACCTCTAGGTAACAAGTTCTCAACAATCTGGGCATTCGCCGGGACGTGTGTTATCGGGACGTGGCGCAGGCCACTACAGTAGCTTGCATAAGTGCGCCTCGGCGCAGTGCTGCGAAATCCATCAGTGACAACAGAGATCAGCGGAACACCGCAGACAGACACTCATTGAACTTCCGTCGTAGCGCCTACTCTTTCTTCCTGGAGGAAAATTGAAGAACTCTCTGCGTGCCACCTTTAAGCGCGGATCAATGGCCGGCGTTGCCACCGCGGGCGCGGCTGCACTCCTGCTGACCGGCTGCGGAGCTGCCCCGGAGGCCAGCACCGCCACCAACACCGCCAGCAACTACACGGGCTGCATCGTGTCCGACTCGGGTGGATTCGATGACCAGTCGTTCAACCAGTCGTCCTACGAGGGACTGCAGAAGGCCAAGAAGGATCTCGGCATCGAGATGAACCAGGCCGAGTCCAAGACCAACAACGACTTCGAACCGAACCTGCGCGCCATGGTCTCCGCCGGCTGCAACCTGACCATCACGGTCGGCTTCCTGCTCGGCGACGCCACCAAGTCCCAGGCCACCGCGAACCCGGACAAGCACTTCGCCATCATCGACTTCGGCTATGACACCCCGGTCGCCAACGTCAAGCCGATCATCTACGACACCGCCCAGGCAGCATTCCTGGCCGGCTACCTCGCAGCCGGCACCACCAAGACCGGGACGGTCGCCACGTTCGGCGGCATCAAGATCCCCACGGTCACCATCTTCATGGACGGTTTCGCCGACGGTGTGAAGTACTACAACGAGAAGAAGGGCAAGGACGTCAAGCTTCTCGGCTGGGACAAGGCCAAGCAGGACGGCTCCTTCACCGGTGACTTCGAAAAGCAGGACAAGGGCAAGCAGTTCACCCAGAACTTCCTGGACCAGGGCGCAGACATCGTCATGCCCGTCGCCGGTCCGGTCGGCAAGGGTGCCGGCGCGGCCCTGCAGGAAGCCAAGGCAGCAGGCAAGGACGTCAAGCTCATCTGGGTTGACTCCGACGGCTACCTCACGGCACCGGATTACAAGGACATCATGCTCTCCTCCGTCATGAAGCAGATGGGCGAGGCCGTCGAGACGGTCGTCAAGCAGGACAAGGACGGCCAGTTCACCAACAAGCCGTACGTTGGCACCCTCGCGAACGACGGCGTCCAGCTTGCCCCGTTCCACGACATGGATTCCCAGGTTCCGGCCGAACTGAAGTCCGACCTGGACCAGATCAAGAAGGACATCGCCGACGGCAAGCTGAAGGTTGAATCCGCAGCCAGCCCGAAAGCCTAACTTCCTCCGCTAAGCGCCACGGCCCGTCCGGTCACCACCGCACGGGCTGTGGCGCTTTTCGTTGCGGCCCTTAGTGCCTCAGATCCCAGGCACTAAGCTGGTGCTGCAGCGCCCCTACGCGTCCGGCCCAAGCCGTCTGGACACCTCGAGATTGGTCAGAGTTTTGAAACTTGAACTCAAGGGCATTACCAAACGCTTCGGCTCCCTGGTAGCGAACGATCACATCGATGTGGTTGTTGAACCCGGGCAGATCCACTGTCTGCTCGGTGAGAACGGCGCTGGCAAGTCCACGCTGATGAACGTCCTCTACGGACTGTACGAGCCCACAGAGGGCGAAATCCTAATCGACGACAAACCGGTCACGTTCCGCGGCCCCGGCGACGCCATGGCGGCCGGCATCGGCATGGTGCACCAGCACTTCATGCTGGTCCCCGTCTTCACCGTCGCGGAGAACGTTGCCCTTGGAGCGGAGACCACCAAGACCGGCGGATTCCTGGACCTGGATGACACCCGCCGGAAAATCCGGGAGATCTCGGACCGGTACGGTTTCGACGTCGACCCCGACGCGCTGATCGAAGACCTCCCCGTGGGCGTGCAGCAGCGCGTGGAGATCATCAAGGCACTCGTCCGCGACGCCAAGGTGCTCATCCTCGATGAGCCCACGGCCGTGCTGACCCCGCAGGACACCGATGAACTGCTGGACATCATGCGCCAGCTCAAGAGCCACGGCACCTCGATTGTCTTCATTTCCCACAAGCTGCGTGAGGTGAAGGCCGTTTCGGACACCATCACCGTCATCCGGCGCGGCAAGGTAGTGGGCTCGGCCGATCCCGGCGCCTCGACCACCGAGCTGGCTTCCATGATGGTGGGCCGGGCCGTGAGCCTGACCCTGGACAAGGCTCCCGCGAATCCGCAGGAGACCACCTTCGAGGTCAAGGACCTCACGGTCATCGCCCCCAACGGCCAGCACGTGGTGGACGGGATCAGCTTCGGAATCGCCCGCGGCGAGATCCTCGCCGTCGCCGGCGTCCAGGGCAACGGCCAAACCGAGCTGACCGAAGCCATCCTCGGCCTGCACGAGCGGGTCCACGGCTCGATCACCCTCGACGGCGAAGAACTCGTGGGCCGCAGCGTCAAGGAGGTCCTCAACGCCGGCGTCGGGTTCGTCCCGGAGGACCGCTCCCTCGACGGGCTGATTGGCACGTTCTCCATCGCCGAGAACCTGATCCTGGACCGCTACGACCAGGCGCCGTTCGCCAAGGGCATCAGCATGAGCCCGGCCAAGGTCCTGGAGAACGCCAAGACCCGGATCGAGGAATTCGACGTCCGCACCCCGTCCGGCTCACTGGCAGCCGGCACCCTGTCCGGCGGCAACCAGCAGAAGGTCGTCATGGCCCGGGAGCTCTCCCGGCCGCTGCGGCTCTTCATCGCCTCCCAGCCCACCCGCGGCGTGGACGTGGGCTCCATCGAGTTCCTGCACAAGCGGATCGTCGCGGAGCGGGACCACGGCACGCCCGTCATGATCGTCTCCACCGAACTGGACGAGGTGATTGAACTCGCCGACCGGATCGCCGTGCTGTACAAGGGCCGGCTGGTCGGGATCGTCCCGGCCGGCACCGGTCGTGACGTCCTGGGTCTGATGATGGCCGGCGTTTCCCCGGACGAGGCCCAGACCGACGCCGCAGGCAGGCACTCGGCCCGATCCCTTTCTGAAAACCCGGCCGCGAACGCAGCAGAAACCCCGGCCGGCACCCCGGCCGAAAACCCCGCAACGAAGCCGGCCATGAACCCGGCCCCCGCCGCCCCGTCCGTGCAGGAGCCCGGCTCCGGCGCCGTAGGAGACCCCCATGAGTGAGAACACCGAGCCGCGGTCCGCGGCCGCACCGGACCCGGACCGGCTTCCGGCATCGCAGGCCACCGACGTGGAGCCTGAACCGCTCGAGGACGATGCAGACTTCGTCACCTCGCTGGACACCGCGGGCGGCGCCCACCAGCCATCGGCCGTTCCGGTCTCGACCCAGAGCGGAGCTCTTCCGGGTGCCCCGGAAGAGGAGTCGCTGCTGCGCAAGATCTTCACCGGCAACGGCATCGTGACCATCCTGGCGGTGCTGCTCGCACTGATCCTCGGCGGCCTGCTCATCGCCATGACGGACAAGGTGGTCGGCACCACGGCGGGCTATCTCTTTGCCCGGCCCAGTGACTTCCTCATCGCCGTCTGGTCCGCCGCCACCGATTCGTACGTCGCGCTCTTCCAGGGCGCGGTCTTCAACCCCCGCGGGAACGGCGTGGCCGGACAGTTCGCCCCCCTCATGGAGACGCTGACCATCGCCACCCCGCTGATCACCGCCGGCCTCGGCGTCGCCCTGGCCTTCCGCGCGGGCCTGTTCAACATCGGTGCGCAGGGCCAGATCATCATGGCCGGCATCCTCGCCTCATGGGTCGGCTTCGCGCTGCACCTGCCGCTGGGGATACACCTGCTGCTGGTCCTGATGGCCGGCGTCATCGGCGGCGCCGTCTGGGGCGGCATCGTCGGCGTGCTCAAAGCCCGGACCGGCGCCCACGAGGTCATCGTGACCATCATGTTCAACTACATCGCACTCTATTTCCTGCGCTACCTGCTCGACACGGACTTGTTCCAGCGTCCGGGGGCGGACACACCGATATCGCCCATCGTGGACCCCAGTGCCGCGTACCCGCTGATCTTCGGCAGCCAGTACCGGCTGCACCTGGGATTCCTGCTGGCCATCGCGGCCACCGTGTTTGTTTCGTGGCTGCTGAACCGCTCCACGCTCGGTTTCGAATTCCGTGCCGTCGGGGCCAACCCCAAGGCAGCCCTGACCGCCGGCATCAACGTCTCCCGGGCCACCATCCTGGTGATGACCATTGCCGGTGGCCTGGCCGGCCTGGCCGGCGTGGCACAGGTGGCGGGCACCGAAAAGGTCCTGACCGACGGTGTCGCGGCAACCTACGGCTTTGACGCGATTACGGTCGCGCTGCTGGGTCGGTCCTCGCCATGGGGCACCTTCGCCGCCGGCCTGCTGTTCGGGGCCTTCCGCGCAGGCGCTGTCCAGATGCAGATCCAGACCGGAACTCCGATCGACATCGTGCTCGTGGTCCAGTCACTCATCGTCCTGTTCATCGCGGCGCCGCCGCTGGTCCGGGCGATCTTCGGACTCAACCCGCGCAAGAAGAAGGCCGCGACCGCCGGCAAAACCAAGCAGGCCGCAACCACCGGAGGTGCCGCATGAGCACAACAGCAACCTCGCCCGTTGAAGGAAAACCCCAGCCGGAGAAGAACCACAGGCCGACGGTGTCCGCCAAGCCCGTGACTTGGAAGTTGCCGGTCACGCTTGCGGTGCTGGCCACCGTAGCGTTCATCTTCTTCGGACTGCTGGGCCCGCAGGCGAACGCCAAGTTCGGCGTTTCATCCAGCGGAGACTTCTTCCAGCTCCCGGCGATCGAAGTACCCGCATTCCTGTCCGGCATGGTGCTCTCCCTGATCCTGCTGGGCCTCGCGGGCTACGCCCTGGTCCTGAAGGCGAGAGCGAACCGGCGGCCCCCGCGCTGGGTGCCGGCCGTGTTCACCGTCGTGTTCGTGGTCGCCTTCCTGATCTGGGTGGTGGGCGGCGCCCGGACCCCCAGTATTTCGCTGGCCGGCCTCATCGCCGGATCCGTGACCCTCGCCGTGCCGATCGTCTTCGGCTCCCTGTCCGGTGTGCTGTGCGAACGCGCCGGCGTCGTTAACATCGCCATCGAAGGCCAGCTCCTGGGCGGTGCCTTCACGGCCGCGCTCGTCGCCAGCCTGACGCACAACCCCTACCTGGGCCTGCTTGCGGCGGCCGTGGCGGGCGCCCTTGTGTCGGTGGTGCTGGCAGTGTTCAGCATCAAGTACGTGGTCAACCAGATCATCGTCGGCGTCGTGCTCAACGTCCTGGTCTCCGGGCTCACCGGCTTCCTGTTCACCACCGTGATGCAGTCCGATCCGGAGAAGTACAACTCGCCCGCCGAGCTGCCCATCATCGATATCCCGGTCCTGTCCAGCATCCCCGTGATCGGGCCCATCCTCTTCAAACAGTCCGTGGTGGGCTACCTGATGTACGTGGCAGTCATCGTGATCTGGGTCGCACTGTTCAAGACGAAGTGGGGCCTGCGCGTCCGTGCCGTGGGCGAGCACCCGCAGGCGGCCGACACCCTGGGCATCAAGGTCAACGCGACCCGCTTCTGGAACGTCACGCTCGGCGGCGCCGTCGCCGGGATCGGCGGATCGTTCTTCACCCTCGTGGCCATCGACAGCTTCACCAAGGAAATCTCCGGCGGGCGCGGCTTCATTGCCCTCGCCGCCATGATCCTGGGCCGCTGGAACCCGATCGGGGCGTTCTTCGCCGCGCTGCTGTTCGGCTTCGCCGACAACCTGCAGAGCATCGTGACGATCATCGGCACCCCGGTGCCGAGCCAGTTCATGGCCATGCTGCCGTACGTGGTGACCGTGTTTGCCGTGGCCGGGCTCGTCGGCCGCTCCCGGCCCCCGGCCGCTGACGGCATACCGTACATCAAGGGCTGAGAATGGACAGCATCGACGTCGACTGGGCTGCACTCGAAGCCGCGGCAGTGTCCGCCATGAAGAACGCCTATGCGCCGTATTCGAAGTTTCCGGTGGGGGCCGCGGCCCTCACCGGAGACGGGCGGATCGTCAGCGGCTGCAATGTCGAAAACGCCAGCTACGGGCTGACCCTGTGCGCCGAGTGCGCCCTGGTGGGCAACCTGCAGATGACCGGCGGGGGACGGCTGCGCGCCTTCTACTGCGTCGACGCCGGCGGGAATGTCCTCATGCCGTGCGGGCGCTGCCGCCAGCTGCTCTACGAATTCCGGGCTCCGGACATGGAGCTCATGACCACGCAGGGAATCAAGACCATGGACCAGGTCCTTCCCGATGCCTTTGGCCCCCAACACCTGGAGGAACCCCGGTGACACAAACGACTCAGAACCCCAACAACAGTGAAGCGTTCGACGCCGTCGACATCATCCGCATCAAGCGGGACAAGGGTGTGCTCAGCCCGGCCCAGATCGACTGGACAATCGACGCGTACACCCGCGGCGCCATCGCCGACGAACAGATGGCCGCCCTGAACATGGCCATCCTGCTCAACGGCATGGACCGGGCCGAGATCTCCCGCTGGACGGCGGCCATGATCGCCTCCGGCGAGCGGATGGACTTCTCCAGCCTGCGGCGGCCCGACGGCGGCGTGAAGGCGACGTCGGACAAGCACTCCACCGGCGGCGTCGGGGACAAGATCACCCTGCCGCTGGCTCCGCTCGTAGCGGTGTTTGGCGTGGCAGTGCCGCAGCTCTCGGGCCGCGGCCTCGGCCACACCGGCGGCACCCTGGACAAGCTCGAGGCCATCCCGGGCTGGCGTGCGGCCCTGAGCAATGAGGAAATGATGGCCCAGCTCCAGGACGTCGGCGCGGTCATTTGCGCGGCCGGCGCCGGGCTGGCCCCGGCGGACAAGAAGCTCTACGCGCTCCGCGATGTCACCGGGACCGTGGAGGCCATCCCGCTGATCGCCTCCTCGATCATGAGCAAGAAGATCGCCGAAGGCACCGGCTCGCTGGTGCTCGACGTCAAGGTGGGCAGCGGCGCGTTCATGAAGGACGAGGCCCGCGCCCGCGAACTGGCCGAAACCATGGTGGCCCTGGGCAAGGACGCCGGCGTCAACACGGTGGCCCTGCTCACCAACATGAACACGCCGCTGGGCCTGACCGCGGGCAACGCGATCGAGGTCGAGGAATCCGTGGAGGTCCTCGCCGGCGGAGGCCCGGACGACGTCGTCGAACTCACCGTCCGGCTCGCGGAGGAAATGCTGGCGTGCGCCGGCATCCGCGACGCCGATCCCCGGGCAGCACTCCGGGACGGCCGGGCCATGGACGTCTGGAACCGGATGATCGAGGCCCAGGGCGGAGACCCGCGCGCCAAGCTCCCGGTCGCCAAGGAATCCGAGGTCATCTACGCCCCGGCCGACGGTGTCCTGGTGGAGCTCGACGCGATGGCCGTCGGCGTCGCTGCCTGGCGGCTCGGTGCCGGGCGCGCCCGCAAGGAGGACCAGGTCCAGGCCGGTGCCGGGGTGCGGATGCACGCCAAGCCCGGCGCCACGGTCAAGGCAGGCGAACCGCTCATGACCCTGCTCACGGACACACCGGAGAAGTTCGAGCGTGCCAAGGAAGCGCTCGAACACGCCGCCGTGATCGCCCCCGAGGGCTCCCGGCCCGCCCAGAAGCTCATCATCGACCGCATCGCCTAAGCCCGTTGCCCTATCCCTTACGGTGCCCAAACCCTGGGGATAACAGCCGTACGGGAGAGGGCAGCGGCGGCCGGAGCCGGCGTTACACTGACTCCACAGCAGTACCCGTCAAGCGCAGGCCCGGCTCCGGCCGAGCCTGCGCTTGGATAGATCTGGCCCCGCCGCGCGTTAGGAAGCTGTGCAGGCAATCAATGACTTCATCCTCGCCGCCGCAGGGCAACCCTGGGTCCTCGTCCTGGTTTTCGCCTGCTGCGTGATCGACGGGTTCTTCCCCCCGATTCCGAGCGAATCGGTGGTGGTGGGCCTGGCTGCAGTCGCCGCCACTGCGGGCGTCCCCAACCCTCTGCTCCTGGTCGCAACGGCTGCCGCAGGGGCCCTGGTGGGCGACAACATGGCTTACCTGATCGGCCGCGGGACCGGAATCCGGCGCTGGGCGTGGCAGCGCGGCCCGCGCATGCAGGCGGCCTTCCGCTGGGCCGGCCGGGAACTGCGGAAACGGCCTGCCTCACTGATCCTTGTGGCGCGCTTCGTCCCGATCGGGCGGGTGGCCGTAAACCTGACCGCCGGCGCCACGCACTACCCGTGGCGCAGATTCGTCAGTCTGACGGTGCTCTCGGCGCTGCTGTGGGCCAGCTACTCGGTGGGGATCGGACTGACTGTTGGTCCGTGGTTTGAGGAAAACCACGTGCTGGGCGCGGCCATTGCCATCGTCTGCGCGATCGTCCTGGGCGTCGTCCTGGACCGTGTGATCAGCAGGGTGCGCGGCCGCGCACCGGAGGAACCGACGCATTCCGTGCCGCCCGCCGAGTCCTAGGCGGATTGGGCCCGCCCATGGGACACTTAGGAGCGATTTGGGTCACGTTTGTTGGCCGCACGTCGTGCAAAGTTTCGTCCATGGTTCTACCCACTGTCATCGCGAGTACGATACGGCTTAGTTGTCCGTTCCCAGTCATCAAGGAGCACCACCTGCATGGAGTTCATTAACGAGGCCGTGCTCCATGCCGCTGGCCAGTGGTGGATCTACCCCCTCCTGCTGGTTTTCTTCTTCGTGGACGGCTTCGCGATGGTGGTCCCCAGCGAGACCCTGATCGTTGCCCTGGCGGCGTACTCCGTGCACAGCGGCCAGCCCAACCTGTGGATCCTGGGCCTCACCGCCCTCGTGGGAGCCATGGCCGGCGACAACATGGCCTACATGCTGGGCCGCAAGATTGGCCTCGAGCGGTTCCGCTGGATGCGCAAACCGAAGGTCCAAAAGGTGTTCGGCTGGGCCCACTACGAACTTGAAAAGCGCGGCGCCGTCCTGATCTTCACCGCCCGGTACATTCCGTGGGGCCGTGTCGCCGTCAACTACGTGGCAGGCACGACGGCGTTTCCGCACCGCCGGTTCTTCTTCCTTGACGGCTTTGCCTGCCTGACGTGGGTGGCCTACTCAATCGGCATCGGCGTCCTGGCCAGTTCCTTCCCGTGGCTGCACCACAACCCGTTGCTCAGCGCGGGCATCGCGGTGGTATTCGCCATTGTGCTCGGTGTCCTCATCGACCATCTCCTGCGCTGGTGGCACAAGCGCCTGGGCCGCCACGACACCAGTCCGGTCCCCTCCGAGACCGAATACGCCACCGAACCCGCCTCCGGTGAGCGTGCTTCCGAGCTGCACGGCACGATGCTGGCCGGTCCGTCCGCTGAGTCCGGAGCGTCCGGAAAGTAGCTTCCGGCGCCCGGCGACCCTATGGTTGGAACGTGACTGAGACTATTCCTGACGCTGCCCCTGACCTCGACTTCGACCTGAAGGGCCTTCCCAAGGTTTCCCTTCACGACCACCTGGACGGCGGACTCCGGCCGGCCACCATCATTGAACTTGCTGAGGCCGTCGGCCACACGCTGCCGTCCACGGACCCCGTTGCACTGGGGGAGTGGTTCCGGGAATCCGCCGACTCCGGCTCCCTGGTCCGCTACCTGGAGACTTTCGACCACACCATCGCCGTGATGCAGACCAAGGAGGGCCTGTTCCGCGTCGCGAAGGAATTCGTCGAAGACCTGGCCGACGACGGCGTCGTGTACGGCGAGGTGCGCTGGGCGCCCGAACAGCACCTGCAGAAGGGCCTGAGCCTGGACGACGTGGTCGAAGCCGTGCAGGCCGGCCTCGAAGCTGGAGTGGACGCCGTGGCAGAGACCGGCCGCGATATCCAGGTGGGCCAGCTCATCACCGCCATGCGCCACGCCGACCGCGGCCAGGAGATCGCCGAACTGGCCGTCCGCCACCGCAACAACGGTGCCGTCGGCTTCGACATCGCCGGCGCCGAGGACGGCTTCCTGCCGTCCCGCTTCAAGGACGCCTTCACCTACCTGGCCCAGCACAACTTCCCGGCCACCGTCCACGCCGGCGAAGCCGCCGGCCTGGAAAGCATCCAGTCGGCCCTCGTCGACGGCCGGGCCCTGCGCTTGGGCCACGGCGTCCGGATCGCCGAGGACGTCACGATCGAATTCGAAGAGGACGAAGAGGCCGGCGACGCCGAAGGCTTCGACGACTCCGTCAACGACACCATCGGCATGGTGACCCTGGGCGAGCTCGCCAGCTGGGTGCGGGACCGTGGCATCGCCCTGGAGATCTGCCCCTCCTCCAACCTGCAGACCGGCGCCATTGCCGGCTTCGGTGAGGGCATCGAAAGCCACCCGCTGGACATGCTCTACCAGCTCGGCTTCAACATCACCATCAACACCGACAACCGGCTCATGAGCGGCGTGACGCTGACCGACGAGTTCGAACTCCTGGTTGAAACGTTCGACTACGACCTCGATGACCTGCTGGAGCTGACGCTGAACGCGGCCGAGGCCGCCTTCCTGCCGCTCGAAGAGAAGGAAGCCCTGGTCGAATACATCAACGAGGCCTACTCCGATCTTGGCTAACGAGGACACATCACCCGTCCAGGGGCTCGCTGGGCCCACAGCGGCAGGGGTCCCTGGCCGAGCTTGCGAGGTCGGGGAGCTGCTGGGGCTGATAGCGGCCCTGCGCGAGCATTGCCCCTGGATGGGTGCCCTCACCCACGAGTCCCTCGTGGAGTACCTCCTGGAGGAGGCCTATGAAGTGGCCGAGACCATCGAGACCGGCGCCGGCGACGCGGAACTGCAGTCTGAACTGGGGGACGTCCTGTTGCAGGTGGTGCTCCACGCCCGGCTCGCCGAGGAACGCGGCGCCTTTGACCTGGGCGATGTCGCCCGGGGCCTGAAGGCCAAGATGATCCGGCGCAACCCGCACGTGTTCCGGCCCGACGGCTCGCTGCAGGATTCCTTCCCGGCAACGGTGGAGGAGATCGTCCTGAAATGGGACGCCGTCAAGAAGGCCGAGAGGCCCGAACGTGGCCACGTCTTCGACGGGGTTCCCGCCGCGCTGCCGGCCCTCGCGCGGGCCCAAAAGCTCCTGGACCGCGCCGAACGCGCGGGTATGGCAGCGGCCGCCGGCCAAACCGCCGCCCGAACCGCCGTCGACCTCCCGGCCGCCGAGGAGGAACTCGGCGACCTGCTGTTCGGGATCGTGGCCGCTGCCCGGGCCGGCGGGCTCGACGCCGAACGCGCCCTCCGCGGCGCCCTGCGCCGGTTCCAGGACAGCACCGGCCCCCGGCCATCGGCACAATAGCGCTGGCAGACTAGAGTCGGCACGGTAGCGGCACCATCATGACGTCCGGGGATTGGATAGGTTTCCGTAACTTATCCCGCTCTCGACTACGCTAGTAGCGACGACGACGTCGGCTTTTCCGCTTGATGTACAGCCAGAGTCCAAGCAGTCAGATTCCCTGCAGATCGCTTCACCCAAAGGAGCATATCCATGGCGCTTATCGATGCCATCCACGCCCGCGAAATCCTCGATTCCCGTGGCAACCCGACCGTAGAAGTTGAAGTCCTGCTCTCGGACGGCCAGATCGGCCGCGCAGCAGTTCCCTCCGGCGCTTCCACCGGCGAGCACGAGGCCGTTGAACTTCGCGACGGCGACAAGGGCCGCTACCTCGGCAAGGGCGTCCAGAAGGCCGTCGACGCGGTCATCGACCAGATCGCCCCGGCCCTGACCGGCTTCGACGCGACCGACCAGCGCAGCATCGACCAGGCCATGATCGACCTGGACGGCACCCCCAACAAGGGCAAGCTCGGCGCCAACGCCATCCTGGGCGTGTCCCTGGCCGTGGCCAACGCCGCCGCCGCCTCCGCTGACCTGCCGCTGTACAAGTACCTGGGCGGGCCCAACGCGCACGTCCTGCCCGTGCCCCTGATGAACATCCTCAACGGCGGCTCGCACGCCGACTCCGACGTGGACATCCAGGAATTCATGATCGTCCCGATCGGCGCCGAGACCTTCTCCGAAGGCCTGCGCTGGGGCGTCGAGGTCTACCACAACCTCAAGTCCGTCCTGCAGGCCAAGGGCCTGTCCACCGGCCTGGGTGACGAGGGCGGCTTCGCGCCGAACCTGCCGTCCAACCGTGCCGCCCTGGACCTGATCCAGGAAGCCATCAAGAACGCCGGCTACACCCCGGGCAAGGACATCGCCCTGGCCCTGGACGTCGCCTCCTCCGAGTTCTTCAAGGACGGCGCGTACCAGTTCGAGGGCAAGGCACTTTCCGCCACCGAGATGAGCGCCTACTACGCCGAGCTCGTGGCCGACTACCCGCTCGTGTCCATCGAGGACCCGCTGGATGAGAACGACTGGGAAGGCTGGAAGACCCTCACCGACACCATCGGCGACAAGGTCCAGCTCGTGGGCGATGACCTCTTCGTCACGAACCCGGCCATCCTGCAGCGCGGCATTGACACCAAGACCGCGAACTCGCTGCTCGTCAAGGTCAACCAGATCGGTTCCCTGACCGAGACCCTGGACGCCGTTTCCCTGGCCCAGCGTGCCGGCTACACCACCATCACCTCACACCGCTCCGGCGAAACCGAGGACACCACCATTGCTGACATCTCCGTTGCCACCAACGCGGGACAGATCAAGACCGGTGCCCCGGCACGCTCCGAGCGCGTGGCCAAGTACAACCAGCTGCTGCGCATCGAAGAGGAACTCGACGACGCCGCACGGTACGCCGGCCGCAGCGCGTTCCCGCGTTTCAAGGGCTAGTTAGCCGCGAAAACCGGTAACCGGTGGCTATGGTTGAAAGACCATGGCCACCGGTTCTTTTTTTGGTCCGTTTTTGAAGGAGTGACATGGCAACCCGACGCCCCAATGTTCCCCGGGCTACGCCTGCCGCCAAGGCTGCTGCTGCCAAGCCTGCGGCCACGGGTCTGGGGGCAGCAGCCGACGGCGGCGAGGTGATCCAGGCGGACTTTGGCGGCGCCCGCAGCGGCGCGGCGGCGCCGGCCGGCGCTGCGCCTGCCCCGCCACGGGTGTCAGCTCACACAGGCAAGCCGGCCCCGGGCAGCACCGGCGCCGGATCTGCGGCCAGAGCCCGTCCCGCAACAGCCCCGGCAGGAGCACCGGCAAAGCCCGAGACCCGCCCGGCGGCCGGGAAGGCCGGCGCCAAGTCCGGCGGCAAGTCCGGCGCCAAGGCCGGCGGCAAGGCCGGCGGCAAGACTCAGAACCGGACCGCCGCAGGGGGTCCGGACGAATCCCTGGACCCCGTGCCCGCCAAGGCGTTCTCGGGCCGGCTGCTGGCCCTGGGCGTCGTCATGATTGCCATCACCATCCTGCTGGCCCCCACGGTCAAGATCTTCCTGGACAAACGCGCCGAAATCGCGGCGCTGCAGGCCGATATTGCGGCCAAGCAGACGAAGCAGGAGGACCTCAAACGCCAGGTGTCGCGGTGGCAGGATCCCAACTATGTGAAACAGCAGGCCCGCGACCGCATTAACATGGTTATGCCCGGAGAGACGGGCTACTGGGTATTCGGCAGCGATCTTCCTGCCGCGCAGTCCGGTGGCGCGGCGGGTGCAGCATCAGCACAAGACCCGGCCAACCTGCCCTGGGTGGACGCCCTCTGGGAGTCCATCAGGCGATCGGCAACAGACTAGAAGCGGCGCCCGCCGCCGGGATTGTCCCGCGGACAATCCGGAACAGGGCAGGAAGGTGCCACTCCCGTGGACGAGAACCGAGTGGACCAGAACCGAGCAGCCGAGAACAACGACGGGGCCAAGGCCCCGGCACCACGGCACAGGGCAGACGCCCCGGAGGGCTCCCGCCAGCCGTCGCCGCACGATCTCGAGGTCCTCAGCCGCCAGTTGGGCCGGCCCGTGCGCGACGTCGTCGAAATCCCGGCACGCTGCGTCTGCGGAAACCCGCTCGTTGCCGCCACTTCGCCGCGGCTCAGCAACGGTACGCCGTTCCCCACCACGTTTTACCTCACCCACCCGGTGATCACGTCGGCGGTATCGCGGCTGGAGGCCGCCGGGCTGATGAACGAAATGAACGACCGGCTCGCTGCCGACGCCGGCCTCGCGGCCCGGTACCGGTCCGCCCACGAGGCATATCTGGCCTCCCGTGCCGAGATCGGCGCGCGCTCCGGCATCGGGGCCGTTCCCGAAATTGACGGCGTCTCCGCCGGCGGAATGCCGACCCGCGTCAAATGCCTGCACGTCCTCGTGGGGCATTCGCTGGCGGCCGGCCCGGGCGTGAACCCGCTGGGCGATGAATCGATCGCGGCCATCGCCGAATGGTGGACCGTGGAGCGCTGTTACTGCGAAGGCGCCTGGGACACCGGCGGGGAGGCCCCGTCCCGGGACCTCAGCCGCCATGGCCCCCAAGGCCTGCCGGAGATCGTGGGTCGGCCCGCACCGGTCCGCAAGTCCCGCGTCGACGCCGCCGGCGCCGGCGCCGCTGACACGGCCGCCGCCGCCGGTGCTGCTGAGACGGCCGGTACCACCGGCACGGGGGAGTCCAAGTGACCCGGGTCGCGGCCGTAGACTGCGGCACCAACTCCATCCGCCTGCTGATCGCAGATGTGAGCGCAGGCGGCGCAACAGGGCCGGCCACGCCGCGGCTGACCGACATCGTGCGGGAAATGCGCGTGGTCCGGCTGGGCCAGGGCGTGGACTCCACAGGTGAACTGGCCCAGGAAGCGCTTGAGCGCACCTTCGCCGCGACCCGGGACTACGCTGCCCTCATCCGCGAGCACGGCGCCGAAAAAGTGCGCTTCGTGGCCACCTCCGCCACCCGCGATGCCCGCAACCGCCAGGTTTTCGTCGACGGCATCCGCGACATCCTCGGCGTCGAACCCGAGGTGATCACCGGCGACGAGGAAGCCGCGCTGTCCTTCGCCGGCGCCAGCAGTGTCCTGCCCTCCCGCGGGCAGGACCCCGTGCTGGTGGTGGACCTCGGCGGCGGCAGCACGGAGTTCGTGCTGGGCAACGCCGACGGCGTCATCGCGGCCCGCTCGGTCGACGTCGGCTGCGTCCGGATGACCGAACGGCACCTGCGCAGCGATCCGCCCACAGCGGATCAGATCGCAGCGGCAGAGGCCGACGTCGACGCCGCCATCAGCGAGGCGGCACAAACCGTTCCGCTGGAACGCGCCACCGCCGTCGTCGGCGTGGCCGGCTCCGTCACCACCATCACGGCGCACGCGCTGCGCCTGCCGGAGTACTCACCGGCCGCGATCCACGGCACCGAACTGGACCTGGACGCGGTCCGGAAAGCCTGCACCGAGCTGCTCGAAATGACCCGGGAGGAGCGGGCCGCGCTGCCTTACATGCACCCCGGGCGGGTGGACGTGATCGGCGCCGGTGGACTGGTCTGGCGGCGGGTCCTGCAGCGCCTGGCCGAGGTCACCGGCGGGCGCATCACCACGGCCGTGAGCAGCGAACACGATATTCTTGACGGAATTGCCCTCAGCATCCGATGATCCCGCCCCAGCAGCCGTGCCCCAGCGCGCGCCCGTGCCGCTGGTGCATCCGCCGATAGGACCTGAATGACCAGAGCAACAGCCCGGCGCCGCCGGACCGCCTCCGCGTTGATGGCCTTGGCCCTCGCCGGCGGAGCGTCCACGGCGGCGCTGACCCTGGCCGCACCCGCCCACGCCGACTCCTGGCGGGACAAGGAATACTGGCTCGCCGAGTCCGGCATCATCAAAGCCTGGGACGTTTCCAAGGGAGCCGGGGTCAAGGTCGCCGTGATTGACAGCGGCGTGGACGGCCGGCATCCGGATTTGGGCGGCGTGCTCGCTGGCGGCGCGGACATTTCCGGCGCCGGCAAGGCCAACGGCCAGGAGAGTATCGGCGCCAAACCCGAACACGGCACGCTCGTGGCCACCATGCTGGCCGGACGGGGGCACCAAGCGCCCGAAGCGACCGCCAAACCGAGCGCCAGCGCAACTGGCCCTGCCGCCGGCCCGGCCGCTGGACCTGACGGGGTTGTCGGCGTCGCCCCGGAAGCGCAGCTGCTGTCCGTCTCCACCTGGCTCGGTTCCGCCAACCCGGGCGGCAAGAGCGACCAGGACCAGATCCCGGAGGCAGTGCGCTGGGCCGTGGACAACGGCGCCCGCGTCATCAACATCTCCCTCGGCAGCACGTCGCCGGAATGGCCGCAGAGCTGGGACGCGGCATTCCTCTACGCCGAACAGAAGGACGTCGTGATCGTCGCCGCCGCGGGCAACCGGGTGGGCGGCAACGTCCAGGTCGGCGCCCCGGCCACCATCCCCGGCGTCCTGACGGTTGCAGGCCTGGACCGCACGGGCGCGGCCAGCATCGACTCCTCCTCCCAAGGCATCAGCATCGGCGTCGCAGCTCCCGCCGAGGATCTGGTTGGCGGCCTGCCCGGCGGCGGCTACGCCGACTGGGCCGGCACCTCCGGAGCCACGCCCATCGTGTCCGGCGTCGCGGCCCTGATTCGCTCCAAATGGCCCGAAATGTCCGCCAGTCAGGTCATCAACCGGATCGTCACCACGGCCAAGGACGCCGGGGCGCCAGGGAAGGATCCGCTCTACGGCTTCGGCGTGCTGAACGCCGAGGCCGCACTCAAGGCCGATGTCCCGGAAACCAAAGTCAATCCGCTGGGGTCCATTTCGGACTGGATCCGGGTTCACCGGCGCGGAAACCTCGCCACGACTGCCTCTGCCGCGGAGCCCGCGCCCTCCAGCGCTGCCCCCACCCTGCCCGAAGCGACCGTGCCCGTCGCGGAGAAGCCGTCCCAGCTGGACAGTGCCGTGCCGGCCGCGGTGGTCCTGGGCTTCGGAGCCCTGCTCGTGGGAATCGTTGTGGCCGCCGCGTTCCAGCTGCGGGCCGCCATGCGCACGCCGCCGAAGGACGGCCCGGACGGCCCGGACGGGACCGGCAAGGCCGAACCCGAGGCCGTCAATCCGGTGGACTCCAGCAAGCCGTCATAGTTAGTGAAGGTTTTCACAAACTACTGTATTCTTGAGATATGGCATCCTCCCTTCAGCTCCAGGACCGTCCCCGGGTACTCGTCGTCGGCGGCGGGTACGTCGGCCTGTATGTAGCCCTCAAACTTCAGAAAAAGATCGCGAATGCTGGTGGCATCGTCACCCTCGTGGATCCGCTGCCCTATATGACCTACCAGCCCTTCCTGCCGGAAGTTGCCGGCGGCAACATCGAGGCGCGCCACGCAGTCGTCTCGCACCGCCAGCACCTGAAGCAGACGGAACTCATCCAGGGCCGCGTCACCTCGATCGACCACGCCAACCGCACGGCAGTGGTCGCACCCTCCGACGGTGGCCACACCTTCGAGATTCCGTACTTCGACGTCGTGCTTGCCGCCGGCGCCATCACCCGCACGTTCCCGATCAAGGGCCTCGCGGACAAGGGCATCGGCCTGAAGACCATCGAAGAGGCCGTCGCCCTGCGCAACAAGGTTCTCGAGCGGATCGAGACCGGTTCCCTCATGACGGACCCCGTTGAGCGCGCCCGCGCCCTGACGTTCGTCGTCGTCGGCGGCGGCTTCGCCGGCATCGAGTGCATCACCGAAATGGAAGACCTGGCCCGCGCCGCGGTCAAGAACAACCCGCGCATCAAGCAGGAGGAAGTCCGCTTCGTCCTGGTCGAGGCGATGGGCCGCATCATGCCCGAGGTCACGGCATCGCAGGCCGAATGGGTCGTCGAACACCTCCGCAGCCGCGGCATCGAGGTCCTGCTGAACACCTCCCTCGACAACGCCGAGGGTTCCCTGAAGCTCATCAACCTCCCGGACAAGAGCCCGGCCCAGGAATTCGAGACCGACACCCTGGTCTGGACTGCCGGTGTGCAGGCCAACCCGATGGTCCGCTCCACCGACTTCCCGCTCGAGCCGCGCGGCCGCGTCCGCGTCCTGGCCGATCTGCGCATCGCAGGCGACGAGGGCATCATCGAGAACGCCTGGGCCGCCGGCGACGTCGCTGCCGTCCCCGACCTCACGGGCAGCGGCCTGCCGGACGGCACGTGCGTGCCGAACGCGCAGCACGCGCTGCGCCAGGCCAAGCGCCTCGCCAAGAACCTGTGGGCCTCCCGCTGGGACAAGCCGCTCAAGGATTACAAGCACAAGAACCTGGGCGCCGTCGCCGGCTTCGGCGAATGGAAGGGCGTGGCGAACATCAACCTGCTTGGCCGCATCGGCCTCAAGGGCCCGCTGGCCTGGCTGGCACACCGTGGCTACCACGGCATGGCCATCCCCACCGTGGAGCGCAAGATCCGCGTGATCTCCGGCTGGATCTGGGCCTTCTTCCTGGGCCGCGACACCACGCAGCTGATGGATCTGGACAACCCGCGCGGCGCCTTCGTGGCCGCAGCGACGCCGGCCCCGAAGCCTGCCGCTGCTCCCGTTGCCGGCACGCCTGCGGATGCTGCCAAGAACGACGCCGCGAAGAGTGGCACTGCCAAGAACGACACTGCCAAGAACGACACCAAGGAAGCTGTTCCGGCCGACTCCAAGTAGCCTGATCCGAGCCTTCGACGGCGGCTGTTCCCCCCAGGGGGAGCGGCCGCCGTTTTCGTGGCGGGCAGCCGCCCCAGGACGCCGGGAGCGGGCAGGAGCGCGGGACCCCCGCCTAGACTGGCTCCATGACAGCTGAAAAGGACCTGCACGCCCTCCTGGCCACCATGCACCCCGAACTGCGCGAGGGCGAATACGTCTACGCCCTGTGGCCGCACGGCAAGCCCCTGGCCGGGGCCATTGCGGCCGCCGTCCGTGAGGCGGAAGGGCTGACCGTCGTGCTGCCGCGGAACGAAGCGGACAGCCTGGGGCTCTCCTACGACTTCGTCGCGGCCTGGATCACGCTCCAGGTGCACTCTTCGCTTGAGGCGATCGGCCTCACGGCAGCCGTCAGCGCGGCCCTGACCGAGGCGAAGATCAGCTGCAACGTCCTTGCCGGCTTCCACCATGACCATCTGCTGGTGCCGGTGGCGGACACCGAACGGGCGCTGGAGGTACTGCACGAGCTCGTCGCGGCCAACGGGGTGCACAAACCGGCACCGGAACTCGTGCTGCGCAGCGAGGAACCGGCGGACCGTCCAGCCATCCTCGCCCTCACCGCCGCCGCGTTTGCCATCTCGCCCGCCACCGGAGAGCACGTCGACGGCGAACCCGAGGAAGTGAAGCTGCTGGCGCGGTTGTTCGAGTGCCAGGAATACCTGCCGGCGTTCAGCATCGTGGCCGAACTCGACGGCGAAATCGTGGGGCATGTGATCAGCACCCGCGGGTGGGTGGACGGTCTGGAGCTGCTCGGCCTCGGGCCGATCGGGGTGGTGCCGCGGCTGCAGCGCCACGGCATCGGCACCGCGCTCATGAACGAGACCGTGGCGCGGGCCAACACCGCGGGGGAGCGGGGGATAGCCCTGCTGGGCAGCCCCGAGTACTACTCCCGCTTCGGCTTTGTTCCGTCCACCTCGCTCGGGGTGGCGCCGCCGGAGGCAGGCTGGGCCGCGCACTTCCAGTTGCTGCCGCTCGCCGTCTGGCCCGGCGGCGTGAGCGGCACCTTCCGCTACGCGGGGCCATTCGCGGGCTGATCCGCCCGGCGACGGGATACCATTGACCGGGCGCCCCAGTAGCCCAATTGGCAGAGGCAGCGGACTTAAAATCCGCGTGTTGTGGGTTCGAGTCCCACCTGGGGCACTGAGCTGCGCGCCGCCCTGCGGCGCCCGACAGCCGGGTGGCCCTGACCCCCGGCGTTCCCAGGCCCCTCGCACGGGCTTGTCCCACGCACGTGCTTGCCCTCGGGGTCGCCTGACCCGGGCAGCCGTTCCGGGCCGTCGCCCCCGACAAAACAGCCGCCGCAAACCGTCCAGATTTCCTCTATGCAACGAGTGTTATAAGGATGTGACCGTAGTCACTTATTTTCACGTCGAAATTGCACTAGCTTGAAGTGGAATCAGGAACACCTGATCTTTCGCGTCAAAGGCCGTTCGCACCTTTAGATCGAGGAGCTTGTACATGACTTCACTCCCCCGGGTTGCGCCCCGCGTCGCTAAGCTCACCGTGCTTAGCCTCGGCGTCGCCCTTTTGGCTACGGCTTGTGGCGGTTCACCCGCCCCGAGTTCGTCGGGATCCAGCTCAGCCGCGGCCGCGGGAATCGCGTGCCCGGCACCCAGCGCCACCGGTGGCGGTACCAGCGCCGCCGGCGAAACGGGCACTGTGCCCGCCTCGGCCACCACCACCCCCACGCCCCTGAAGATCGGCTCGCTCCTRCCGACGACGGGTTCGCTGGCCTTCCTCGGCCCGCCCGAAATTGCAGGTGTCAACCTCGGCATCAAGGAGGTCAACGATGCCGGCGGCGTCCTGGGCAAGCCGGTGGAGGTCATCCACCGTGACTCCGGCGACACCAAGACCGACATCGCCACCCAGTCCACCACGGCACTGCTCGGACAGGGCGTCAGCGCAATCGTCGGCGCCGCCTCCTCGGGTGTCTCCAAGACCGTGATCAACCAGATCACCGGTGCCGGCGTCGTCCAGTTCTCCCCGGCCAACACCTCCCCGGACTTCACGGCGTGGGATGACAAGGGCCTCTACTGGCGCACCGCGCCCTCGGACGTGCTCCAGGGCAAGGTCCTCGGCAACTACATGGCCACCTGTGGCGCCCAGACGGTCGGCATGATCGTCCTGAACGACGCCTACGGAACCGGCCTTGCTAAGAACGTCCAGGCAGCTTTCGAGGCGGCCGGCGGCAAGGTTGTTGCCCAGGAGCTGTTCAATGAAGGCGATTCCCAGTTCAGCAGCCAGGTGGACAAGGTTCTGGCCGCCAAGCCGGATGCCATTGCCCTGATCACCTTCGACCAGGCCAAGAGCATCGTTCCGCTGATGACGGGCAAGGGCGTCAAGCCGACCCAGATCTTCATGGTGGACGGCAACATGTCCGATTACAGCAAGGACTTCCAGGCAGGAACCCTGAAGGGCGCCCAGGGCACCATCCCGGGCACCTTCGCCAAGGAGGACTTCAAGAAGAAGCTCCTGGCGATTGACCCGGCGCTGAAGGACTACAGCTACTCCGGCGAGTCCTACGACGCAGTGAACCTGATCGCACTGGCGGCTGAGGAAGCCAAGAGCACCAAGGGCACCGACATCGCGGCGCACCTGAAGGACGTCTCTGAGGGTGGGGAGAAGTGCAACACCTTCCCGAGCTGCGTCACCCTGCTTCGCAACGGTAAGGACATCGACTACGACGGCCAGTCCGGCCCCGTAACGTTCTCCGACGCCGGCGACCCGACGGAAGCCTACATCGGCATCTACGAGTACCAGGATGACAACACCTACAAGCCGGTCAAGGAAGAATTCGGCAAGCTGTAAGCCGCTTCCCCTCGACTAACAAAAGACCCCCGTCCAGTCCGGACGGGGGTCTTTTGCGTGCGGGGGAGCGGGGGCGGAGCGTCAGGACCGCGGAACCGGACGCGGTTGCGGAACCGGATTTGCGCTGCGGATTCGGACAGGGGCGGCGCGGATCCGAGGTGCGCCGGTCCGGAGCCGGTGCGAAAACAGGACATGAGGACGCCAGGAGGGGCCGGCGTCGTGGTGTCGACATCCGAGGTGCCTTGGCAGCCACGAGGTTCGGGGAAAGGGCTGCCGTGGCCGCGCGGCGGCTGCGGAACCGGATTCGCGCTGCGGATTCGGACGAGGGCGGCGCGGATCCGAGGTGCGCCGGTCCGAAACCGCCGCGAAAACGTGGCTCAACCGAAGGGCGACGGAGGCCGAGCAAGTGGCTGCGGGGGCGGCCGGGGGCGGCCGGAGGCGACTGGAGATGCCGTGGGGCCACGGACTGTTGTAGCAGGCACCGGGCACGCAGAAGGGCCGCCACCGGCTGGTGACGGCCCCTGTGGGGATACTGCCCGAAGCGCTATTCGACAGTGTCTGCGAGCGTCCCCAGGTAGAGCTGGATGACCTTGGGATCCTTCATGAGCTCCCGGCCAGTACCGGTGTACGCGTCCTTGCCCTGGTCCAGCACGTAGGCGCGGTCGCAGATCTGCAGGCAGCGGCGCGCGTTTTGTTCCACCATGATGACGGAGACGCCGGCACGGTTGATCTCGTGGACCCGGAGGAAGGTCTCATCCTGCTTGACAGGGGAGAGGCCCGCGGAGGGCTCATCGAGCAGCAGAACGGCCGGGTCCATCATGAGGGCCCGTCCCATGGCGACCATCTGGCGTTCGCCGCCGGAGAGCGAGCCGGCACGCTGGGCGCGCCGTTTGGCGAGCTCCGGGAACAGTTCGGAGACAAAGTCGAACCGTTTGGCGAAGTCCTTGGGCCGCTGGAACATGCCCATCTGCATGTTTTCCTCGATGGTCAGGGCGGCGAACACGTTGTTGTTCTGCGGAACGAAGCCGACGCCCTTGCTGACCAGCTTGTTGGCCTTGAGCCCGGTGATGTCCTGCCCGCGGACCACCACCGAGCCGGAGTGGACCTTGACCAGGCCAAACATGGCCTTCAGCAGCGTGGACTTGCCGGCGCCGTTGGGGCCGATGATGCCGATCAGCTCACCCTTGCGGGCCTCGATGCTGCAGCCGTTGAGGATATTGACGCCGGGGATGTAACCAGCCACCAGATCGGTGACCTTCACGACCGAGTCGCCATCGAAGGCGGGCTGGGCGGCCGGTGCCGCGCTGGTGGCGCTCATTCTTTGTCCTTCTCTGTGCGGTTTGGCTCTTCGGCGCGGTTCGGCTCTCCGGCGCTGCGGCGGCCGCGCGTCGTCCCGTTCGCCGCCTCCTCCGCCTCGGTGGCGAGGACGTCGGCGGAGATGATGCCGGCGTTTTCAGTGCCGACAATCGATTCCTCGTCGGCGACCAGCTCCGCGGCCAGTTCCTTGATGCCCTCGGCGTCGCCGAGATCCACGTCGTGGTGGGCGCCGAGATAGGCGTCGATCACGGCGGGGTTCTTCATGACTTCGGCGGGAGGCCCTTCGGCCACGATCTTGCCCTCTGCCATCACGACCACCCAGTCGGCGATGTGGCGGACCATGTTCATGTCGTGCTCGACGAACAAAACCGTCATGCCTTCGGCCTTGAGGTTCTTGATGTGGTCCAGCAGCGACTGCGTCAGCGCCGGGTTAACGCCGGCCATCGGCTCGTCGAGCATGACCAGCTTGGGCCGCACCATGAGGGAGCGGGCCATTTCCAGCAGCTTCCGCTGCCCGCCGGAGAGTGACGCCGCGTAGTCGTCCCTCTTGGCGTCCAGTTTGAACTTCTCCAGCAGCACGTTGGCTTCCTGGGTGATCTTCTTTTCCTGGCCGCCCCAGATGCCCTTGAACAAAGCCTTGGACAGCCGTTCCCCGGACTGGCTGGAGGCGCCGAGGCGCATGTTCTCCATGACGGTGAGCTTGCCCATGACCTTGGTGAGCTGGAAAGTGCGCACCATCCCCATCCGGGCAACCTTGTACGAGGAGACGCCGGCGATGTTGTTGCCCTCGAACTGCCATGTACCCGAGTTCGGGGTATCGAATCCCGTCAGCAGGTTGAACAAGGTGGTCTTGCCGGCGCCGTTGGGGCCGATCAGCGCGGTGATCTTGTGCCGCGGGATCTCGAGGTACTGGACGTCGACGGCGTTGATGCCGCCGAAGGTGCGGGTGACGTTTTCTGCCACCACGATCGGATCACGCTTCTTGCAACCGGGCGCGATCTCGCCGGCGGCGATCGGACGGTTGTCCGTCATGTAGTCGATCTCTTCCGACGTGCGGGGTTCGTCCCGTGACTCTTCGCTTGGAATGCTCATGCGAATGCCAGCTCCTTCTTATTGCCGAGAACGCCCTGGGGCCTGAAGATCATCAGCAGCATGAGCGCCACGCCGACCAGGATGTAACGCAGCTGCCCGGCCTGGACCGTGTTCAGCCACGTGATGGTGCCGGACTCGATCAGGCCGTAGAGGATGCCCTGGGTGAGCGAGAGCACCACCCAGAAGATCATCGCGCCGACCACCGGGCCGAGCACAGTGCCGAGCCCGCCGAGCAGCAGGCAGGTGTAGAGGAAGAACGTCAATTCCGTGCCGTAGTTGGCCGGCTGCACCGCGCCGCGGGGAATCGTGAAGATCATGCCTGCCAGGGCACCGAGCGCGCCGCCGATGATCAGGGACTGCATCTTGTAGGCGTACACGTTCTTGCCGAGCGAGCGGACGGCGTTCTCGTCCTCGCGGATGCCCTTGAGTACCCGGCCCCAGGGGCTGCGCATCAGCAGCCAGACCAGGGTGCAGAAGAGGGCCACGACTGCCCAGGCGACCACCCGGATGAAGAAGTCGCGGTTGTTCATGCCAACGTAGGTCCCCGGCGGGAAGGGGTTCATGGCGTAGAAATCGCCCTCGAAGGCGGCCAGGCCGTTGGCCGAGCCGGTGACGGCGGTCAGCTGGTTGGTCGTGACGATGTAGCGCACGATTTCGGCCGCCGCGATGGTCACGATGGCCAGGTAGTCCGCCCGCAGCCGCAGCGTCGGGATGCCCAGCAGCAGGGCGAAGATGGCGGAGGCGACGACGGCGATGAGCAGCCCGACGAAGAACGGCACATGGAACGTCAGTGTGGAGATGGCGAAGCCGTAGGCCCCCACTGCCATGAAGCCTGCCTGGCCGAAGTTGAGCAGGCCGGTGTAGCCGAAGTGAACCGCGAGGCCGAGGGTGGCCAGGGCGTAGGCAGCTGTCGTCGGGCTGAAAAGTTCGCCGGCGGCGCTGGAAAATATGAATCCGAAGTCCATGGCTGTCTCCTAACCCACGCGCTCTTTGCGGCCCAGAATGCCCTGAGGGCGGAACAAGAGGACAACAATCATGATGAACAACGCTCCCACGTATTTGAGGTCGGCTGCGAGGCCGAACACGGTGGTCAGCTCAACGAAGATGCCGACGATGATGGAACCGACCAGGGCGCCCCAGACTGTGCCGAGGCCGCCGAGGGTGACGCTGGCGAAGATGAGCAGCAGGATCTGCGAGCCCATGTCGAAGGTGACGCCGGGACGGTAGTAGGCCCAGAGGATGCCGCCGAGGGCGGCGAGCATGCCGCCGACCACCCAGACGATCCGGATGACGGAGTCGACGTCGATGCCGGAGGCCGCGGCCAGCGCCGGGTTGTCGGCCACAGCACGGGTGGCCTTGCCGAGGCGGGTCTTGAGCAGGACGATCCCGAGGGCGGCGATCACGACGGCGCTGACGAGGAGGGACAAGAGGTTGTTGGGGGAGATGGAGATCGGGCCGATCAGGATTTCCACGCTCTGGGCGAACGGCAGTTGCTGGGTGGCGCCGCCGAAGTAGAACTGGATGATGTAGCGCACGGACAGGGCGAGGCCGATGCTGACGATCATCATCGGAACAAGTCCGGTTCCGCGGCGCCGCAGGGGTTTCCACAGGCCCGCGTCCTGGACGTAGCCGAACAATCCGCCGCCGATGACGGCCAGGATGACGGCCAGCCAGAACGGCAGGTGCATCTGGTTGAAGGCGAACACCAGCACCGCGCCGAGGGTGACCATTTCACCGTGGGCGAAGTTGGTCAGGCCGGTGGTGCCGAAGATCAGGGACAGGCCCACGGACGCGAGGGCGAGCAACAGGCCGAAGCTCAGGCCTGCCACCAGCCGGTTGAGCAGGTTTTGCATGAAATTCTGCTGCTCCACGACAATGCCCTTGCCAAACGTGAAGATCACCGAGAGGTTTGAGGTCTGGCTGAAGGTGACGTTGCGGGGGTTCTCCTGGCCCTCGGCCAGTTTGATGCCCTGCGGAAGCGTGGACTCATCGAGTTTGACCTCGTAGGTTCCCTGGGTGGGGACGCCGATGGTCCAGGCGCCGTTGGCTCCCGATTTGGTGGTTCCCGTGAAATCGCCGCTCGTGGCGGTGATGGTCACCCCGGGGATTGGTGCGCGGTCGTCGCCGCGCAGGAAGCCGCTGATGCTGTTCGTGAACTGGGTGGCCGACGGGGATGGTGTCGGCGAGGGGGTCGTGGCGCTGGACGCCGGGGCCACGATGAGCAGTAGCGCAGCCGTGGCTGCAAATACTGACCCCACAGCCCTCAATAGTCTGCCGCGCCGTCTCTGCGACAGGCCGCTCGTTGTGCTTCTCAAATTGAAAACCTCCACATGGGGGTGCTGTGGGTTGCGCCTTTGCAACCGTTGCGAACGGTCAGGGGACGAGCGTCTGGCAATACGATCATGTGTTGTGATGTCCGTCACCCTGTGTGGCCTATGCTACAGCCCGGGGGGCCCAAAGAATGCCGCCGCGAGCAGGGAGAACGTCGCGATCGGGTAACAACCGTGTAGCGCCGCCGACACCTTGCTGTAGCCCAGCTAAAGAAAACTTTTGTTGATTCCGAGTATGCCTAAACAGTGGCCTGCCCGGTCCCCAATTCGCCGGGCCGCCCGGGGCTGGCGCGGGCGGCCGGGCACGTCCGCTCCGGCCCGCGTCACCGCCACCCCCAAGCTTTTTCCAAGCCCGCCGGCGTTATGGTGCGAAGAGCGCCAGAACCCGAGTCCGTTCGTTCCGGAATCCGGCCGGCGCCGAAGGCAGGGGCCGATCGTGGAGGGCCGACTGATGAACCGGGTGGTCAAGCTGTGCCTCGCGGGTTCGCTTGTACTGGCGATCCTGGGCCTCCCGGCGCTCAGCCTGGGCCCCGAAACCGCTGGGGCGCAGGCCTGCGTTCCCTCCACGGAGGCACTCAGGGACCCCTATCCGGGGATCCAGGCGGCGGCGTCCAGCTTCGAGGCAGGCACCCTGGACGGGTTCGGCATTTCCGCGGCCGGGACGGGGAACGCCTCGGTGTCCACCGGGCTCTCGCGCTCCGGGAACTGTGCCGCCCTCCTGCACACCACCGCGGCGCCGGGCTCCATCGCCAGGCTGACGGTGGGCCTGACCCCCGGGACCACGGAGGCATATGCGGACGGCTGGTTCAACATCGCCGCCGAAGGAATGGCGGGAAACAATGTTCCCTACTTCCGGTTCTTTGCCGGCGGAGTCCGCGTCCTGGATGTTTTCCGGCAGAACATCTCCCATGAGCTCGTGCTCCGTACCTCGTCACCCGCAGGGTTCGCCTACACCACCTTGCGGCGGGACGTCCCGACTGACTCCTGGCACCGGCTCGTCATGCACGTGGTCCCCAACGGCCCCGGGACCAACGTCCAAATCTGGTGGGACGGGCGTTCGGTCTACGCCGGCACTGTCAGTATTTCCGCCACGACGCTCGACACGCTCCAGCTTGGCTCCGAACACGATCAGCAAATGGCCGACATCTATATCGACGACGTCATTGTCAACAGCGGTACGGGAACGCCGGCGCCGGTTCCCGGCCCGCTCCCGGAGCCGAAGGGGGACCCGTCGCAGCGGTTCGACGATTTCCACGGTGACGGACAGTCCGGCCTGCTGGCGGCCGGCACCGTCACGAGCCGCACTCTCGCGAGCCGCGCCGGGAGGCCGGCGTCCGCGGACATGCTCGGCCTGAAAAACCCGCTGACCTAGATCACGGTTCGGTTGCGGCGGTCCCCGTGGGGAACTATCCCTCCCTGTCAGCCGTGGGAATTGGTAGCGTGACTATATAAAACCCTGTTTCGTCTAGTCCGCAACGCACTAGTCCGCATCGCACCGGAACATCACCCACCCCCTTATTTTGGAGGACACCCGCAATGGCACATGGCGGAAACCCGATCTTCAGCGGAAAGAATTTCCGCGAAGCCACCCAGGCACCGCCTGCCCCGCAGGCCCCATACGGTCAGAACCCGTACGGTCAGAACCCGTATGGCCAGACCGCTTACGGCCAGGCCCCGGGCCAGGGCGGGTGGAATTCGGCCCAGCAGGGCATGACCCAGGAACAGCTCCAGGACCTGTACAACCGCCCGGCGGCCGGGCCGGCTGACATTGGACGGATGACGTACGACGACGTCATCGTCAAGACCGCCGGGTGCCTCGGCATCCTGGTAGTCGGCGCCGCAGTGGCGCTCGCCGTCCCGCAGGGCACTGGATCCATGCTGATGATCCTCGGAGCCCTCGGCGGCTTCGCCCTCGCAATGGTCAACACCTTCAAGAAGCAGCCGTCGCCCGGACTGATCCTGGCCTACGCCCTGCTCGAAGGATTCTTCCTCGGCGGCCTGACCCGCATCCTCGACAACCTGTTCCCGGGAGTCGGCATCCAGGCCGTCGTCGGGACGCTGTCCGTCTTCGCCGTGACGCTGGTGCTATTCAAGAGCGGCAAGGTCCGGGCGACGCCCAAGCTCATGCGGTTCTTCATGATCGCCCTGATCGGCTATGCGGTGTTCGCGCTCATCAACCTCTTCATGATGATGACCGGGGCCGTGACCACGCCGTTCGGACTGAGCACCAGCGTGGAGATCATGGGCATCCCGCTCGGCGTCTTCATCGGCTTCCTGGCGATCGGCCTGGCCGCCTTCTCCCTGATCATGGACTTCACGTCCATCGAGGCGGCCATCAACGCCGGCGCCCCGCAGCGCTTCTCCTGGACCGCTGCCTTCGGCCTCACGGTCACGCTGGTCTGGCTCTACGTCGAGATCATCCGACTCCTGGCCATCCTCCGCGGTGACGACTGACCGGCGTCGTTCCTGAAATACCCCTGATTTCCCGAGAGGAGCCCCGCCCAACGGCGGGGCTCCTCTCGCGTATGCGGCAGCTGGTGGCTGCTGGTGCGGCTCAGCTGCAACGCCTCAGCTGAGCCGCTCCAACACAACCGCCATGCCCTGGCCGCCGCCGACGCACAGCGTGGCCAGGCCGAGGGAGGCGTCGCGGGCGCGGAGCCCGTTGAGCAGCGTGGTGGTCATGCGTGCGCCGGTCATCCCGAAGGGGTGGCCGAGCGCGATGGCGCCGCCGTGGACATTGAGCTTCTCCGGATCGATGCCGAGCTCCCGGGCGCTGGCCACCACCTGGACCGCGAAGGCCTCATTGAGCTCCACCAGGTCGATGTCCCCGATGCCCAGCCCAGCGATCGCGAGTGCCCGGCGGGTCGCCTCCACCGGCCCCATGCCCATCAACTCCGGGGACAGCGCGCTGACACCGGTGGAGACGATCCGGGCAAGCGGCTCGAGGCCCAGTTCGCGGGCGCGCGAGTCACTCATGACCACGACGGCGGCGGCCCCGTCATTGAGCGGGCACGCGTTCCCGGCCGTCACAGTGCCGCTACTGCGGAAGACGGGCTGCAGGGCACCGACCGCCTCTGCTGTCACCCCGGCACGCGGTGAATCGTCGCGGTCCACCACCGAGCCGTCGGCACGGGTGTAGGGCGTGATTTCGCGGGCGTAGAACCCGGAGGCGATGGCTGCCTCGGCCCGGTTCTGGCTGAGCACCGCCCAGTCGTCCTGCTCGGCGCGGGTGATGCCGTAGCTTGTGGCGACGTTCTCCGCCGTCTGGCCCATGGCGATGTACACGTCCGGCATCCGGCCGCCCAGCCGCGGGTCGGTCCACGGCGTGTTGGCGGCCGCGCGGGCCTCGGTGCGTTTCCGGGCCGCCTCGAAGCGCGGATTGTGCGTGCTGGCGTCGGTCTCGCCGGCGCCGGCCCAGTCCCGGTAGCGCGACACTGCCTCCACCCCGGCGGCCACGAACGCCTGGCCTTCGCCGGCCTTGATGGCGTGGAAGGCCATCCGGAGCGTCTGCAGGCTGGAGGCACAAAAACGGTTGATGGTGGCGGCCGGAACGTTGTCCAGCCCGGCCAGGATGCTGACCACCCGGGCCATGTTGGAGCCGGCCTCACCGCTTGGCTCGGCGCACCCCAGATAGATGTCGTCCAGGCCGCGGCCTGGCCCGGCGGCGGCGTCGAACGCAGGAATCCCGGCGAGGGCCGCTGTGATCATGGCCGCGGCGAGATCGTCGGGACGTTCGTCTTTCAGGGATCCTTTGAAGGCGCGGCCGACCGGGCTCCGGGCGGTAGAAACGATGACAGCTTCTGGCATGCGCCCAGACTACGCCCCGCCTAGGCCAGGCGCATGGCTCCGGCCGCGGGGCTGACGCTGAAGATCTCCGGCGCGGCATACCCGGCCCGGGCAAAGGCACGTTCGACGGCGGAGCGAACCTGCTGCGCCGATCCCGCCGGGGTCAGGGCGATCGCGGAGCCGCCGAAGCCGCCGCCAGTCATGCGGGCGCCGACCGCGCCAGCCGACCGCGCCGTGTCCACGGCAAGGTCCAGCTCCGCGCAGGAGATCTCGAAGTCATCGCGCATCGAGGCATGGGACGCGTCGAGCAGGGGGCCGATGGCGGCCGGGCCCCGGGTGTCCAGCAGCTCCACCGTCTGCAGCACGCGCTGGTTCTCGGTGACCACATGCCGGAGCCGGCGGAAGGTCTCCTGGTCCAGAAGGCCGCTGGCCTCCCCGAGATCCTCGAACCCGACGTCGCGCAGCGCCCGCACGCCAAGGACCTCGGCGGCGAGTTCGCACGATTCCCGCCGGGCCGCATACCCGCCGTCGGCGTGGGAATGGGAAACCCGGGTGTCGATAACCAGCAGCACCAGTCCCGCGGCGTCGGCGTCGAACGGCACCAGCCGGACACTCTGGTCCCGGCAGTCGAGGAAGACGGCGTGGCCGGCCGTGGCCCGGAGCGAGGCGGACTGGTCCATGATGCCGGTGGGCGCGCCGACGAAGTCGTTCTCCGCCCGCTGGGTGGCCAGGACCATGTCCTGCACGGAGAGGCCGGCGTCCATGAGCCCGTTCAGCGCCGAAATCACGGCGCATTCGATGGCATGGGAGGACGACAGGCCCGCCCCGCGCGGAACCTCGGAATCCAGGAGCAGGTCCACGCCGGGAACCTGGAGGCCCCGCTGCTGCAGGGCCCAGATGACCCCGAGCGGGTATTTTGTCCAGCCCCTGGCGCTGGCGCGGTCCAGCGAGCCGGTCTCCGCGGTGGTCAGCCCCTGGTTGCCGAACGTGGAGAGCATCCGCACGGTGGAATCCGGCCGGACTCGGACGGCAACCCGGGCCGCCCGGTCGATGGCGAACGGCAGGACGAAGCCCTCGTTGTAATCGGTGTGCTCGCCGATGAGGTTGACCCGTCCCGGGGCCTGCCACACGCCGTCGGGCCGGGCGCCGAAGACCGTCTCAAACCGGGCGGCGAGCCCGCGGCTGTCCAGGGGTGGATTCATGGCCTGGCTCCTGCGCTGCTGGAAGTCATGGGTCCAAGGTATACGGGTTCGCGGGGTTGTTTGTGTGGTGCGGGCTGTACGGTGGTCACCATGGATCTCTCAGCGACACCCCCGGCATCCGGCACAGTATCCGCCGCCAATGACACGATGCGCAGGTACGCGTCCGGCCGGCAGTACGAGCTCCGGCGCGGCGACGCCCTGGCAGTCGTCACCGAACTCGCCGCCGGCCTGCGGCTCTACAGCCGCGGAGACACCGCCCTGACGGAAACCTACGGGGATGCCGACATTGCGCCCGGCGCCACCGGAATCACGCTGGCACCGTGGGCCAACCGGGTGGAGGACGGGGTCTGGCACCTCAACGGCAAGAAGCTGCAGCTGGACATCACCGAGGTCTCCCGCAATAACGCCAGCCACGGTCTGCTGCGGAACTCCTCCTACGATCTCGTGGACGAGGACGAGTTCTCCGTAACCCTGGAGGCGGCAGTCTTTCCGCAGCACGGCTACCCGTTTCTTCTGCGGCACCGGGTCCGCTATGAACTGGCCGAGGACCTGGGCCTGGTGGTGCGCCAAACCCTGATCAACGATTCCCAGTACCGCGCGCCGTTCGTGCTTGGTGCGCACCCGTACCTGCGGCTGGGCGACGTGCCCAGCGAGGACCTCACCGTGAGCGTCGACGCCCGGACCAGGCTGGTCGCCGACGACCGCCTCATCCCGCGCAGCAGTGAACCGGTCAGCGGCGACTTCGATCTGCGCGGCGGCCGGCCGGTAGGGACACTTGACCTCGATTCGGCCTACACGGACCTGGAGTTCGACGGCGGCGTCGCCCGGCACACGCTGCGCTCACCCGACGGGCGGACGGTGAGCCTGTGGCAGGACGCGAGCTGCGGGTACGTCCATGTCTTCGTGACGACGGAATTTCCGGGCCGGTCGAAGGCGGTCGCGATCGAGCCGATGACCGGTCCCGCCAACGCGTTCAACAGCGGCGAGGGACTGCGCTGGCTTGCGCCGGGGGAGCAGTTCTCCATGACCTGGGGCATCTCGGCCTCGCTGACGGCCGCTGCAGGCTGACCCGGCGGCCTGACCCCAGGAACGGCCCCCGGGCCGGTGCCTCGGCCGTCGACCGGTGTCTGGGCCGTCGCCCGGTGCTGATTGCTGGTTGCTGGTTTCCTATTGAACGTCGCCTACGGAATCATGGGGCTATGACGCCAGCTGAGGACGCCGCACCTGCCACAAGCCCCTCCTATTCCGCGGCCGGGACCGGCGCACGTGCCGGGGCCCGGGTATGGACCGACCGGGAGATCGACCAGGATATTCCCTACGGCGTGCGGATCGCCGCCGCCTGGGCGTGGCGCGGCGGGCTGATCCTGCTCGTGATCGGGTTGCTGGTCTGGCTGCTCAGCCACGTCAGCTTCCTCATCATCCCCGTCATGGTGGCCGCCCTCCTCTCGGGGCTCCTCAGCCCCGCAGTGCGCTGGATGGCCAACCGGCGCGTGCCCAAGGGGCTCGCCGTCGCCATCACTGTGCTCGGCTTCATCGGCCTCATCGTCGGTGCCCTGACCCTGGTCGGGCGCCAGCTCATGCAGGGCTTCGGCGAGCTGTGGTCCCAGGCGCTCGCGGGCGTGCAGCAGGTACAGACCTGGCTGTCGGAAGGCCCGCTGCACCTGACGGCCGCCCAGATCGACAAGTACATCGAGGACGCCACCGCTGCCCTGCAGAACAACAGCAGCAGCATCCTCAGCGGGGCTCTGACGTTCGGGAGCACCGCCGGGCACTTCGCCGCCGGCCTGGTCCTGGCGCTGTTCATCCTGATCTTCTTCCTGCTCGAAGGCGACAGAATCTGGGCCTTCCTGGTCAGGCTCATGCCCCGGAAGGCGCGCCGGGCCACGGACGGCGCGGGCCGCCGCGGCTGGACATCCATGGTCAGCTACGCACGCATCCAAATGTTCGTCGCCTTCGTGGACGCCGTGGGAATCGGCGTCGGCGCCGCCATCATCGGCGTGCCGCTCGCGCTGCCGCTGGGCGTGCTGGTCTTCCTCGGTTCGTTCATCCCGGTGGTCGGCGCGCTGTTCACCGGCGCGATCGCCGTGCTGCTGGCGCTGGTCGCCAACGGGCCCGTCAACGCCCTCATCATGCTGGCGATCGTGCTCGGCGTCCAGCAGCTCGAAAGCCACATCCTGCAGCCCCTCGTCATGGGCAAGGCCGTCTCCCTCCACCCCGTCGCCGTGATCCTGTCCGTCGCGGCCGGCTCCTACCTCGCCGGGATCCCCGGCGCATTGTTCTCCGTTCCGATCCTTGCCGTAGCAAACTCGTCGATTCGCTACATTGCGGGCAGAACGTGGGAACATGATGAAGTGTTGGCAACCGCGGGAGCCGGGGGCGGTCATGCCCCCGAACCCGGCGCAGACACCACCTTCACAGACGTCCACCTGCCGGGCGCAAACCCCGGCGGCGAGGGCGCCGCACCCAACAGCGGTGCTCCGGGCAGTGATGCCGGACGGGGCACCGACGCCTGATCCAAAGAAGGAGAACAGTTCGTGAATACCCTTGAGAGCCTGCCCGTCACGCTGGACGATGTCCTGGAGGCGCAGAAGCTGCTCGACGGGATTATTACGCGGACGCCCGTGGAATCATCGCGAGCCCTCGGCAGCACGGTCGGCGGCGAGGTCTTCCTCAAGTGCGAAAACCTGCAGCGCGCCGGCTCCTTCAAGGTCCGCGGCGCCTACGTGCGGATGGCCAAGCTCTCCGACGCCGAAAAGAAGCGCGGCGTCGTGGCGGCCTCTGCCGGAAACCACGCCCAGGGCGTGGCTGTCGCAGCCAAGAGCCTGGGCATCAAGGCCCGGATCTACATGCCGCTCGGCGTCGCATTGCCCAAGCTCGCCGCCACCCGCAGCCACGGCGCCGAGGTTGTGCTGCATGGCCACAACGTGGACGAGGCGCTGGCGGAAGCCAAGCGCTACGCCGATGAAAGCGGTGCCGTCTTTGTCCACCCCTTCGATGACGTCGACGTCGTCGCCGGCCAGGGGACGGTCGGGCTGGAGATCCTCGAACAGGTCCCCGACGTCGACACCATCCTGATGGGTGTCGGCGGCGGCGGACTCCTCGCGGGCGTTGCCGTTGCGGTGAAGGCGCGCGCCAAAGAACTCGGCCGCGATATCCGCATTATCGGCGTCCAGGCTGAAAACGCCGCCGCCTATCCACCCTCGCTCGCCGCCGACGCCCTCGTCCCGCTCAAGAAGGTCTCCACCATGGCCGACGGCATCGCCGTGGGCCGGCCGGGCCAGTTGCCGTTCAGCATCATCCGCGAGCTCGTCGACGACGTCGTCACCGTCAGCGAAGACGCCCTGGCCCGGGCGCTGATCTTCCTGCTGGAGCGCGCCAAGATGGTGGTGGAACCTGCCGGGGCCGTCGGCGTCGCGGCGCTCATGGAAGGCAAGATCGAAAACCCCGGAACCGTTGCGGTGGTCCTCTCGGGCGGCAACATCGACCCCATGCTGATGCTCAAGGTCATCCAGCGCGGCCTCTCCGCCGCCGGCCGGTACATGACCGTGCGGATGATGCTGGACGACCGTCCGGGCTCGCTGGCCACGATTGCCCGCATCATCGCCGAGAACGACGCCAACGTCACGGGCCTGGACCACACCAGGGTGGGCGGCTCCATCAGCATGGGCGACGTCTCCATCACCGTCAACCTGGAAACCAAGGGCCACGAGCACTGCAGCCAGGTCCTGGCGGCGCTGCGCGCCGAGGGTTTCCAGCCGATCGTGGTGCACTAGGGACCATGGTGACGGACGCGTTTGGGGGCGGGGAGCCGCGGGAAGGGGAGAGCACCGCGGTGCGGGCCCGCCGGGGACTGCTGGTGGTCGGCTCCTTCGTGGTGCTGCTCTACCTGATCGAGATCCTCAACACCGCACTGTTCCACTCCCTGAACCGCACTTTCGGGCTGCGGCCGCGCAGCCTGGACGGGATCCTGGACATCCTGACCTTTCCGCTGCTGCACTCCAGCCTGGCCCACCTGATGTCCAACACGCTCCCGTTGATCATCTTCGGCTTCCTCGTGTTCCTCTCCGGGCGCCGGGTGTTCATCACCGCACTGGCCGCCAGCTGGCTGGCATCCGGGCTCGTGGTGTGGCTCATCGGAGGCGCCAGCGTCACCGTTGGCGCCTCCGGGCTGGTGTTCGGGCTCTTCGCGTTCCTCCTGGTCCGCGGCTTCATCAACCGGAACTGGTGGCAGATCGCCCTGTCCGTGGTGTTGTTCATGGCCTACGGCGGCATCCTGTTCGGAATCCTGCCCACCGTGGCCAGTTTCGTCTCATGGCAGGCCCACCTGGGCGGGGCTATCGGCGGCATCACAGCCGCGCTGCTGCTCAGCACCAGGCGCCCCGGGGCGCTGTCCGCGGGACGCTGAGTACCCCGGGAAGAGGACACCTCCCCAGGACTCCGGCCAAACCGGCCGGCGCCAACGGGCGGAAAAAAACGACGCCGGCCTCCCCGCGAGGGGAGACCGGCGTCGCTGTTATGTCGCTGGTGTCAGCCGGCGTACGGCTTGGCGGAGATGATCTCCACCGTGATGTCCTTGCCGTTCGGGGCGGTGTAGCTGAGCTTGTCGCCCTCCTTGTGGCCGACGATGGCCGCGCCGAGGGGGGACTTCTCGCTGAAGACATCCAGGTCCGAGTCGCCGGCAATTTCACGGGAGCCGAGCAGGAAGCTCTCCTCGTCGCCGGCAATCCTGGCCACGACGATCATGCCGGGCTCCACGATGCCGTCGTCGGCCGGGGCCTCCCCGACGTGGGCGTCCCGGAGGAGGGCCGTGAGCTGGCGGATGCGGGCCTCGATCTTGCCCTGCTCCTCCTTGGCAGCGTGGTAGCCACCGTTCTCCTTGAGGTCGCCCTCCTGGCGCGCCGCTTCGATCTTCTGGACGATTTCTGCCCGGCCGGGGCCGGAAAGGTTGTCCAGCTCTGCCTTCAGGCGGTCAAAAGCTTCCTGGGTAAGCCAAGCCGCAGTTGCGCTGTTGGTGGTAGACACGGACTTCTCCTTTGGGTGGTCATACAAGCAAAGACCCCGCCACGGTGGCCACTTTTATGACGCAGTAACCAGCTCAGCGGGGGAAAGGTATTGATCCATTGTAGTCAATCCTGTGGATAAACCAAAGAGGACTGCGGCGTGGATCACACGGTGTCCCAAGCAGCCTCGGACGGCATCACTGCGTGCGCGGCCCGGCACTTGCCGCGGCCTGTGGTCCCGTTATTGTCCGGCGTCGGGAATCCAGCAGCTGTCCACGACGGCGGAGACCGCCTGGGATTCCGTGCGCAGCTGGGTGCGGTGGGCTGTGGTGCGTCCGCCGTCCGTGCCGGCATCGCCCGCGTTCGGCCCGATGTCCACAACCTTCCAGCCAACAATCGCGAACTTCGAGTCCATGGCCTTCACAGCGCATTTCGCCTCCGCTGCCGGGTCCTTCGTGACCTGGAAGTCGATTTCCGTGACCGTGGCGTCGGGGGTGCTGTAGCCGACATCCTTGTAGCTGACACCGCCGATGGCCGCCGACGTCGAGACCCAGGCCAGAAAGGCAATGCCCACGGCGAGGGCGGCGATCAGGATGTTGCGTTTGACCTTGCGGGACAGCGCGCGCTTTTGGCCGCCGTAACGATTGGATAGGCTGTTAGGTGCCGGCGCGGCAGGCTGGTCCTCGGAAGTCACCAGTCCAGTTTAGTGTGGATCGGACCGGGATATTTCCGGCTGGCCGCACAGACCAAGCCGCACACCAACAGACGCACCCAACAGGGCAGCACAGCAGAAAGAGGAGCCGTCCCACGATGACAGCATCCCCCAGCCCGTCAGCACCGCTTCGTCTGCTGGCGGTCCATGCTCATCCCGACGACGAATCCAGCAAGGGTGCCGCCACGATGGCGATGTATGCTGCCGCCGGCGTGGACGTCCTGGTGGCCACGTGCACCGACGGCTCCCGCGGCGACATCCAGAACCCCGCGATGGAGGGGCAACCGCACCCCAAACGCGACATGGCAGGGGCACGCCGGCTGGAGATGGACGCCGCCGCGAACGTCCTCGGCATCCGGCAGCGCTGGCTCGGCTTCGTCGATTCCGGGCTGCCCGAGGGCGACCCCCTGCCGGCCCTGCCGCCCGGGTGCTTCGCCCTGCAGCCGCTGGAGCGGGCGGCCGCACCGCTGGTCCGGCTGGTCCGGGACTTCAAGCCCCACGTGATCCTCAGCTATGACGAGAACGGCGGTTACCCGCACCCGGACCACATCATGGCGCACCGGGTGGCCGTCGAGGCCTTCGCGGCGGCCGGCGATCCCGCCCGGTATCCGGACGCCGGGGAACCCTGGGTGCCCAGCAAGCTCTACTACGACCGCGCCTTCAGCCCGGACCGTTTCCGTGCCCTCCACTCCGCGCTGGAGGAGGCCGGCCTGCAGTCCCCGTATGCCGAGCGGCTCGCTGCGTGGCTGGAAGCGGACGCCGAGGGGCATACCCCGCCGCCGCCGACACACGCCACCACAACCCAGGTCGAGTGCGGCGATTTCTTCGAAGCCCGCGACGACGCACTCCGCTCACACCGGACCCAGGTGGACCCGGAAGGATTCTTCTTCGCGGTCTCCTCGGCCATGCAGCGCAAGGTCTGGCCGTGGGAGGACTACTCCCTGATCGAATCCCGGATCCCCGTAGATCTGCCGGAAACGGACCTCTTCGCCGGGCTAAGATAGAGACGAAATGGCTCTTCTATCCAGTGTAGAAAAGATGTTGTAGACAAAGCACTGTAGAAAAGTCACCGCAGAAAAGACACCCAGTTCCACAGAAGGTTTCCCACCGTGCATTCCTTGCTCATCGCCCTCGCAACAACCCCGGCGCCGACCCCTACGCCGTCGCTGCGCCCGGGCCTGTCCGAGGACCAGGTCACCCCGGGTCTGCTGGGCTTCCTGCTGACAGCCTTCATCGTGGTGTTGACCGCGCTGCTGATCGTGGACATGGTGCGGCGTATCCGCCGGGTCCGCTACCGTGCCCAGGTGGAGGAAGAGCGTGCGGCCGCCGAGGACGCATCCCAGGAACCAGGGGCCCCGGGCGGCGTATTCCCTGCCGACGGCGCTGCCTTCCGCGCTGACGGCACGGCCTTCCCCGCCGACGGCGGGGTTTCCCGGTCCGACGGCGCGGTTAACCGGCCGGAAGTCAACGGCGATGCGGGACCCGGAACCCGCTGACCGCGGATTCCCCAACCCGCCGTCCGGGGCCTCGAATGCCCTGGCGGCGGAACCCTCTGCGTACCTGCGCCAGCACGCCGGCAACCCCGTTCACTGGCAGCCGTTCGGTGACGCGGCCTTCGCCGCCGCTGCCGCCCGGGACGTGCCGGTGTTCCTCTCAATCGGCTACGCGGCCTGCCACTGGTGCCACGTCATGGCCCATGAATCCTTTGAGGACCATGACACCGCCGACTACCTGAACGCCCACTTTGTCTCCATCAAGGTGGACCGGGAAGAGCGCCCCGACGTCGATGCCGTCTACATGACAGCGACGCAGGCGATCAGCGGCGAGGGCGGCTGGCCGATGTCCGTCTTCCTCCTGCCCGATGGCCGCGCCTTCCATGCCGGCACCTATTTCCCACCCCGGCCCATGCCGGGCCGTCCGTCCTTCCGGCAGGTCCTTGAAGCCGTGAGCGAGGCCTGGACGGAACGCCGCGGCGCCGTCGAGGCCAACGCGGCCACCCTGGCGCGCGGCATCGCCGCCTCCCAGCCGGCAGCCGCCCTGCGCCTCGACGGGCCGCCCGAACCCCTGGACGCGGCGCTCCTTGGCGAAGCCGTCACCGCCCTCTCCGGCGTCGAGGATCGGGCCCACGGCGGCTTCGGCGGCGCACCGAAGTTCCCGCCCGCGGCCGTGCTCGAATTCCTGATCCGTCACGCCGCAGTGCCCTCGGACAGCATGCCGCCGGCAGCCGCTCCGGACACCGCTGGCCACGACTCCGCGGGCCTGGAGACCGCGACGGCGGCCCGGGACATGGCCGGTCAGTGCCTGGCAGCAATGTCCCGCTCGGCGTTGTTCGACCAGCTCGACGGCGGCTTCGCGCGCTATTCGGTGACGGGAGACTGGTCCGTTCCGCACTTCGAGAAAATGCTCTACGACAACGCCCAGTTGCTGCGCGTCTATGTCCATTGGGTCCGGCTGGGCGGCACGCCGGAGTACCCGGCGGCCGAGGCCGCCGGGATTGCCGGGCTTACCGCCGACTGGCTCCTGGCCCGCCTCGGGCTGGCACCTGCGACGGGCCCGGCACCAGCCCCTGCGGCGGGCCCTGCGACGGGACCGGACACCGGGGTCGTGGCCCTGGCGTCGTCGCTGGACGCCGACACGGTCGTCGACGGCGTGCACGCCGAGGGGGCCAGCTACCTGTGGACTCCCGGCGGCCTGGAGTCGCTCCTGGGCCCGGCCGACGGCGCCGCCGTGGCGGCCCTCATGAACGTCCGAATGCCCGGAAGCGTGACCGCCGACGGTTCGCCGCTGCATCCGGGCCGGGAGATGTCCGGCGGGGACGCCACGCTGTGGCAGCGGGTGCGCCCGCTGCTGGCGCAGGCGCGCAGGAACCGGCCCCAGCCCGGCCGGGATGACAAGGTGGTGGCGGGCTGGAACGGGCTGGCAGTCGCCGCCCTCGCCGACGCCGGCGCCGTCCTGGCACGCCCGGAGCTTGTGGCCGCGGCGGAGCGGATCGCGGACTATCTTGAGCGCGTGCACTGGCGGCCCGCGGCGGATGGCCCCGGCAGGCTTCTGCGCGTCTCCCATGACGGAGTGGCGGGCGGAATCGGCGGTTTGCTGGAGGACTACGCCTTCTGCGCCGAGGGACTGTTCGCGCTCTATGCGGTTACCGGGCACACCCGCTGGTTTAGGCTGGCCGAGGCCATTCTGGACGCCGCCTGCAGGCGGTTCGCGGCCGACGGCGGCCTGAGGGACGCTGCGGGGGAGTCCGCGCAGGTCACGGCCGCTCAGGGCGGCCGTGACGGCCTGGAACCGTTCGACGGCGCCACCCCCAGCGGCGCCGCCGCGCTGGCCGGTGCCCTGCTGACCCACTCGGCCTTCTCCGGCTCGTCCGAACACCGCACCCTGGCGGCCAGCATCCTCGCCCTGTTGCTTCCTCCGCTTGCGGGCCAGGCACCCCGCGCCGCCGGCTGGCTGCTCGCGACCGCCCAGGCCGCCCTCGCCGGTCCCATCGAGGCCGCCGTCGCCGGACCGGACACCCCGGAACGGGCCGTGCTGCACCGGGAGCTGCTGCTCTCGGCGAGCCCCGGGCTGGTGGTCGCGGTCCAGGACGACGGCGCCGCCCGGCCAATACCGCTGCTGCAGGGCCGCGGCGCGGGCCCGGACGGCGCCCCGCAGGTGTTCCTGTGCCGCGGCATGGTCTGCGGCCTCCCCTCGACTTCCGTCGAAGAAATGCGCGGGCAGCTGGCTAGGATGTCCTCATGACTGGTCAGGACGGCTTTGAGCTGGTGGTGTTCGATTGCGACGGTGTGCTGGTGGATTCCGAGGTGATCGCCATCCGGGTGGACCAGCGAGTGCTGGCCGATCTCGGCTGGGACCTGGAACTCGATGACATCGTGGAACGGTTCGTCGGAAAATCCGAGGCGCACTTTGTGGCCGCCGTGGAACAGCAGCTCGGGGTCCGGCTGGCCGACGGCTGGGACCGCGACTACGGTCGCTGGTACCAGGAGGCGTTTGAACGTGACCTCGAGGCCGTTGATGGCATCGAGGACGCCCTGGACCGGCTGTCCCTGCCGCACTGTGTCGCCTCCAGCGGCAGCCACGAAAAGATGCGCCGGACCCTGGGCAAGACCGGGCTGCTGCGCCGCTTCCAGGGCCGCATCTACAGCGCCACAGAGGTGGCCAACGGCAAACCCGCGCCGGACCTGTTCCTCCACGCCGCGGCGAGCCTGGGCACTGCTCCCGGGCGGTGCGCCGTCGTCGAGGACAGCGCCTACGGCGTCCAGGCCGCCCGGGCGGCGGGAATGCACGTCTTCGCGTATGCCGGCGGTGTCACCCCGGCTTCCCGATTGGCCGGTCCCGGAACCACCGTCTTTTCAGACATGCGGCTGCTGCCCGAGCTCATTGCGGCAGGGCATCCCGGCTGAGCCGGGGGCGAGCTCCTAACGCCGGAATTCCCCTCGATTGAAGCTGGCGCCCGGCGTGTCGGGCCGAACTGCCGGCGAGTCCCGGCGTCGCAGTTTCAAAGGTGGGGAGAATCAGCGCAGCCGGCGTCAGCCCAGGACCGCGATGGCAATGGCGATGTAGTGCGCGGCGAAGGCAAAGACCGTCAGCGCATGGAACAGTTCATGAAAGCCGAAGTGTTCATAGCTGAAATTCGGCTTCTTCAGCGCATAGAACACGGCTCCCGTGATGTACAGGACCCCGCCGACGCAGATCAGCACCGCCGAGGCAGCGTTGGCGGCGAAAAAGTCCGGCAGATAGAACAGCGAGCCGCAGCCGAGTGCGATATAGATCGGCACATAGAGCCACCGCGGGGCATTGGTCCACAGCAGGCGGAACAGCACACCGAGGATGGCCCCGGACCAGATCACCCAGAGCAGCACTTCGGCTTGCTGCCGGTCCAGCAGGGCCCAGGCGAGCGGCGTGTAGCTTCCGGCGATCACCAGCATGATGTTCGTGTGATCCAGCCGCTTCAGGACGATCTTCACACGCGGTGACCAGTTCCCGCGGTGATAGACGGCACTGACGCCGAACAGCAGGACCCCGGTAACGGCATAGACGGCGCAGGCCACCTTCAGGTCCGGCGGCGCCAGGATCACCAGCACCAGCCCGGCGGCCAGTGCCAGCGGGGCGGTGACGGTGTGGATCCAGCCCCGCCATTTGGGCTTGATCATCAGCAGTTCAGCCAGGCGCACCGCGGCGTCGTCCACCGGGGTTGCCCGCTTCGCCGGAGGCTCCGGCCGGGGCTCCGGACTGTTGCTTTCCATGCCGTAATAGTAACCTACGCCCTAGTAAGTTACCGGTGAGTAACAAGCGGTCCGGGGCTGTCCTGTGACGGAGCTGCACCCGGCACGGCCCTCCGGCAGGTAGCCTAGGATGTGCACTGAACAAGTACCTCAAGGAAGCCAGGTGAATCTCCGGATGGAAATGCCCGGATTCCTCTACGGCTTTTACGAGCGCAAGCTCCAGCGCTCCCTCGATCCTGACCGGATCCCGCGCCACGTCGGCGTCATGGTCGACGGCAACCGGCGCTGGGCCCGCCAGTTCAACGCCCCCACGAGCCAGGGCCATCAGGCCGGCGCGGACAAGATCCACGAATTCCTCGGCTGGTGCCAGGAGCTGGGCATCAAGGTGGTCACCTTGTACATGCTGTCCACGGACAACATGAACCGCTCCGGCGAGGAACTCGACCTCCTGATGGGCATCATCGCCAACACCCTGGACCGGCTGGACGAGGACGCCAACATCTCGGTTCACGCCATGGGCGCCCCCGAGCTGCTGCCGGACTACCTCGCCGAGCGGCTGAACAACCTGACGGCGCGCACGCCCGCGCAGGAGAGGCTGCACGTCAACGTCGCCGTCGGCTACGGCGGACGGCGGGAGATCGTCGACGCCGTCCGGGAACTGCTGCACGACGCCGTCGCCCGGGGAGCGGACATTGGACAATTGGCCGATGAACTCACCGTGGATGACATCTCGCGCTTCCTCTACACCCGGGGCCAGCCGGATCCGGACCTGGTGATCCGGACCTCCGGGGAGCAGCGGCTGTCCGGATTCCTCATGTGGCAGAGCGCGTACAGTGAGTTCTACTTCTGCGAGGCCTTGTGGCCGGCGTTCCGCAAGGTGGATTTCCTGCGTGCCCTGCGCGACTACGCCGGCAGGCAGCGCCGCTTCGGCGCCTGAGCGGTTCACGCGGAGTTCACAAGACGGCAACAAGAATCGCCGAAAAATTATCGGACAAACCGGCCCCCGGAGACGTACGTTAATCCCATCGGCAGGCAATTCGCCGGCCGATCGGGGAGGCCAGTACATGGAGCGGATTTTCGCACCGGGTGTATGGGAGGCCGCGTCCGGCCTCCAGGCCGAGCCGCCTCACCAATAACAATTCCGGGCATTGGCCCGGGGCTGGAGTCGATGTGGCTATTTCTGAGCAACTGCCCGACGTCATTTCCGATCAGGGACAGAAAGCTACCTCTCGCGCCAAGCGAGCCACCTCAAAGACCGGTGCAGCGGATTCCGCGGCGGCCGGTCTTGCTGTTTCCGGGGAAGGAACAGGGAGCCGGGGCACGGCCCGCAGTTTCGTGATCGATACCTCCGTCCTGCTCTCCGATCCGCGGGCCCTCCTGCGCTTCGCCGAGCACGAGGTCATCCTGCCGATCGTTGTCATCACCGAGCTCGAAGGAAAGCGCCACGACCCGGAGCTGGGTTACTTTGCGCGCAAGGCCCTCCGGCTGCTCGATGACCTGCGGCTCGAGCACGGCGGCCTGGACCGTCCCATCCCGCTCGGCCCCGACGGCGGCACGCTCATGGTGGAGCTGAACCATATCTCCGCCGAGGTGCTGCCCGCCGGGTTCCGCGGGGTGGACAACGACAGCCGCATCCTAGCGGTGGCCAAGAACATGGCCAACGAGGGCCGCGACGTGACGGTGGTGTCAAAGGACCTGCCGATGCGCGTCAAGGCCTCGGCCATGGGGCTGCTGGCCGACGAGTACCGCAATGAACTCGTCAAGGACTCCGGCTGGACCGGCGTCGCCGAGCTCGACGCGGGCGAGGACGAGGTTGCCACCTTGTACGGGCACGAGCCGGTATTCATCCCGGCGGCGGCCGAGATGCCGACCAACACCGGGCTGGTCCTGCTGTCCAGCCGCGGCTCGGCCCTCGGACGGGTAGGGGCGGACAAACAGGTCAGGCTCGTCAAGGGCGACCGCGACGTCTTCGGACTCCACGGCCGCTCGGCCGAGCAACGGTTGGCGATCGACCTCCTGATGGACCCGTCGGTCGGCATCGTGTCCCTCGGCGGCCGGGCCGGCACGGGCAAGTCCGCACTGGCCCTGTGCGCCGGTCTCGAAGCCGTCCTGGAGCGCCGGGAGCACCGCAAGGTGATAGTCTTCCGCCCCCTGTACGCGGTGGGCGGCCAGGAACTCGGCTACCTGCCCGGGTCCGAAGCGGAAAAGATGAACCCGTGGGCGCAGGCGGTCTTTGACACCCTGGGCGCGCTGGTCAGCCAGGAAGTGGTGGAGGAAGTGATGGACCGGGGCATGCTTGAGGTCATGCCGCTGACGCACATCCGCGGACGCTCCCTGCACGACGCATTCGTGATCGTCGACGAGGCGCAGTCCCTGGAGAAGAATGTGCTGCTGACAGTGATGAGCCGGATCGGCCAGAACTCCAAGATCGTCCTGACGCACGACGTCGCCCAGCGGGACAACCTGCGGGTGGGACGGCACGACGGCGTGGCGGCCGTCGTCGAGACCCTGAAGGGACACCCGCTGTTCGGCCACATCACCCTCACCCGCTCGGAGCGCTCGCCGATCGCAGCCCTCGTGACGGAGCTGCTGGAGGGGGCGGAGATCTAGCCTCCCGAGGTTGGGGGCCGTGGTCCGGTTCGCCGGACCACGGCCCTTCGCCGTGGTTGGGTACGCCGTGCAGCGGTCCTTCGCTGTGGTCGGGTAACCGTGGTTGGGTTCGCCGGGCAGCGGCGTCCCGCCGTCGCTTAGACACCTCCCGTCGCTGCGCTGCGGTCGCTGGGCGACCTTCGCTTCGCTTTGGTCGGCGATGCGCTCCTTAGCGGGACACCGCTGCCCCGCGATGGTGAGACGCCCACCAGCCGGGTCGCCGTCTTTCGTAGAGGAGCGCATCGCGGCGCATCGGATCCCCGGAGGTCGCCCAGCGACCGCAGCGGGTCCCATGCGTCGTGTCTAAGCGACGGCGAAAGGTGGCGGTCCGGCGAACCCAACCACGGCACCCGCAACCACCGCAACCCAGCGACGGGAAGCGACAGGAGGCGTCTGAGCGACGGCGGGCGCCGCGGCCCCGCTGGGGCTATTCGTGGATGCCCAGGAATTTGGCCGTGGGTTCGTGGCCTTTTACCTCGAGCTGCCAGTCGGGGCGTTTGAAGGTGGCGGGGGTGAGGCGGACGTTTTGGACCTCCTGGGCCTTGCCGCCCCAGGCGGCGCGGGTGACGCCGTTGAGCTCGTAGCCGAGGGAGCGTGAGACGCCCAGGGACTGCTGGTTCCAGGCGGCGGCCTCGGATTCCGCCACTTCGGCGCCGAGCCAGTCGAAGGCATAGAGGGCGACGGCGGCACGCATTTCCTTGCCGATGCCGCGGCCCTGGACGCTCTGGCGGAGCCATGAGCCTGTGGTGACCGTCTTCAGCGTGGCGAAGTCTTTGGCCTCGACGTCCTGGCATCCGACGAATTCGTCCTCGTGCCAGATGCCGAGCAGGAGGGTCCAGTCCTGCGGTGTCATGTTCCCGCGGCACCGCCAGTACCACTGCGCCATGTTCGGGCCGAGCTCCTCAGCGGGGGATTCGGCCCAGGGCCTGCTGAAGGGGCTGCGGCCCGGCTCGTGCACGCCGCTCAGGGCGGCTGAGACCGCGGCCGGAATGTCCGCGTCGCGGATGGGGCGCAGCTGAAGACGCGGCGTGGTCAGGCTCAATCCGAAAGGGGGCCAGTAGTCGGCGGGTTCAGTCATCGGCGAAGCCTAGCGGTGCCGGCGGGCGGATGCGAGTCACGGCCGGGCTACTCCGCGGGGACGTCCCAGCTGATGTGGCGCCGGACGTCCGTGAGGTTCATCGATTCGGCCAGGAACAGGTCATCGAGCATGTATTCGTCGACGCCCAGGATGCGGAGCCAGTGCCCGTAACCGTCCTGCTCTGAGCCGGCCCCGGGCGCGTCCAGCCAGCGGCTCGCAACGCAGACGCCCGTGCCGGCGTCAATCCTCAGCAGTGTGCGTCCCGGACGGCATAGCGGGGCTCCGGGATCGGCGGGACGGTAGGAGAGGTTCGGGCTGACCGTCGATTCCAGGGCCGGCCGGCCCTCGTGGTCTACCTCCGTGATGGGGCCAAGCTCGACGGCGTTGGAGTTGGGGAACTCCAACGGGACGGGGGCGTTCCCCGCAAGCTCCACCGGGTCCAGGACGGCGGCGAACCTGCCGTTGCCGAACGACGGCTCGCCATAAGCTGCCTCCGGGCGGCGGCGCACCAGCCCGTCGTCGTCGTACACCGGCGTAACCAACTGCGGGGGCAGGAGCCAGGTCTTCCTCGTGGAGCTGATATAGAAGCCGCCGCGGGAATCATTGATGCCGGTGGTGCTGCCGATGACCAGTCCGTCGGCAGTCTCCAGCCGCAAGGCACCGGGCCGGCGCAGCCACCCCCTGACGAGGTCGCCGGGGGAGGGGGCGGCCGGGGAAACCGCGGAAACCGTGAGCGGCCGGTCCAGGTACTCGAACCTCAGCGACTGCCACTTCCAGGGCGATGACCGGCACAGGTTCCGGAAGGCCGCGGCCTTCTCCGCCGGGCCGCGGGGCGCGTCCGGCCCGCGCCGGTTCGTGCTGTCCCATGCGGCCATATCCACAGTTTACGCGCGGGGACCGCCGGGCCGGACGAATATCAAGTAGCATCCGAGGGTGATCGAACGACTCGGCACCCTGGGCGCCGCCAACCCGCTGGCTTTCTGGCTTGCCCTGGCTGCGTGCGCGTATTTCTTCGTGATGGCCGCTCGGCTCACGGTCATTGACGTCCGGCACCACCTGCTCCCGGACAGGATCGTCTTTCCCTCCTATGGGATCGCCGGAGTCCTTCTGCTGGGCGCGGCGGCCAGCCAGTTGCTTCCCGGCGGGCAGGACGTGGCCGGCACAGCCGACGCCGGGGCTTTCGGCATTCCGGGGCTCCGTGTCCTGGCCGGCGGGGCAGCCCTCTGGCTTTTCTACTTTCTCCTGCACGCGGTATATCCGCCGGGAATGGGATTCGGCGACGTGAAACTCGCGGGCGTCCTGGGAATGTACCTGGGATTCCTGGGCTGGGGGCACGTCATGGCGGGGACCTTTGCGGCGTTCGTCCTCGGCGGGCTGTGGAGTCTCGGATTGCTCGCCGCACGGCGCGGGACGCTGCAGTCGGCCATTCCCTTCGGGCCCTTCATGCTGGCCGGCACGGCCGCCGCCATGCTGCTGCCGGCCGCCGGATAGGCCGACTGCACGGCCATCCCGGCCTGCCGGAGCCGACCGGCCGGCACGCGGCAGGGGCGCCGCACCCCCAAAGGTTGCGGCGCCCCTGCTGGCACTCACCGGCTGCTGCCGGGCCGTCTCCGGACCGTCAGTTTCCGGACACTCAGCCGCGCAGGCGGGTGAGCTCGTCTTCGTGGCCGGACCCACCGGTGTTGCCGTGGGCTGAAAGCCCTTCCGGCCCCGTGGACTCCGCGGCGTCGGCGGCGTGGCGGGTTGCCGCCCGTTCCGCCTCGAGCCGCTCGGCTTCCTCGCCGCCGACTGCTTCGCCGCGGGCCACCATGCCGGCGGTGTCCGACAGGGGGATCTGCTTGAGGGTCAGGGCCAGAATCAGGGCGATGACCAGGAAGGGCAGCAGGTACCAGAAGACGGGGGCGAGCGAGTCCGCGTAGGCGTTGACAATCGCGTCCTTGAGCTGCGCCGGGAGCTGGCTGAGGACCTGGGGGTCCATCGTCCGGGTGGACTGCGACGCCTGCTCAGCGGACGCCCCGGCGCCGGTAAAGGCATTGGTCAGGGACTCGGAGAGCCGGGTGGTGAAGATGGAGCCGAACACCGCGACGCCCAGGGATGCGCCCACCTCGCGGAAGTAGTTGTTGGTGCTCGTGGCCGTGCCGATCTGGTCCGCCGGCACCGAGTTCTGGACCACCAGGACAATCACCTGCATGATCGAGCCCAGACCGGCGCCGAAGACGAACAGCTGCACGCAGATGACCCAGATGGGCGTGGCGGCCGTGAGCGTGGTCAACCACAGCATTGCCGCGATGGTCAGGGTGGCCCCGAGGATCGGGAACATCTTGTACTTGCCGGTCTTGGAAATGCGGATGCCGGAGAAGATGGCCATGCCCATGAGTCCCACCATCATGGGCAGCATCAGCAGGCCGGATTCGGCGGCGGAGGTCCCGGAGGACATCTGCAGGAAGGTCGGGACGAAGGCGATCGCCGCGAACATGCCCAGCCCGAGGGTGAAGCCGATGGCGGTGGAGTTCACGAAGATGCGGTTCTTGAACAGGCTCAACGGAATGATCGGGTCCTCGGCCCGGCGCTCCACCAGGATGAAGGCCGTAGCGGCGAGCACCAGCCCGGCGCCGAACGCCCACGTCAGCGGGGAATCCCAGCCTTCGTCCTTCTTGCCGCCGAAGTCGGTGAAGAAAATCAGGCACGTGGTGGCCGCGGAGAGCAGCAGCACGCCCAGGATGTCGATCCGCTTCTCGGCCTTCTTGTTCGGCAGCGTCAGGGTGAACCAGGCGATGGTGAACGCGGCGATGCCGATCGGGATGTTGATGTAGAAGGCCCATTCCCAGGTCAGGTGGTCCACGAAGAAACCGCCCAGCAGCGGTCCGGCGACGGCGGAGAGGCCGAAGATTGCGCCCAGCGGGCCCATGTACTTGCCGCGCTCCTTGGCCGGAACGATGTCGGCGATGATGGCCTGGGACAGGATCATCAGGCCGCCGCCGCCGAGGCCCTGGATGGCGCGGAAGACCACGAAGCCCCAGAAGTCGGTGGCGAGGGCGCACCCGACGGAGGCGAGGGTGAAGAGCCCGATGGCGATGAGGAACAGGTTCCGGCGGCCCAGGATGTCGCCGAACTTTCCATAGATGGGCATGACGATGGTGGTGGCGAGCAGGTAGGCCGTGGTAATCCAGGCCTGGTGTTCCACGCCGCCGAGCTTGCCGACGATCGTCGGCATGGCGGTGGAGACGATGGTCTGGTCAAGGCTGGAGAGCAGCATGCCCGCGATGAGGGCGGAGAAGATGATCCAGATGCGTTTCTGGGTCAGCAGCAGCGGCTCGGCTGCTGGTTTGGTGCTGACGGCGGCGCTCATTGCGCTCCTTCGGAAGGGTTGGGCTGGACTGTATTTGACTCGACTCCGTCGAAGTGGACTGTGTCGAACTGGGACATGGTGAACGGCAGGGAGAAGAGCATGCGGGCTGCTGCAATGTTTTCCAGCAGCAAGTCCTTGTAGGGGCGGGCGTTGCCCTCGGAGAAGTAGTCGGCGCTGGTTTTCCTGGCGACGTTTCCGAGGAGGACCACGGCCATGCGGACTACGGGATGATCGGCAGGTACGCCTTCCCTGGCCGCGAGCAGCCGGGCAAAGTCGGCCTCGCGTGCCTCGGTGGCGCCGATGATCTTCAGCATCAGCTGGGGCTCCTTCTTGATCACCCCGATCAGCTGGCGGGTCTCTTCCTCGGAGCCGCTCATCCGCTCTGACAGATCAAGGGACAGGCGCACGAGGTCGGCGAGGAGTGAGGCCGAGATTTCCCCGGCGGGCGAACCCGCGCCGCCCGCCATGAACCGGGCCACCACCTCTTCCGGAAAGTCGTCGTCGACGTGGCCCAGGATCGCATCTTCCTTGGCAGGGAAGTAGTTGAAGAAGGTCCGGCGGGAGATGCCCGCGCGCTCGCAGACTTCCTCCACGGTGTAGCCGCTGAGGCCGCGTTCGGCGGTCAGGGAACGCGCGACGGCGGTGATCGCCGCCCGTGTTGCGGCCCGCTTGCGCTCGCGGAGGCCGCCCGAAGTAATTGCACTGTTTCCCATGAAGTGTATTTTTGCACTAAATTATAAATAGTGCAAAAGAAAACTTTGGGCTGTTTACGTTGTTTGGGCTGTTGCCGGCAATAATGTCGCTGCCCGGCCGTAGCCTGCTCCTGTCCAGCCATACCGCTGGCAACAGGTGGCCCGCGACGAGGCAGAAGCGCCGTCGGGGCCGGAAATGGGGAAGCATGACAGATTCAGCCCTGACGCACGTGTACGTCCTCCTGGACCGTTCCGGGTCGATGAGCGCCATCGCCGATGACACTGTGGGCGGGTTTGCGGCGTTCATCCGCGAACAGCGGGCAGTGGCGGGCCGGTGCCGGCTGTCGCTGGCGCAGTTCGATGACACCTACGAGCGCGTCTACGCCTCGGTGGACATCCAGGACGTGCCGGCCCTGGACCTGCAGCCGCGGGGCAGCACCGCCCTGCACGACGCCATGGTCCGGCTGATCGGCGAAGCGGGTGCGGAACTGGCGGCCCTTCCGGAGGACGAGCGCCCCGGCACTGTGCTGGTGGCCGTGCTGACGGACGGCCACGAGAACTCCTCGCGCGAGGCCACGGGCGAGCTGGTCAAGGCCCTGGTCCAGCGGCAGCAGAGCCAGTGGGGCTGGCAGTTCACGTATTTGGGCGCCAACCAGGACGCCGTATTGACCGCCGGCGGCCTCGGCATCCGCGCCGAAGACGCCCTGACCTATGCCGCCGGGAACGTCGATGCTGCCTTCTCCGTCCAGTCCGCCAAGACGCGGCGGTTGCGGGAGGCACGGATCGGCGGTGCCAGCATGGCGGATGCCGCGGCCGCGGCGGCGTACACGGCGCAGGAGCGGGAGGCCGCCGGCGGGGAACCGCCCAGCGTCTAAGTTCTGACCTGCGGTGCAGACATGCCGACGGCCGGCACCCTTCCAGAAAGGATGCCGGCCGGCGGCGCTTGTACTCTTCGGGGGCGGCGCCGCCCGGAGCCGTTAGGCCTTGTGCGGCGGGCGCGTCATGGACATGACGTCCAGGGCGGTGTCCAGCTGCTCCTCGGTCAGTTCGCCGCGCTCGAGGAAGCCCATGGAGACGACGGTCTCACGGATGGTCAGGCCCTCGGCCACGGCCTTTTTGGCGATCTTGGCGGCGTTCTCGTAGCCGATGAACTTGTTCAGCGGGGTCACAATCGACGGCGAGGCCTCGGCGAGGAAGCGGGCGCGCTCGACGTTCGCGGTGATGCCGTCGATCATCTTGTCGGCCATGACGCGGCTGGTGTTGGCCAGCAGGCGCACGGATTCAAGGAGGTTGGCGGCCATGACCGGGATGCCGACGTTGAGTTCGAAGGCGCCGTTGGTGCCGGACCACGCGATGGCGGTGTCATTGCCGATCACCTGGGCGCAGACCATGATGGAGGCTTCGCAGATGACGGGGTTGACCTTGCCCGGCATGATCGACGAGCCCGGCTGCAGGTCCGGGATGGCGATTTCGCCGAGGCCGGTGTTGGGGCCGGAGCCCATCCAGCGCAGGTCGTTGTTGATCTTCATGAAGGAAATCGCGATGTTGCGCAGCTGGCTGGACGCTTCGATGAGGCCGTCCCGGTTGGCCTGGGCCTCGAAGTGGTCGCGGGCCTCGGTCAGGGGCAGTCCGGTGTCGGCCGCCAGCAGTTCGATCACGCGCTCCGGGAATCCGGCCGGCGTGTTGATGCCGGTGCCCACGGCGGTGCCGCCAAGCGGGACCTCGGCGACGCGGGGGAGGGCGGCGTTGATGCGCTCGATGCCGTAGCGGACCTGCGCGGCGTAGCCGCCGAACTCCTGGCCCAGCGTGACGGGGGTGGCATCCATGAGGTGCGTGCGGCCGGACTTCACGACGTCCTTGAATTCGGTGGCCTTGCGCTCCAGCGACTCCGCCAGGTAGCCGAGAGCCGGGATCAGATCGTTGATAAGGGCGGACGTGGCGGCGACGTGGACGGACGTGGGGAAGACGTCATTGGAGGACTGCGAGGCGTTGACGTGGTCGTTCGGGTGGACAACCTTGTCGCTTCCGGCAGACGTGAGGGCACGCGTGGCGAGCTCGGCGATGACCTCGTTGGTGTTCATGTTCGAGGACGTGCCGGAGCCGGTCTGGAAGACGTCAATCGGGAAGTCGCCGTCGTACTTGCCGGCCGCAACCTGGTCGGCTGCGTCGGCAATCGCCTGGGCGAGCTCGCCGTCGAGCACCCCCAGTTCTGCGTTTGCCTGGGCGGCGGCCTTCTTCACCCGTGCCAGGGCTTCGATGTGGGCGCGCTCCAGGGTCTTGCCGGAGATGGGGAAGTTCTCGACTGCCCGCTGCGTCTGTGCGCGGTACAGGGCGTTCACGGGAACGCGGACTTCGCCCATCGTGTCGTGTTCAATGCGGAACTCTTCGGTGTTCAACTCATCTGTGGAAGTCATGGGGCTAGCTTATTGGGAGTAGGAGTCCCACCGAAAACCGTGAGCAGGCTGCGACGGCCGGGCGCCGGGGTTTACAGCCTGCCGATGCTGGAAACGAGATCGGCCCGGCCGTCAGCCAGGCTGTAGGCGAGGCCGATCACGGCGGTGCGGCCGCTGTCGACTGCGCCCGAAATCACCCGGGAACTGTCCACCAGCCGCTGCGAGGTCTGCTTGACGTTCTCGACCACCATGTCGTTGACGTCGGTCTGATTGTTACGCAGCGAGGTCAACACGGACGGGGTGATCCGCTCCACCAGGCTGCGGATGAAACCGACCGGCATCTGGCCGGTTTCCACGGCGTTCTTGGTTGCAGTGACAGCACCACAACTGTCGTGCCCCAGGACGACGATCAGAGGGACGTCCAGTTCGCTGACGCTGTATTCCAGCGAGCCAAGCACGGCGTCGTCGATCACCTGGCCGGCGGTGCGGACCACAAAGGCGTCCCCGAGGCCGAGGTCGAAGATGATTTCGGCGGCAAGCCTGGAGTCGGCGCAACCGAAGATCACCGCGAAGGGGTGCTGGTTTTCAACCAGCGACGAGCGTCGCGACGCGTCCTGGTTGGGGTGTGAGGACGTGCCGGCGACAAAACGCTTGTTGCCTTCACGGAGACGCTGCCAGGCGAGTGCGGGAGTCAGATAAGTAGCCACGTGGCTACTTTACGGTGAAGGGCTGGCCGAAGGTGAAACTGTTGCGCCTGGCGTGCTGGACGATGCCCCGGCGGGAGGGTTGCTTTCGAGCGACTTCACCACGGCGGTGGCCAGGGCGGAGAACTCCTCCAGCGTCGCGGATCCGGAGAGGATGACGGTGGTGCCGCGATCAGTCAGCACCATGGATTTCTCGCCCTTGCCGGTGTCGCGCAGTTCCCAGTCGCGGCCGCCGGCGTTGCGGGTGCCGGTCACGGGAGCGTTCTTGGTCTGCTGCAGGAGCCAGGTGGGGTTGGCCGTGCGGGTCTGCACGAGGGCGATGAAGGATTCCTTGGGCGTCAGGTAGCCGACTTCCCAGGCGGGGACGCCGCTGCCGGCGCCGGACTCCCAACGGGCGTAATTGGCGCGGAATGTGTCGCCGGTATCGGCCGCCACGGGTGTGAATCCCGCCACACCCGCCGCGTTCTGCGCGGTGGCGCTGACATTGACGTTGGGCCGGTAACCGTCGGTCTTCGGAGACGGATTCATGAGGACGATCGGCAGGAACGCGGCGATGCTCACCACCAGGGCGATGATCATGCCCATCACGGAGGCGTTGGCGCGTTTGGCCGCCGCGGCGGCGATGACGGGCTTCACGGGCGGCTGTCCGGAAGGGGCCGGGTCTGCCGCGGGGGAGCTGCCAGCCGGCGAACCGGGGGCGGCGGGGGAAGCGTCCTGCAATTCACTCACCCCTCTATAGTCGCGCATGTCCGGGCCGATCTCACATTCGCGGCGCAGCGGCCCCTCCGGCGGTGAAGTGCGTCACGCGCCGGTCATCCCATGACCTTCCGGGTCCGCCCCGACTATGATCAATATCAGACGAATCACCGCGACGGATCGATCCTGGCCGTACGGGTTCAACGACCGCCACTCGAAGAAGAGGTTCACGTGACACCAGCGCCCATGTCCCAGAAGTACTCCACGCTTTCCCCGTCGCTCGCCGTCGGGATCGATGAGCCTGACCGCAACCTCGCGCTGGAACTTGTCCGCGTCACGGAAGCCGCGGCCATCGCCGGCGGCCACTGGGTGGGTTTCGGCGACAAGAACAAGGCCGACGGCGCCGCCGTGGACGCCATGCGCTCCTTCCTGCAGACCGTGCACTTCAACGGCGTCGTTGTCATCGGTGAGGGCGAGAAGGACGAAGCCCCGATGCTGTTCAACGGCGAGCACGTCGGTGACGGCACCGGCCCCGAGTGCGACGTCGCCGTCGACCCCATCGACGGAACCCGGCTGACCGCCCTTGGCATCAACAATGCCCTGGCCGTCCTGGCCGTGGCCGAACGCGGCTCCATGTTCGATCCCTCCGCCGTGTTCTACATGGAAAAGCTCGTCACCGGCCCGGAAGCGGCCGACATGGTGGACCTGCGCCTGCCGGTCAAGCAAAACCTGCACCTGATCGCCAAGGCCAAGGGCGTCAAGGTCAACCAGCTCAACGTCATGATCCTGGACCGCGACCGGCACCGCCCCCTCGTGGAGGAAATCCGCGAAGCCGGCGCCCGCACGAAGTTCATCATGGACGGCGACGTCGCGGGGGCCATCGCCGCTGCGCGTGCCGGCACCGGAGTCGACGCCCTCATGGGCATCGGCGGAACCCCGGAAGGCATCGTCGCGGCCTGCGCCATCAAGTCCCTCGGCGGCGTCATCCAGGGCCGCCTGTGGCCCACGAGCGACGAAGAGAAGCAGAAAGCGATCGACGCCGGCCACGATCTGGAGCGCGTGCTCTCGACCAACGACCTCGTCTCCAGCGACAACTGCTACTTCGCGGCCACCGGCATCACCGACGGCGACCTCCTCAAGGGCGTCCGCTACTCCAAGGACAAGGTCCTCACCCAGTCCATCGTGATGCGCTCCAAGTCCGGCACGATCCGCTTTGTCGACGGCGAACACCAGGCCAGCAAGTGGGAAGGCTACGCCCGCAGGAGCTAGCACCTGAACGGCAACACTGAACTGCACGATAGAGCACAGCGAATCCCGGGCCGCCTCCGCGGTCCGGGATTCGTCGTCTTAAACCAGGTGCATGATGACGTGTCTATTGCGGTGCGGCGGCCGGGGCCCGTGGGATTAGATAGGGTGGAGCCATGACGTGGCTCGTAACTGGCGGTGCAGGATATATCGGTTCTCATGTGGTTTCCGCTTTGCGCGGTGCCCGGATTCAGCCGGTGGTGATTGACTCCCTCTCCAGCGGGCACCGTGAGTTCGTGCCGGCCGATGTGCCGTTCATCCATGGCAGCATCCTCGACGCCGACCTCGTGGCCCGCACGCTGCGGGAGCACGCGGTGACCGGGGTGATCCACCTGGCCGGTTTCAAGTACGCCGGGGTTTCCGTCCAGGAGCCGCTGCTGACTTATGAACAGAACGTCACGGGCACCGCGCAACTGCTCAAGGCCATGGAGCTCACCGGCGTCGACAAACTGGTGTTCTCCTCGTCCGCGGCTACCTACGGCACGCCCACCGGCGACATCGTCACCGAAGCGACGCCCACCAACCCGGAATCGCCCTACGGCGAGAGCAAACTCATCGGCGAGTGGCTGATCCGTGACCAGGGCCGGGCCCGGGGCCTGAGCCACACCTCGCTGCGGTATTTCAACGTGGTCGGCTCAGGTGCGCCCGAGCTTTACGACACCAGCCCCCACAACCTTTTCCCGATCGTGCTGCGGGCGCTCACGGCCGATAAGACGCCGCGCATCAACGGCATCGACTACAACACGCCGGACGGAACTTGCGTGCGCGACTACGTGCACGTGGCGGACCTGGCCACCTCGCATGTGGCCGCCGCCCAGGCGCTCGAGGCGGGCAAGCCGCTGGAGCGGGTGTACAACCTCGGATCCGGGGACGGGCTGTCCGTGCGCCAGATCATGACGGCGATGGCCGACGTCACGGGGATCGATTTCGAACCCGAAATCGGTCCGCGGCGGGCGGGGGATCCGGACCGGATCGTGGCCGACGGCACGCTGGCCGCCCGCGATCTCGACTGGAAGATGCGGCACTCCGTGGAGCAGATGGTGGCCAGCGCCTACGACGCCCAGCGGCACGCCATTACGGCCAACTAACGCCCCCACCAACACCGGCCACCGGGAAACAGCGGCCCGGCTGGCCGGGGCGACCCGGTGGCCGGTGCCGCCTGCTGGGCCCTTAGCGGTTTGCGAGGGCCCGGGACCGGGCGCGCAGCTTCTTCGCGAGCTGGGCGCCTTTGCGGGCCAGCTGGTAGCTGCCGTAGCGCACCTTCCGGACCGGCAGGTCCCACGTTCCGGGATACGCGATCCCGCGGCCCCCGAACGACTTCTTGAACGCCGTGAACCCGGCCCATTTGTGGTCGGGCTGGTCCTCCGGCGCCACGCCCCAGAGATCCACGTGCTTGAGGCCCTTCGCCTGGGCGTCCGCGATCAAGGTGACAAGCAGGGGGATGCCCGCGCTGAGTTTGCGGTGGGTGTCGTCCAGGGCGGCGTGCGCGTAGGTCCGGGTGTCGGCCGAGTCGTAGGCCAGGGCTGCGGCGATGGGGTGGCCGTCGAGCTCCGCGATGAACAGCGTCGCCGCGCCGGCCGGCATCAGCGAGAGGGCCACCTGGGTCAGGTATTCGTCGCTTTGCGGCTTGAAGCCGTTGCGGGCGGCCGTCATGTGCAAGAACTCCAGGAGGACGGCGATCTCTGCCGGATCCTGGCTGGAGCGGAAGCTCACGCCCTTCTTGTGGATGTTGCGGAACAGGTTCCGGTTCGCCGGCTTCATATCCGCCAGGACGTCCTTGAAATCCCGGTCGAGGTCCACAATCCAGCTGAGCTCGGGCTGCTGGCTGGCCGGGGCCGGCTGCAGGCCGCGGCTGCGGAGTACCGAGTCGGCTTCGGCTGCGGTGAATCCTGCGGTGACCGGCTCAACCCGGACAAACACGGCCCCGCTGGTCCGGGCGAGGTCCGTCAGGGCCGCCAGTGCGGCGTCGAACGCTGCCAGTGACTCGGCGACCGGGCCGTACGGGGAGTACAGCAGTTTACCGGCCGGATTGGATTCCTCCACCGCTAGGAAGCGCCACCCGGGCCCGGACTGTTCGTGGACGGTGCGTCCCAGCGAACGCTGGAACTGTGCCCACTGCGGGCTCTGCAGGAAATAATCCATGGTGTCAGGCTTCCAATGCGGTGGTGACGGCAAATGCCAGGGCGGGGCCGGTGGCGCCGGAGACGGCGTGGACATTGACCGGCGCCTCGGCGGCGGGCAGGAAGGCACTGGCGCCCCTTTCCAGCCGGAGCTCTCCCTTGGGGGAGTCGAGGCGGACGGAGCCGTGGGTGACAATGACGACGGCGGCACCGGACTGCGCCAGCGGGACGGGCTCCGCGCCGGGCGCCACAACAATTCGCTGCAGCTGGAATTCCCGGAACGGCGGGCGGAAGAGTTCCTGGCCCAGCATGGTGGTCTCGGCGGGGAGCATGGGCACGTCGACGGCCTCGAACGCCACGGTCTTCAGCAGTTCCGGCACGTCGACGAATTTCGGCGTGAGCCCGCCGCGGAGCACGTTGTCCGAGGACGCCATGACCTCGATGCCGAGGCCGTGCAGGTAGGCATGGACATTGCCGGCCGGGAGGTACACGGCCTCACCGGGGGCGAGGGAAATCCGGTTCAGCAGCAGGGAAATCAGCACTCCCGGATCTCCGGGGTACCGGCCGTTCAGGCTCACCGCGGTGGACAGTTCCGCCTCGTGCCCGGCCATCGGGGCACCGGAGACGAGAGCCGCAACGATCGTCGCCGTCGCCTCGGCGACGTCCCCGCCGCCGGAGATGAGGCGTTCGAAGGCGGAGCGCAGGGCCGCGGGTTCGTCCGGCCGCGCCAGGTCCTCGAGCAGTTGCGGGACCAGCGGCGGCAGCTCCAGCCCGGCGAGCTCGAAGCACGCCGCCAGATGCTGGAAGACCGCACGGGATTCCGCGGCCGGCCGGAACCCGCAGAGGGCCTCGAACGGAGTCAGCGCGAAGATCATTTCGGGCTTGTGGTTATCGTCCTTGTAGTTGCGCTCCGTCGCGGCGGGGTCGACGCCGGCGGCTTCCTCGCGCGCGAAGCCCTCCCGGGCCTGGGCGAGCGTCGGGTGCACCTGCAGGGACAAGGGCGCCTCAGCCGCGAGGACCTTGAGCAGGAACGGCAGGCGCGGACCGAAAGCGGCCACGCTCGCGCTGCCCAGGCAATGTTCCGGATCCCCGGCGATCAGGGCGTCCAGCGGCAGCCGTCCGCCGTCGTGCGGTGCGGGTGCGTGCGGGCCGGCACCGCCGGGCGCCGGCGTCAGCGCGACGGACGGGGAGCCCGGGTGGGCGCCGATCCAAAGCTCCGCTTCAGGACCGCCGGAAGCCGGCCTGCCCAGCAGCCCGGCGATGGCCGTCGGGGAGCCCCAGGCGTAGGGCCGGAGGACGTTCTCAAGTTCGTACATGGCCTGGTCCCTGTCTGATCAATGAAATGTCTCGTCAAAGAAATGTGGTCGCACTGCTGCGGTCAAGGCTGCTGCCGGGGTTAGAGCGGCGCGCACTGTCCGTTGGTGGCGACGAGGTCGCGGATGGACTGTTCGTCGCCGTTGCGCTTGAACTGGTTCAGCATCTCTTCGGTGATCTGCTCGCCGTCCGGCGTGGTGGTCACGGGGGTGAAGTCCGACGGCGCGGGCGGGGGATCGGCGGCCGGGACGGGGCCGGCGGCGGAGACCGGCCCGGCGGCCGTTCCGGGCTGCAGGACCGCATCGTCAGGTGCGGCTGCGGCGCCGGCGGACGGGCTGGCCAGCAGTTTGGCCACCCGCGCGTGGATGACGTCGAAGTCCGGGGACGTGGAGAAGGCGGCGTCGAAGTCCGGCGGACCGATGGTCAGGCGGCTGACGTCCTGTCCTTTGGCCTTCATGGCCAGGTCCACGAAACTGCCGAGCTGGCCGGAGGAGATGTTCGACTCGACCACCTTGGTGCCGGCCTTGGCGATGTCCTCGAACTTGGCCAGCAGTGTTGCCGGGTCGAGCTGCTTCAGCATCGCCTGCTGCACGCACTGCTGGCGCTGGATGCGGGCATAGTCGTCCACGAATTCCCGGGACCGGCCGTACCAGAGGGCGTGGAAGCCGTCGAGCGTCTGGTCTCCGGCCGGAATCCAGCCGTCCGGCATGCCGTGGATGCCGTTGGCCTCATCCACCATCGGCCCGCTGATGGGGACCCAGCCGCCGGCCTTGATCCGGATGCCGCCCATGGCGTCGATGAGCTTGGAAAAACCGTCCATGTCCACGAGCACGTAGGCCTGGACCTTGATGCCCAGCGTTCCTGACACCGCTTCGAGGGTGGCCTGCGCCCCGGGGTCGGCCACCCCGGGATAGAGGTCCTGGTGCTGGTTGGTGACCTCGGTGTTGATCGCGTTGATCAGGCATTCGTCGCCGCAGTTGTAGCCATCCGGGTACACCTGGCGCATCGGCGATTCCGCGCTGAACTGGGCGTTCTGGAGGTTGCGGGGCACGGAGATGATCGCCGTGCTGCCGGTCTTGGCATCGACGCTGATCACCGAGAGGCTGTCCGGGCGGCGGCCTGTGCGGTCCGCTCCGGCGTCGCCGCCCATCATCAGGAAGTTGTACCGGCCATCGGACGGCTCAAGGGTGGGGCCGGAGCCGGAGAAGATGCTGCCGATGGCGTTGCGGCTGATATTGAGCAGATAGGCCGCGTAGCCCAGGGATCCGCTGCTGAGGATCATGGCCAGCACGAGCGCCAGCACCACCGCGGGACGGATCCTGGGGGCGAGCGTCCCGGGCCGGATCAGCCGCAAGGTGTTCAGGAACAGGGCGGCCCAGCCGATGGCCAGGCAGGCGAGGCCGAGCACCAGCAGGAGCGAGGGCACCGTGCCGGTGAGGAGGTTGATCAGCGTGGAGCGGGACACGAGCAGGAGCAGCAGGGCCAGCAGGGCCAGCGCCCAGACCGTGAAGGTCACGCGCAGCGCGGCCCGTCCAAGCCGGCGGCTGCCCGCGACGGTTTGGGCGCTGCCGGGAACCAGCAGCGTCATGAGGATCAGGACGAACGCCCGCTTGGTGAGCACCGGGGACGGGGCGCCGGAGGGGTGCCGGACCGGGTCGCCCAGTGCCCGCCCGGACTGCTCAGGGCGGTGCGTGGGGGCGTAGCTGCTGCTCATGCCGGGATTCCTAATGGCTGCCTTAATTGCCGCTACGCGGGGTGACGTTTCCGGCGGCGAACACTTCGCTGACCTTGTGCCGGAGGTTCGCGCCCTTCCGGGTTGCGACGTCGTTCAGCTCCTGGGCGAACTCCAGGAGGTCCGCCCGGAGCTGGACTGCCAGTTCGTCCGTGCCCGAGGCCAGCATGCGCACGGCCAGGAGGCCGGCGTTGCGCGCGCCGCCGATCGAGACGGTGGCGACCGGAACGCCTGCCGGCATCTGCACGATGGACAGCAGGGAATCCATGCCGTCCAGGGTCTTCAACGGCACGGGGACGCCGATCACCGGCAGGGGAGTGACCGAGGCCAGCATGCCGGGAAGATGCGCGGCGCCGCCGGCGCCGGCAATGATCAGGCGAAGACCGCGCTCGTGGGCCGTCTGGCCGTAGCGGATCATCTCCGTGGGCATCCGGTGGGCCGAGACGACGTCGGCCTCGAACGGGATTCCAAACTCGGCGAGGGCTTCGGCGGCGGCTTCCATGACCGGCCAGTCCGAATCCGAGCCCATCACGAGGCCCACGAGCGGGGTGCCCGCGCGGGCGCCGGCGAGGGGGTTTCCCGCTTTGTTGGCTTTGGGGCTGGCTGCTGTGCTCATGCGGTCTCCTCGGAGGTTGCCGGCATTGCGCCGGTGTGGGCCCGGCCATTCCGGATGATGTCGGCCACGGTGGTGGCCCGCTGCCGCACGGAGTCGACGTCGGCGGCTGAGGTTCCGACCAGGTTGACGTGGCCGATCTTCCGTCCGGGCCGGACGGCCTTGCCGTAGCAGTGCACCTTCGCGGCCGGTTCGCTCGCGAGGGCGGCGGGGAAGGCGGAATAGAGGTCCTGGTTGGCGCCGCCGAGGAAGTTCTTCATCACCACGACGGGCCCCAGCAGGTCAGTGGCGCCCAGCGGCAGGTTCAGGATGGCCCGCAGGTGCTGCTCGAACTGGCTGGTCACCGAGCCGTCCTGGGTCCAGTGCCCGGTATTGTGCGGGCGCATGGCGAGTTCATTGATCAGGAAGCCTGCGCCCACGCCCGGGGTCTCGAAGAGTTCGACGGCCATGACACCGGTCACGCCGAGTTCGCCGGCGATCCGGACCGCGGCGTTTTCCGCGGCTGCGGCAACATCGACGGAGATGTCCAGGGCCGGGGCAATGACTTCATCGCACACCCCGTCCACCTGGATGGTGTGCACCACCGGCCAGGCCCGTGTTTCACCGTCAGGCGTCCTCGCGACCATGGCCGAGAGCTCCCGGCTGAATTCCACCTTGGCTTCGGCCAGCAGGGGGGACATGGCCTCGAACCAGTCGGCGGAGGCCGCCGCGTCCTCGGCTGAGGACACGATGCGCACGCCCTTGCCGTCGTAGCCGCCGCGGGGCATTTTCAACACCACCGGCCAGCCGGTCTGCTCGCCGAAGGCGACGAGGTCCGCGACATTGGCGACGGAGGCCCATGTGGGGTTCGGAAGCTCGAGCCGGTCGATCGCGGCGCGCATCACCAGCTTGTCCTGGGCGTTGACCAGGGCATCCGGGCCGGGATGGACGTTCACGCCGGCACCGATCAAGGACCGCAGGTGCGCCGTGGGGACGTGTTCGTGGTCGAAGGTCAGGACGTCGAGGCCGCGGGAGAACTCGAGCAGATGCTCCAGGTCCTTGTAGTCGCCGACCGGGGCGTTAGCCACGGCAGAGACTGCGGAGACGTCCTCGCCTTCGGCGAGAACACGGAGCTCAAAGCCCAGGGCGGTCGCGGCAGGGGCCATCATGCGGGCAAGCTGGCCGCCGCCAACAACACCGATTACAGGAAAAGTCACAAGTCCCAGCCTACCGAAAACCTCACGGGAACCCGGCTTTTGGGGATTGGCAAGCGCGGGAACGGTGCCGGGACGGGGGTTTCGCACCCGCCCGCCCGGCGCCCGCCGCCGGGTCCGCAGGGAGCCGTCTGAGCGGCCGCTGCGGGCGGACTCCCGGGAAACGGCGCTAAAATGGGCGTTTGGCCCAATGGCCGACAGTTCCAGAAGGCCACGGAGGGTCATGATTACTACACTTAACGAGCGCATGCGCGGGCTTGCCTCGCTGTTCTGGCGCGAAGTGGCCAAGTTCGGTGCCGTCGGCGGCATCGCGTTCGTCATCGACAACGGACTGACGTTTTACCTGATGCACGGTCCCATGACCGACAGCGAGGCCAAGGCCCGCTTCTTCGGGGCCAGCGTGGCGACGGTCTTTTCCTGGGTTGCGAACCGTTTTTGGACGTTCCGGCACCGCCGGCAGGCCAACGTGCTGCGCGAGTTCGTGATGTTCCTCATCATCAACGGGATCGGCATCGGCATCTCCACCGGCCTGACCGCCGTCGCGAAGTACGGCATGGGAGTCACCGACAAGAACATGCTCTTCCTGGCCGGGGTGGTCGGCATCCTGGTCGCGACCGTGGTCCGGTTCTTTGCCTACCGCTTCCTGGTGTTCAACCAGGAACTCGACGCAGAGCCCGAGTTCTCGCACGACCACGAGATCATCGAACGGCACCCGCACTCCCAGCCGGTTGCCACGGCAGCCGTCAGGGAACCCGTCAACGATCCGGAACTGCCCGGCCCGCCGGCCTAAGGAACCGCCGTCCCAGGGGGATCAGTGCCGGGAATTCAGCGCGTGGGGATCAGTTCCCGCTGATGCGCTCGGCGTCCCGCAGTTTGCCGGTCACCTCTACCTCGGGGTGCACCAGGACCACGGAACCGTCGGCCTTCCAGGTTCCCAATGACTGCGCAAGGACGGTTTCGAGGCCGTCGGCCGCCGGAACGAGCAGCCGCAGCCCGGGGCCCTGGGCCGCGGCAAAACCGTCCAGGAGCGCCCCGTGCGCATGGGCTGCGCCGTCGGAGGTGCGGACGGCGAGACGTCCCGCCTCCGGATCCACGTGGGGCATGAAAATGTCGCCGTGGGAGCGGACCTCGGCGGCGTAGTCGAGGACGCCGCTGGGCAGTTCACCCGTCCACCGCATGGCCAGTGCCGGCAAAGACACGGCCAGGACGGCGTCGAACCCGCCCGCGGCAGCGCCCGGACCCGGGTCCGCGGTGGCAAGCAGGTCAGCCTCCGCGTCGTCGAAGACCACTTCCATGCCAAGCTGCCAGGCCGCGAGGGCCAGGATCACCGACTTCCAGTGCGCGGGCAGGTCCAGGCGCAGCCGCATGCCCGGTTCGGCGTCGAGTTCGTCCTGCAGCAGGTTGGAAGTCTTCGCGACCCAGTTGTCCAGCACGCGGCCAGAGAGTTCAACCCGTTCCGAATCGGGGCCGTACCAGGTCAGCCGGGGCGCCGTGGCCTGGCCGGACCGCAGCGCTGTCATCAGGTCGATTGCCGGAATGCTCATGCCCTCATCTTGCCACGGCTGTTGTCGCGGCCGATGAGTCCCCGGCTCCGTGACGTCCGTCACCCCGGCGGCCCCGGCGTTCGGCGGGGTCCGCGCAGGGCGCGGGAAAATTTCCCGAAAATTCAATGAAAAGCCCCAAAAGTGCTCAGTACCCTGATTATTCCGCGGGTTCTCGCGGGAGAGGCGAAAAAATTCCGGGCGTGGCGTGCCTCCACTTTGTGTATCAAGTTGATTATTATCTCCGCCGTGGCTTGACTCCCGGATACTTACACGCGTGTAATTAGTTATCTAAAGCCACTGCACAAAAACCGGCACTCAACCGAGTGTCCAAGGGGGTCTTGCAGTGGCCGCAAATCAGGAGGGGGACGCCATGGGGCTAGCAGAGCGTATCCATGAAGATGCCGTAGTTGCCGGCCAGGCCACGGCGAAATACCGGTCACGCGGCGTGCCGACTGACTGGTACGTAGATCCGGCGGATCCGGACGCAGCTGACCGCTATAACGAACACACCAAGGATTCCCTGCAGGAGGCCGCCACGGCCTTCCTCGCAGCGCACGACGAGCTCCTGTCCGGCCCGGATCATGACACCGATCCCCTCGACCCGCCGATGGAGCTCCATTCGCCCGGTTCCGGTACCGCCGGGCAGCCGGTCTGGATCGGCCTGCCGTCCCGGCAGGAATTCGACGACGAGGGCGAGCTCGGCTGGCAGACCGATGCCCTGTGCGCCCAGACTGATCCCGAAGCCTTCTTCCCAGAAAAGGGCGGCTCCACCCGCGACGCCAAGAAAGTCTGCGGCGCCTGCAATGTGCGTTCCCAGTGCCTCGAGTACGCCTTGTCCAACGACGAGCGCTTCGGGATCTGGGGAGGCCTCTCCGAGCGCGAGCGGCGCCGGCTTAGGAAGCGAGCAGTCTAATTCTTCAAGAAGTACGAGTCACCGCCGTCGTGGTCTCCCACGACGGCGGTGATTTTCTCCCCAGGACCCTTGCGGCGCTGGCGGCCCAAACACGGCCCGCCGACGCCGTGATCGGTGTCGACACCGGATCCCGCGACCACTCCGCCGCCCTCCTTGAACAGGAACTGGGCAAGGCCAACGTCACTGTCTTCGACCAGCCCAGGTCCGGCATGGGTGGCGCCGTCATGGCCGGGCTCAAGGCCCTCGCGCCGTGGCCTGCGGAGGGCTCCGCCGCCACGGCGCCGGGCACCGACTGGATCTGGCTGCTGCACGACGACGCCGCACCGGCACCCGAGGCCCTGGCCGAACTCCTCCGTGCGGTCGAGCGGGCGCCGTCGGTCACGGTTGCAGGCTGCAAGCAGCTGGACTGGCATGCCGAGCGGCGGCTGATCGACGTCGGGCTCTCCACGAGCCGCTGGGCCGAGCGGCTGACGCTGATCGACGCCGACGAGCTCGACCAGGGCCAGTACGACGGCCGCAGCGATACCTTTGCGGTCAATTCCGCCGGCATGCTGGTCCGCCGCGACATCTGGGAGGAGCTCCGGGGCTTCGATCCGGCCCTGCCCGGCAGCGGCGACGACGTCGACTTCTGCTGGCGCAACCGTCTCGCCGGGCACCGCGTGGTGGTGGTCCCCAGCGCCCGGATGTTCCATGTCTCGCACCGTCCCCACGCCCTTGGCAACGCGACGGCCGCACGCAAGGCACAGGTGCACCTGCGGCTCAAGCACGCGGCCGGCTGGAAAGTCCCGCTGCACGCGGCCGGCGCCCTCCTGGGCAGCCTCTTCAAACTCGTCCTGAGCATTGCGGTCAAGGACCCGGGACACGGGTTCTCCCAACTGCTGGCGACCTTTGCCGCACTGGGCCGCCCGGCGGCGGTGGTCCGCGGACGCCGCAACGCCGCGCGCACCCGCCGGATCCGGCGCTCCGTCATGAAGGGACTGCAGACGCCGCGCCGTGAGGTCTGGGCGCACCGGCGCTCCCTGATTGAGGCGCTCGGCGCCGACGACTTCGGCAGCGAATTGACAGGTGCCGGTCCGCTGGCCGAGCAGCCCACCGGGAACACCGGCAATGCTGACGATTTCGCCGCCATCGCCACCCCGGACCGCGGCTGGGTGGGCAGCGGTGCGGTGCTGGCCATACTCCTGACCCTGGCGGTCTCCCTGACAGGGCTGCTTAGCCTGTTCCGGGCCCCGGCCGTCTCCGGCGGCGCGCTGATCCCCGTCTCATTGCGCCTCTCCGAAATCTGGAACCATGCCTCCACCTGGTGGATCAGTCTGGGCGCGGGCCTGCCGGGCCACGGCGACCCCTTTGGCTACCTGCTGTGGGTGCTCGGTGTGCTCGGCGCCGGCGATGCCAACGGCGGCGTGGGCTGGTTGTTGATCCTCGCCATGCCGCTGTCTGCGCTGGGCGCGTGGTTCGCTGCCGGCGCCCTGACTGCCCGCCGGAGGCTGCGCCTTGCGGCCGCTCTGCTGTGGGCCGCGGCGCCGGCACTCCAGGTGTCCCTGAACCAGGGCCGGCTCGGCGCCTTGGTCGCGCACGTCATGATCCCGGTGGTCGTCCTGGCGCTGCTCCGGGCGACCGGCACGGCCGCGGGCCGCGGCATCCATGCCGTCCCGGCCCCGGGGCAGGGACGGCTCATCCCCACGCCGGCCGCCCGTCCCGGCGTCAACGGGACGCCGTCGTGGACGGCTGCGGCCGCCGCGGGCCTCGCCCTGGCCGTGGTCACCGCCGCGGCGTCCTCGCTCCTGCTGCCGTCCATGGCCGTCGTGGCCCTCTGCGGCGTGCTGTTGGGGCGGCGCGGCCGCACGGTGTGGTGGGCGCTCCTGCCCAGCCTGGCACTGTTCCTGCCCTTCGCCTTCTCGGTCCTGGACCGGCCGCGGGCGCTCCTGGCCGACCCGGGCCTGCCGCTCGGTTTCGACGCCGCCCCACTGTGGCAACAGGCCCTGGGGCAGCCACTGAACTTCGACGCCGGCGCCGGACTCACCGGGCTCAGCGCCTTCGGCGGGTCCGCCGCAGGTTCCGCCGGGCCGGCCGGTCTGCCGTGGGCACTGCTGCTGGCCTTGCTGTTGGGGCTGCCGGTGCTGCTGCTGGCCCTGGCCGCACTCTTCATGCCGCGCCGGCTTGTGCTGGCCGGACGCACCCGGACGGCACGGGGCCTGTGGGCCGTGGCCGTCCTGATGCTGGCCGGCGGCTGGCTCGCCGGGCATGTCGCCTCCGGCGCCAGCGCCGAGGTCCTGGTCACGCCGTTCCCCGGCCCCGCCGTCTCGGCTGCCGCGTTCGCGTTCCTGGGCGCTGCCCTGATCGGAGCCGAAGGGCTCCTGGACGCCGCCGACCGGACCGCCGGTACCGGGCTGGCACGGAAGGTCCTGATCCGCGGCACGGCCGCGGCATCCATGGTCCTGCTGCTGGCTGCGCCCCTGGCCGGGTTCACCGTGTGGACCGCACAAAACCTGCTGCAGCCCACGTCGCAGACACCGACACAGGCAGCGGCAGCCACCGCGGGACCCTCCGGTCTCGGGACCCCGAGGCTCGTCCAGCCTGCCCAAGCCCGCACGCTGCCCGCCACGGCGGTTGATCGCGGCGAGGGCCCGGAACAGTCCAGGACGCTCCTGATTGCCAGCAACGAGGACGGAAGCTTCGACGCAACACTCATGCGCGGCGCCGGGACCACCCTGGACGCACTCTCAACGATCGCCGCCGCCCGCGGCATCATGGGAGCGCCGGGCCAGGAGACGGTCCGCGACGACGACGCCGTCGCCGGATCGCTCCGGAACGTCGTGGCCACCATCGTCGCCGGCGAAGGCGTGGATCCGCGGGAGGACCTCGAGCGGCTCGGCGTCGGCTTTGTCGTGCTCCGGGTTGCCGATTCAGCCTCCGAATTGACGGCCAGCCGCATGGACGCAGTCCCCGGACTTGTCGCCGTCGGCCAGACGGGGACGGGCTGGCTCTGGCGGGTCAGCCCGCAGGACCGGCCCGGCATCACGGACTCCGACGTCGCGCACCGGGTCAGGGTAGTGGACGGCAGCGGCGCCGCCATCGGACTGCTCCCGTCCGAAGAAGTCTCGGCGGCCGGCACGGTCCCGGCCGGCCCCGAGGGCCGCCTTGTGGTGCTCGCCGAGCGGGCCGATCCGGGCTGGAGCGCCTGGCTTGACGGGCGCCGCCTGACCTCAACGACGTCGGGATGGTCGCAGGCCTTCACACTGCCGGCCCAGGGCGGCCAGTTGAGCATCCGTTACGAAGCGCCGTGGGCCGTCCTGATCGGGATTGCGCAGGCCGTGATGATCGGGCTGACCGTCCTCCTCGCCGTGCCCATGCCTGCCCGCCGGTCCAACACCGGCCTGTCCAGGGACGAAGCCTCCCTGCGTAAGGAACATCAGCATGTCTAAGGGCCACAACGAAAAAGAAACCGAAACGGAAGCCGAGACGGGTCCGTCGCCGCGGAAGCGGCGGCTGCCGCGGGCCGGAGTGATCGGCGGCATCCTCTCCGCGGTGGCCCTCGTTGCCGCGGGCGGCGGCTTGGTATCGGCGGCGTCGCTGACGCCCCAGAACCCCGCCAGCAGGCAGCTCGAGGCCCCCGTCGCCGCGGTTCCGGCCGGCAGCAGCGTCGGGGTCTGCCCGGGCCCGGCCCGGCTCCTTGAGGGCACCCCCGTGGGCACCGACCCCCAGTTCAGTCCGGAATCCGCCACCGCGAAGACAGCCGTCAGCGCCGCCGTGCTCGGCTCAAGCGCCGGCATCATCCCCGGCAGCCGGCTCGCCCCGCTTAAAGGTGCCCCCCTCGCCGACATCGCGCCGGGCGCCGCGCCCACAGCTTCCGCGCCCCCGGCTTCCGCGGCTGCGGCCCGCACGCCCGTGCTGGTCGCCGGCGTCGTGCCCCAGCGCGAGGTGGACAACATCAGCGTCCTCAGCGCCGATGCCCAAAACAACCACCAGGCAGCTGCCGGCGCCGTCCTGAGCTACACGGCCGAGGACGGGGACCTCCAGGGTTCCGCGGCTGCCGCGTGCCAGCAGCCCGGCAACGATCTCTGGCTGGTCGGCGCCAACACTGCGCTCGGCCGGTCGGCGGTCCTGAACCTGACCAATGCCTCCAGCACGCCGGCGACGGTGAGCCTGGACCTCTTTGGCTCCGAGGGCCCGATCCAGGCTCCCGGAAGCCGCGGCCTGCTGGTGGCGCCCGGCAGCACCCGCTCCATCATCCTGGCCGGGCTCGCGCCGGGACAGGAACGGCTCGGCGTGCGGGTCCGCAGCACCGGCGGTCCGGTGGCTGCCGTGATCCAGCAAAGCGTGCTCCGCGGCCTCACGCCCGGCGGCGTCGACTTCATCACCCCCGGCACCGCCCCGTCCGTCAGCCAGGTGGCCGCCGGTCTCGACATCCAGGATCCCGCCGCGCTGGCCGCGCTCAAGGCAAAGCCCGGCTTCGCCGACGCCGGACCGGCCCTCGAAGTCGCCGTGCCGGGGGCCACCGACGCGGTGGTCGAGATCAAGCTGTATGGTCCCGACGGCCAGAAGGCGCTGCCCGGCGGCGGCGTGGTGACGGCGAAGGCCGGCGCGGTCACGGAAGTTTCCCTGGCCGGGGTCCCGGCCGGGACCTACACCGTGGCGGCGAGCTCGGATGTCTCGTTCGCGGCCACGACCCGGCTCACGCGGGGACTGCAGGCCGGGGACGCGGCGGACATCGCGTTTTCCGCCGCCTCGGCGCGGCTGGGCAGCCAGCACATCGTTGCGGTTCCGCGCACGGGCGACCGGCAGCTCGTTCTCGGTGCCCCCGCCGGCCGGGCGACCGTGACCTACACGCCAATCACTGCGGACGGCAAGATCCGGACCGCAGGCACCGCCGACATTGCCGGCGGAACCACCGTTTCCATCAAGATCCCCGCTGGCGTGGGCGGCTCGCCGCTCGTGGGCTATGTGGTGTCCGCCGCCGGGGATCCGGCGTACGGGGCACTTGTTCTGGCGCGGGACGGCCGGCAGGACATTTCCGCGGTGGCGCTGGCGCCGGAAGCGGCAGGACAACGGCAGGTCCCCGTCACGCTGGGCTACTAGGCCCGGGGCAGGCCGGACGCAGGCTCGGGCTAGTACCGGCGGCGGTAGACGGGGTCGAGGGACTCCGGGGGTACGCCGAGCATCTCGGCCGTGTATTCCACGACGACGTCGTGCACGAGGTCCTGGAGTTCGTCCCGGGTTCCGCATACCTGCTCCACCACCCGGCGGTACAGCGTGATGACCGGTCCGTCCTCGGCCGTGGCAGCAGTGAAAGCGCCCATCGGCGCGGGCGTGCGGTCCGCCACGAGCTGCTCCAGGCCCGGGGGGATCTCGTCAACGGCGAAGCGGACGCCGTCGAGCGGCTTGCCCCAGATGTCGTGCAGCCGCTGGGCCGAGTCCAGGACGAAGTCATCGAAGCGGTCGGAGCGGGTCCGGTAGCCGGGCAGGGTGGGGAGTATGAGCTCGCCGCGAAGGCCCCGGCCGTGCCGGTTCCTGCGGCGCTGCCGGAAGGTCTTTCCCTGGACGGCGGCAGGCGACCCGGCCAGCGGCGCGCCGGCGGGGCCGGAACCGGCGCCTGTGCGTCCGGCGTCGGGGTCAGCCAACCGGACCGTGAAACCCGAATCGTGGTGCGATGACTGCATATCTTGACTCTAAACCCGCGCAATGAAATACGCGATACAGCCCCGACGGCGATCCGCCGCCGCGCCGCCGCGGCCCCGCCGCGGCCGCGGCGCGGCATAACCACTGCCGTTTCAATGCGCAGCCCCCGGCCCGAGGGGGAGTAGTCTGTGATGTCGTGGGTGCAATTCGTATTTGTTCTAGGTCTGCCTGCCGCAATTCTGCGGTGGCCACTTTGACGTACGTCTACGCCGACTCCACGGCCGTTCTGGGCCCGCTGGCGACGTACGCCGAACCGCACTGCTACGACTTGTGCGAACAGCACGCCGATTCGCTGACCGTGCCGCGCGGCTGGGAAGTCATGCGGCTGGCGATGCCCGCAACCCCGGCCGGCCCCGGCCCCGACGACCTCCTGGCCCTTGCCAACGCGGTCCGCGAAGCGGCCTCCCGTCCGGCTGCGGGGGAAACGGCGAAGGGGCAGCGCACGCTGCACCCGGCCCTGGAGGCACCGGCCCCGGCCGAGGGCGTCCGGCGCGGACATCTGCGCGTCCTGCGCGAACCTTCCTAAGGCGTCAACTGGCGGTAGGGTGGAAACTGCAAAAAGCCGTCAGCCACTTAGCCACCGGCGCCCTGTTGCGGCGCCCATCAGGGAGCGTTCACCATGCCCAAGCTCAGTTCCGAACTGTTGTCTGTCCTGCGATGCCCCGTCACCGGCTCCGGCCTGGTGCAGGACGGCGACGAGCTCGTCACCGTCACGGCAGATGGCGCCGGGAACAAGCTGCGGTACAAAATCGAGGACGGCATCCCGCTGCTGCTTCCGCCGGAACTGCTGCCCGCCGCCGCGGCGGCCCCCGCTGATCAGCACGACGCCGCCCCGCGCCACGCCGCGGAATAGCGCGCCCCGCGCCACGCCGCGGAATAGCGCGCCCCGCGCCACGCCGCGGAATAGCCGCCCCAAAACGCCGCCGGGCACCCATCAGGGAGGCCCGCGGCACCGAATGACTGCTTAGATCCTGCTCCAATCCAGAATCGCCCAGCTCCAGACACGCGATGCCACCGGCCACAACAAAGGACTCAGATGACTTTCGATTACAAGATTGCGGACATTTCCCTGGCCGAGGCGGGCCGCCACCAGATCCGCCTCGCCGAGCACGAGATGCCCGGACTCATGTCCCTGCGCGAGGAGTTCGGCGCCAGCCAGCCGCTCAAGGGCGCCCGGATCGCCGGATCCCTGCACATGACCGTCCAGACCGCGGTGCTGATCGAGACCCTTACCGCCCTCGGCGCCGAAGTCCGCTGGGCCTCCTGCAACATCTTCTCCACCCAGGACGAAGCCGCCGCCGCAGTGGTGGTCGGCAACGGCACCGTCGAGGACCCCCAGGGCGTCCCCGTCTTCGCCTGGAAGGGCGAGACGCTGGAGGAATACTGGTGGACCGCCCAGCAGATCCTCACGTGGCCGGGCGCCGACGCCAACCCTGAGCTGGGCCCGAACATGATCCTGGACGACGGCGGCGACGCCACCATGCTGGTGCACAAGGGTGTCGAGTTCGAGGCCGCCGGCGCTGTCCCCGCCGCCGCCGAGGACGACTCCGAGGAAGGCCGGGTGTTCCTCGACGTGCTGCGCGCATCCCTCGAGGCCGACCCGCAGAAATGGACCCGCATCGGCGCCCTCCTGCTCGGCGTCACCGAGGAGACCACCACGGGCGTGCACCGCCTGTACCAGCTGGCGGAACAGGGCAGGCTGCTCTTCCCGGCGATCAACGTCAACGACTCTGTCACCAAGAGCAAGTTCGACAACAAGTACGGCATCCGCCACTCCCTGCCGGACGGCATCAACCGCGCCACCGATGTCCTGATGGGCGGCAAGGTCGCCGTCGTCTGCGGTTACGGCGACGTCGGCAAGGGCGCAGCGGAGGCCTTCCGCGGCCAGGGGTCGCGCGTGATCGTCACGGAGATCGACCCGATCTGCGCGCTCCAGGCGGCCATGGACGGCTACCAGGTCGCCAAGCTGGAATCCGTCCTCAGCGAAGGCCACATCTTCATCACCACCACGGGCAACAAAGACGTCATCATGGCCAAGCACATGGCCGAGATGCGTGACAAGGCCATCGTGGGCAACATCGGGCACTTCGACAATGAGATCGACATGGCCGGGCTGGCGCGGGTCCCCGGCATCAAGAAGGTCGAGATCAAGCCCCAGGTGCACGAGTGGGTCTTCGAAGCTGACCCGGCCACGGGTAAGGGCGGCCGCTCCATCATCGTCCTGTCCGAAGGCCGCCTGCTGAACCTCGGCAACGCCACCGGACACCCCTCGTTCGTCATGAGCAACTCCTTCGCCAACCAGACGATCGCCCAGATTGAACTGTTCACGAAGGCCGGCCAGCCCGAGGGCGAGCGGGAATACGAGAACCAGGTGTACGTCCTGCCCAAGATCCTGGACGAAAAGGTCGCCCGCCTGCACCTGGGTGCCCTCGATGTGGAGCTGACCGAGCTGTCCAAGGAACAGGCGGAGTACCTGGACGTCGACGTGGCCGGACCGTACAAGCCCGGTCACTACCGCTACTAGGAACCCTCCCAAAGGGCCCCGGACGAAGGTCCGGGGCCCTTTGTTGTGACCGTTTTGGGGGCACTTTTGTAACCGGATCGTGGTCGAATCGGGCCGGGGTTCCAAGGTAATTCGCTTATGCTGGCAGGATGACGTGTGGAAACGCCCGGGTCCTGTGATGGCCCTGAAAACCTGGAGTACCGGCCGAAAGATCGCCCTGCTGGGGGTGCTCTGTGCCCTGGCAGCCGGCGGCGGAGCCTTCGCCGCGGCGGCTCCGGGGCTGGCCCAGTCCGGGATTTCCTCCGAGGCCGGGTCCCCGTCCCGGACGACGCCGGGACTCGCCGTCCCGGTGGTCGCCCCCGCAGAACTGGCCGTCTCGCCCGCCGACGGCGCCAAGCAGGTCAACCCTGCGGCGCCGGTTTCCCTCAAGGTCACGAACGGCCGGATTGACCGCGTGGCTCTGACGAGCGATGACGGCGACACCGTTGACGGCACCTTGGGCACGGACGGGTCCGCCTGGACGTCCTCCGGCAACCTGACATTCAACACGCGGTATAACTTCACGTACTCCGTGGTGGACGACGCCGGACGCGAGACCCACAGCACGCGCGCGTTCACCACCGTGTCGACCGCCAACGAGGCCGACGCCGCCATATACCCCCTGGACGGGATGAAGGTAGGTGTGGCCCAGCCCCTGCAGATCACTTTCAGCGAGCCGGTCCTGAACCGGACCGCCGTCGAAAAGGCCATCAAGATCACCTCGACGTCCGGCCAGGTGGGTGATTTCCACTGGTTCAACAACAACACTGTTCGGTACCGGCCGGAGGCCTTCTGGGCCGCGAACAGCACCATCACCATGGACATGAAGCTGTTCGGCGTCGAGCTCGGCAACGGGCAGGTCGGCAACTTCAACAAGACAGTAACGGTCCATATCGGGGACAAGAAGGTGGCCGTCGCCGACGCCAAGGCCCATACGTTCTCGGTCAGCATCAACGACAAGCCGGCCGGACACTGGCCGGCGACCATGGGCGACACCCGGTTCCCGTCGGCACGGGGCTTCCTCGTGTTTATGGAGAAGCACCGTGTGGAGCACATGGATGCCTCCACGATTGGGCTTAAACCGGGGGACCCGGCCTACTATGGCCAGCTGGACGTCAACTACGCCACGCGCCTGACGCCCAGCGGGGAATTCATCCACCAAGCCACGGAGTCCGCGATGCCCTACATCGGCAAGACGAACCTCTCCCACGGCTGTATCGGCCTGGGCCCGGACGGCGCGAAGTGGGTGTTCGACAATATGACCACCGGCGACGTCGTCCAGGTGGTGAACACCGAGGGGGAGTACGCCAACTTCGATGACGGCTTCGGGGACTGGAACATCCCTTGGGCCCAATACGCCAACTGACGGGGTGGCACCTCGCTGAGCCCAATCCTCTGACGGTAGGCTCAGAGCCAGATAAGTTGCGCAGCCGGGCGCAGGCCGGGCAGCGCAGAAGCCTACGGAAGCGAAGCTCCACGTGACTGACAAGAGTCCCACCCCTCCCGACCGGCCGGATCCGCACCTGGATCCGTCGGACGACACCGACGAACCGGCGTTCGACTGGATGAAGCCGGCCGCCGCCGGCAAGCCCACGGCGGGCACGGCAGCCGGCCCGGCAGGATCAGCCGCAGCAGCCGGCCCGGCAGGGCCGGCCGCAGCCGCCGGCAAGGCAGGATCAGCCGCAGCAGCGGGATCAGCAGAGGGCACGGCAGCGCCGTCGGCAACGCCCACCGCCAGCCAGCCGGAGAGCCGCGCCGACCGCAAGGCGGCCGAGGCCGCCGCCACGGGGCCGTCGGATACTTCCCCGTCGGACGTGGCCACGTCGAATGCTGCCACGTCGAATGACGAGGCGCGCGGGGCAGGAGCCGGCGCATCAGCCGGCGCACGTCCTGACACCGCCCCCGAGGACGAAGTCGAACGCCGCAACGCCGAACGCCGTAATGCCGAACGCGAGCAGGCGGCCAAGGCCAAGCCCGTCCTCCCGCGGGTGCTTCAGGTGCTGCTCGCCGTGTTCTACCCGGTCATCCTGCTGGTGCTCGCCGTCCGCGCCGTGACCAGCCCCCTGTTCCTCTGGGTGGAATACAACCGTCCGGGCTTCCCCGGTGACGGCTACGGCTTCAGCACCGATGACCGCATGACGTACGGTTCCTACGCGGTGGACTACCTCAGCAACTGGTCGGGCCCCCGCTACCTCGGCGATCTTGTGGACCAAAGCGGGGAGCGGTTGTTCAAGGACGGCGAAGTCAGCCACATGGCCGACGTCAAGGCCGTGATCCTGTCCACTTTCGGCGCCGGTACCCTGCTGATCCTGCTGGGCCTGGCGGCCGTGATCTACCTCAAGCGGCGCCACAACGGGGGAGTCCGCCGCGGCCTGTTCGCCGGCTCGATCGTCACCCTTGCGCTCATCACCGGCCTCGGGACCCTCGCGGTACTCGGCTGGGAGCAGTTCTTCACCGATTTCCACCGTATTTTCTTCGCCAACGGGACCTGGACATTTACACTTCAGGACACCCTGATCCGGCTCTTCCCGGGCCAGTTCTGGATGGACGCCGGGATCGTCATCGGAAGCCTCGTGCTGCTCGCTTCCTTGGTCACCCTCGTCCTGACCTGGCCCACGCGCCGGCGCCGCGGCCTCGGCAAGAAGGCCGCCGCCACGTCCAAGGGCACCGATACTGATGCCGGCGCCGGCGCCACCGCCGAGGCTGCGCCCGCGGCGGACGGCACGGCCGGCAGCGACGCAGAGGGCCCGGCGCGCACCCGGCACACCGTCTGACGACGGGCCGGTTGTCCGGGGTCAGCCGTAGATGCGGTTGATGTGCTGTTCGTAGTCCCGCACGACGGCGGCCCGCTTGAGTTTGAGCGAGGGGGTCAGGTGCCCTGATTCCACGGTGAAGTCGGCGTCCAGGATGACGAAGCTGCGGATGGACTCGGCCTTGGAGACCGTGAGGTTCGCGGCATTGATGGCTTCCTGGATCGCGGCCCGGACCGTCTGGTCCGCGGCGGCTTCGGCCGGCGCCATGACGGGCACCTTCCGGGCGGCGCACCAGTTGCGCAGTCCTTCCGGGTCCAGGTTCACCAGTGCCGAGACGAAGGGCCGGCCGTCGCCAACGACCACGGCCTGTCCGACCAGCTGGTGCTCCCGGATCTTCTCCTCGAGGGGGCCCGGGGCGACGTTCTTGCCGCCGGCTGTGACCAGCAGGTCCTTCTTCCGGCCCGTGATGGTCAGGAATCCGTCCTCGTCGAGGGAGCCGAGGTCGCCGGTCCGGAAGAAACCGTCCACGAAGGCCTCAGCGTTGGCGGCCTCGTTGGCGTGGTAGCCCTTGAAGACGCCGATGCCCTTGACCAGGATCTCGCCGTCGTCGGCCACCCGGACCGTGGTGCCCGGCACCGGGATGCCGACGGTGCCTACCTTGGTCCGCGCCGGGGTGTTGGCTGTGCAGGGCGCCGTGGTTTCGGTCAGGCCGTAGCCTTCCAGGACGGGGATGCCCACGCCGCGGAAAAAATGGGCGTCGTTGGAGCTCAGCGGGCTCGCGCCGGAGACCGTGTACCGCAGCTGGCCGCCGAAGGCCTGCCGGAGCCTGGGATACAGGATCCGGTCGAAGACTGCGTGCCGGGCACGCAGCAGGAGCCCCGGGCCCGTGCCGTTGCCCCGGGAGGCGGCGTCGAGGGCCTTGGAGTAGTCGATCGCGGCCGCGGCTGCGGCTGTGAAGATCCGTTCCTTGCCGGCGGCGTCCGCCTTCTGCGCGGCTCCGGCGTAGACCTTTTCGAAGATCCGGGGGACCACCAGCAGAAAGGTGGGTTTGAAGCTGTCCAGGTCGTCCAGGAGCTCTTTGGCACTGGCGGTGTGGCCGAGGGTGGATCCGGAGCTCAGGCAGACCACCTGTACCGCCCGGGCCAGGACGTGCGCCAGGGGCAGGAACATCAGCGTCCGGGAACGCGGCTGCATGAGGAGCTCGGGCAGGAACAGGACGATGTTCTTGGCCACGAGGGCAAAGTTGGCGTGGGTGATCTCGCAGCCCTTGGGCTTGCCGGTGGTGCCCGAGGTGTAGACCAGGGACGCGACATCCGCCAGGGACGCCGCGGTCCGGTGGCGTTCCAGCTCGGCGTCGGTCACCCCGGTGCCGGCCGCGGCCATGCTTGCCAGGTTCGGTGCGGCGCCGTCGTGCTCCATCCGCACGACGGCAACAAGCCGGTCACCGAGGACGGTGGAGGCGTCCAGGACGCCCTGGACGAGGGCGGCCCTGGCGTGGTCCTCGACGAACACCCGCCGGGCCCCCGAATCATGGAGAATCCACTCGACCTGGGCCGCGGAGGAGGTCTCGTAGATCGGGACGGTGACGCCGCCGGCGAACCAGATGGCGAAGTCCACCACCGTCCACTCGTACCGGGTGGCGGACATGACCGCGACGGTTTCGCCCGGCGTGAGTCCGCCGGCGATCAGGCCCTTGGCCAGGGCAGTGACCTGCTCCAGGAAGTGCTGGACGGAGACGTCGGTCCAGCCGGCGGGGCCTTTGCGGGAGTAGAGGGCGTGCACGGGATCCTTCGCGTGCTGCTCCAGGAGCAGGTCGGTCACGTTGCTCTCCGGGTCCAGCTCCACGAGCAGTCCGGTGCTTGCTTCTCTCACAGCCGAGTCTCCATTTCCTGGTCCGCCCGGAGTTCGGCGGACATTCCCCTGCAATCCTGCCCTAGATCCAGGACGGCATCCACATCCGGATGCGCCAGTCCTGGTACGGGATCACCTCGGCCGTCCAGACCGGGTAGAAGAACGCGGACACCAGCACGGCCGCCACCACGAACAGCGCCACCAGGTAGAACCCGGACCGCCGGCGCCAGAGGGGGTCGGCGCGCTGGCCGAGCACCAGCCCCAGGCAATAGACGAGCGCCAGCACCAGGAACGGTTCAAAGGACACGGCGTAGAAGAAGAAGGTGGTGCGCTCCGGGTACATGAACCAGGGGAGATATCCTGCGGCCACTCCGGCCAGGACTGCGCCGGCGCGCCAGTCGCGGCGGCCCGCCCACCAGAACAGCAGGACACCCAGGCTCACGGCCGCGCTCCACCAGATCAACGGGTTGCCGACGGAGAGGATGGCGGTGGTGCAGTTGGTCAGCTCGCAGCCCGGGGTGCCCTGCCCGGGGGATTCGTAGAAGAAGGACGTGGGCCGGCCCATGACCAGCCAGCTCCAGGCGCTGGCCTCGTAGGGGTGGTCGGCACTGAGGCCCTGGTGGAACTTGTAGGCCTCCAGGTGGTAATGCGCCAAGGACCGTACGGCGTTCGGCAGCCAGCCCCACTCGGCCGAGGGGTTGGCGTCGGCCCAGTGCCTGAAGTAGGCGTCCGTGGAACGGAACCATCCGGTCCAGGTGGCGCCGTAGACCAGGGCGGCCACCGGAACGATGCTCAGGAAGGCCGGGATGCCGTCCTTGAGGATGCCGCCGCTGATCCAGGCATGCACGCCGGCTATGCGCCGCGCACTGAGGTCCCAGAAGACGGTCAGCAGGCCGAATCCGGCCAGAAAGAACAGGGCGGACCATTTCGTGCCGACCGCCAGGCCCAGGCAGACGCCCGCCGCGAGGCGCCACCACCGGATGCCGAGCCAGGGCCCGGAGGTGAGCTGCAGTGCCGAGGGCCGCCCCGTGGCGGAGGCCGCGGCCTGCCGGCCGAGCCGGGCAGCGAGCCGCCTCCGGCCGTCGTCGCGGTCCATCAGCAGGGCCCCGAACGCGGCGAGGATCCAGAACATCAGGAAGATGTCCAGCAGCGAAGTCCGGGACATGACCAGGTGGTGGCCGTCCACGGCAAGCAGGATGCCGGCCACGGCACCCAGGGTGAGCGAGCGGAAGAGCTTTTGCGCGATCAGGGCCAGCAGGAGGATGGACAGCGTCCCCGTCAGGGCGGCACCGAACCGCCAGCCGAAGGGGTTGTCCGCCCCGAACAGCCACATGCCCGCGGCGATCATCCACTTGCCGACCGGCGGGTGGACGACGTACTCCGGCGTGTTCAGCAGCACGCCGGGGTGGCCGGCGATGAAGGAGTCGTTCGCCCGGTCCGGCCAGCTGCGCTCGTATCCGCTGACCAGGAAGGAGTACGCGTCTTTGACGTAGTACGTTTCGTCAAAGACCAGGTTGCGCGGCGTGTCCAGCCGGACGAACCGCAGGACGCCGCCCAGCGCGGCCGTCAGGACGGGAATGAGCCAGTACCAGAGCCGAAGCGACGCCGGGTAGTCCCGCCAGCTCTGAAGGCCGCCGATCAGGCGTTCCCTGAGGGCCTCCGGGGTGTTGGCCTCGGCGGGGCGGCCGATCCAGCGGTGCCCTTCAAGGTTGCGGCCGGCGCTGAAGCGGCTCCGGTCCTTGCCGGCTGCCCGGCCGTCGGGACGGCTGGGACCTGTTGCCGGCGATGCATCGGGGCCAGTCTCGGGCTGCCGCGTGGGGGTCTGGGTCACGTTGCCCATGCTACCTTTCGCAGCTGTGCTCGCAGGCCCCCGCCCCGGCGGCAGTAGGCTGGTCCTGTGGACCACGAACCCAGCCCTTCCCCCCTTCCTCCCCTCGATCCTCCCTTCGACGGCGATGCCGCCGCCGCCGTTCCCGCCCCTGATTCCGCGTCTGATTCCGCCGCTGTTTCCGCCAGTGTTCTCGCCCCTGGCGGTTCCGGCAGGATCGTTCTCGCCGCGACGCCGATCGGCAATGCGGGCGATGCCTCGGCGCGGCTCATGGAGTTGCTCGCGACGGCGGACATCGTCGCCGCGGAGGACACCCGGAGGCTGCACCGCCTTGTGCAGAACCTCGGCGTCACCGTGGCCGGCCGGATCATCAGCTATCACGAGCACAATGAGGCAGCCAAGACGGCTGACCTGCTGGAGCAGGTCCGGTCCGGCAAGACTCTTGTGATGGTGACCGACGCAGGCATGCCCTCTGTCTCTGATCCGGGGTTCCGGCTGGTTGAAGGCGCCGTCGCGGCCGGCCTCACCGTCACCGCGGCCCCGGGACCCTCCGCCGTGCTGACCGCCCTGGCCCTGTCGGGCCTGCCGACGGACCGCTTCTGCTTCGAGGGTTTCCTGCCCCGCAAGGCCGGTGAACGCTCCTCGCGGCTGGCCGATCTCGACACCGAGCGGCGCACCATGGTGTTCTTCGAGGCGCCGCACCGGCTGGAGCCCATGCTGAGGGCCCTGCGTGAGAGCTTTGGCGCCGACCGCCGGGCCGCCGTCTGCCGCGAACTCACCAAGACCTATGAAGAGGTCATCCGCGGCACCCTGCGGGAACTGCTTGAATGGGCCGAGTCCAGCGAGGTACGCGGCGAAATCGCCGTGGTGGTGGGCGGCGCCCCGGAACGCGAACCCGGCCGCCCCGAGGATCATGTGGCCGCCGTCAACGGGCTGATAGCCCAGGGCATCCGGCTGAAGGAGGCTGTCGCCGCAGTGGCCGATGACGCGAAGGTCAGCAAGCGCGAACTCTATGCCGCGGTCCTCGCCGCGCGCTGAGCCGTGCGCTGAGCCAGGTGGAGGGTGCCGGGCGGCGGGTTCCGGCGCGCTGCTTGCCCCGGGGGCCGGCCGGAACCGGGCTCCACGCGCACGCAGAACGGTTGTGCAGCTGCACAGCATAGTCTGGATACAGTAGTGCGCGCATGCATAGACTTGCCAGTGAGCGCGGCAGTAGCGTGGCAGTAATCCAGACGCCCGTGCCTGCCTGTGGGAACGAGCGCCTACAACGAAAACTCATTCAAGAAACTTGTGCCCACACTAGTTCAACCGAATTGCTGACGAGGGAGTCATTGTGACTGTAACTGCCCAGCCTATTGTTTCCGCGGACCGGGAGAGCGCCCTGCTGGCGTCCGTTCCGACGGGTCTGCTGATCAACGGCGAATGGCGTCCGGCCGTGTCCGGGAAGACCTTCGACGTCGAGGATCCCGCGACCGGGAAGGTCCTGCTCAGCATTGCCGACGCCGGTCCCGAAGACGGCAAGGCGGCCCTGGACGCGGCCGCTGCCGCGCAGGAGTCCTGGGCCAAGGTCCCGGCCCGGGAACGCGGCGAGATCCTGCGCCGCGCCTTCGAGCTGGTAACCGAACGGGCCGAGGACTTCGCGCTCCTGATGACCCTGGAGATGGGCAAACCGCTGGCCGAGGCCCGCGGCGAGGTCACCTACGGTGCCGAGTTCCTGCGCTGGTTCTCGGAAGAGGCCGTCCGCGCGTTCGGCCGCTACTCGGTTTCCCCGGACGGCAAGTCCCGGCTGCTGGTGACCAAGAAGCCCGTAGGCCCGTGCCTTTTGATCACGCCGTGGAACTTCCCGCTGGCGATGGCCACCCGCAAGATCGCCCCGGCGGTCGCGGCCGGCTGCACGATGGTGCTCAAGTCCGCGAACCTGACCCCGCTGACCTCCCAGCTGTTCGCGGCCGTGATGGTCGAGGCCGGCCTGCCCGCCGGTGTCCTGAACGTCATCCCGACCTCCACGGCCGGCGCCACCACGGGCCCGCTGATCAAGGATCAGCGCTTGCGCAAGCTGTCCTTCACCGGTTCCACCGAGGTTGGCCGCCGGCTGCTCGCGGACGCGTCCGAGACGGTGCTGCGGACCTCGATGGAACTCGGCGGGAACGCCCCGTTCGTCGTCTTCGGGGACGCCGACATCGACGCCGCCGTCGCCGGGGCGATGCTGGCGAAGCTGCGGAACATGGGCGAGGCCTGCACCGCGGCGAACCGGTTCATCGTGCACGAGTCCGTCGCGGCCGAGTTCGCGGAGAAGTTCGCCGCGAAGATGGCGGATATGACCACCGCCCGCGGCACCGAGGCCGAGTCCAAGGTCGGCCCGCTGATCGATGCCAAGAGCCGGGACAAGGTCCACGAACTCGTCACCGACGCCGTGAACTCCGGTGCTGTCGCCGTGACCGGCGGCTCCGCCGTCGAAGGCCCGGGCTACTTCTACAAGCCCACGATCCTCACCGGCGTGAGCGAGGGCAGCCGGATCCTGTCCGAGGAAATCTTCGGACCCGTCGCCCCGATCATCACCTTTGACACCGAGGACGAGGCCGTCCGGCTCGCGAACAACACCGAGTACGGGCTGGTGGCCTACGTCTTCACCCGGGACCTGAACCGGGGCATCCGGATGGGCGAACGGCTCGAGACCGGCATGCTGGGCCTCAACGCCGGCGTGGTCTCCAACGCTGCCGCCCCGTTCGGCGGCGTCAAGCAGTCCGGTCTGGGCCGTGAAGGCGGCCTCGAGGGCATCGAGGAATACCTCTACACCCAGTACATCGGCATCGCCGACCCCTACGCCGGCTAGCCACGCCAGCTACCCGCGGCGCACCCGGCGGACGGAGTTGCGGATCTTTCCCCAGGATCCCGCGAACCCCCGCCGGGTGCGTCGTGCTGTCCGGGAGTATTGTGCTGTCCGGGAGAGGAACCCGCGGGGCAGCCGGAGGGCCCGTCGCCAGCCGGACATGACCGAGGGCGGCAGCCAGGCCGCGCGCAGCCGGACCAGGAAGCCGGCGTTGGCGCGCAGCGAGGCCTGCACCAGGGCGATCCTGGCCGCGGCGGAGTCGGCCGGATCCGCGGAGCCTGCGGTCCGCGCCGGACCGGCCACGCCGCCCGGGCGGCCGTACTGCTCACGTTCGAAGTCCTCGGTCAGGGCCGCCGCGGCCCGCTGGCCGGGCCCGTCCGCACCGCCGGGTTCCCCCAAAACCGTCGAGGCGCGCAACCGCTCGGCGAAATTCCGCGGCGTTTCGCTCGCTCCGGGCGCCACCCCGTAGTCCGTGGCCAGATCCCGCAGTTCCGCCCAGGCCGGCAGCGCCGTCCCGGCCGTGACGCCGGGATAGCCGCGGGCCGCCGTCCTCAGCCTGCGGCGCCGCACGCCGCTGCGCACCAGCCGCGGGGAGGCCACCAGCAGCGCCAGCAGCAGCACCGCGGCAACGCCGTACAGCGCCTGTGCCGCCTGCGCGCCGCTGGGCGCCGGCGTGCCCGCTCCGGGAAGCGGGACCGTCCCGGGGACCGGGAACGGTGCCTGGGTGGAACCGTCACCGGGGGTCAGGGCGTCGTTGCGGTCGTTGGTGCTGGCACCGCTGCGTGCGGCAGCATCCGTGGCGTACGCCGGAACGACGCCGCGGGACGGTGTCGGCTCAAACGCGACCCAGCCGATGCCCTGGAAGTAGAGCTCCGGCCAGGCGTGGGCGTCCCGGGCATCGACCTCGAACTCCGGAAGCGGGCCCTGGCCCGAGACCGCCACGGTGGCCCCGGTGGGGCGCCCCGGCGCGTAGCCCACGGCGATCCTGCTCGGAATGCCCTCCAGCCTGGCCATCACGGCCATGGCGGAGGCGAAATGAATGCAGTAGCCGCTCTTCTGGGTCAGGAAGTCCGCCAGCACGGACAGGCCGTTGCCGTCGTAGCCGCCCTGCACGGGGGACTGCAGCGAGTAGCTGAACTCGGCGGAGCGCAGATACCTCTGGATGGCCATGGCCCGCGAATACGGCGAGTTGGCACCCGCCGTCACAGTTTTAGCCGTGCTGCGCACAACCTCCGGAACATTCGACGGTTCCCGGAGGAACAGCTCGGGGACACCGGTCACCGGCCCGGAAGCGCCCGCCAGCAGCGCTGCCGTGAGCTGCGGAGTGACGGACGAGACCACATATTGCTGGTCGCGGGAATTTGTGTCCACACCCTTGATGCTCAGCGTGGCGGGGTCCCAGCTCCAGCGCCCTGAGAGTCCGTTGACAGCTTCCGGCGCATACGGTGCGGGCAGGTACGGGCTCGTGTACTGGCCGGTGTTGACGGCCGTAATTACGCGGAGCTCGGCCGGGGCGGTTTCATGCCCGGCCTCGAGCCGGCCGGTTCCCGGCTGCCGGCTCGACTCCCGGTCATCGGGTGACCAGGAATCGCCGTCAAAGGTGTCCACGGTCACCGAGCGCAGGTACGGCGTCGTCGGCGCGTTCGTGGCGAAGGTGATCCGGCCCTCGCCGGAGGGGCTGCGCAGGCTGTTGCCCAGGCTGATCATCGGATTGAGGCCGGTGGCGCCGCCGAACGGGTTCAGCCGCGAGCCCTGCGGGAACGTGCCCTGGTCGAAACCCGGGATGACCAGCTGCAGCACCAGCGTGAGGGTCAGCGCCGCGACGGCCGTGACCGTGCCGCGCCGGAGCTGCCCGGGGTTGCGGGCGGTGTCGGCCAGGGTGCGGGTATCCGGCGTGTACCAATGGCTGCAGCCGAGGATCAACAGGTACCCGACGACGGCGCCCACGAACCCCAGCACTCCCACGCTTTGCGGCTTGACCATGGCCGGCACCACGAGGATTGCCAGGATCCCGAGCCCGCTCGTGGCCGGCAGCGCCAGCGGGAACGCCAGGGCATCGATGAGGATCACGAGCAGCCCGAGGACCGCGCAGATCAGCATGACGATTCCGGCGTTGGGGGCCACTGGGGTGCTCTCGGCCAGAACCGTTTCGCTGGCCCGCCGGAGGAACTTTCCCAGGTAGTTCATGGTCTCCGGGGAGGGGATGAACCCGGCAATGCTGTGCTGCCGGAAGAAGATGAAGGTCACGGCCACGATCAGCGCCACCAGGCCGCCGGCGGTCACCAGCCAGGGCCGGGCACGCAGGGACCGGAGCACCGCGAGGGAGAACGCAACGGAGAGCACGGTACTGAACACCGGGGAATACCAGGCCCAGCCACGCAGGACGCCGTTGAATCCGAGGGCAGCGCCCGCGACGGCTACCGCGACGGCGGTCGCCATCACCCAGGGCCGGGCGCCGGGTCCGTCCGGCCGGGACGCCGCACCGGGGGAGAGGGCCGTCGGTTCTTCTCCGCCGGCCGTGCCGGTGCCTTGGCTGCGTTGCGGGGCGAGCGTCATGGCCGGCCCCCCACGCCGCGGCGGACGTCGGCCCCGGCGGACATCCCCGGGTCTGCCTGGTCGAAGGCTGCCCAGGCGTCAGGCAGCGAGCTCTGGGCGGACACCGCCAGGGCCCGCCATCCGCCCAGCCGCAGCGCCTCCAGCACCTCGGGCACTTCGCCGGAGTCCTGTGCCCGGTCCGTGACCAGCAGCGCGAAGGCGTTCGCGCCGAACCCGGCGGCCGGGGACAGCGCCCGGGCCTCGGCCGGGGTCAGGCTGCCCAGGACCGCCAGGACAGGTCCGCGCAGCCGGTGGGCGGAAAGTTTGTCCATCAGGGTGTCGTCGAAGGCGTGCGGGGCATTACCGGTGCCCGCACCGGCCCCGGAGCGGAATCCCCCCGGCGCGGAAGATCCGGTGCTGGTTCCCGCCGCGGCCTTCTGCGGGCGGGGCCCCGTGCGGTCACGGTGCGGGTGGTTGTGGTGGTGGGTGTGGTGCGGGCCGGAAAGCTCGATGGCAGCCAGGCTTTCGGCGATGGACTGCAGCCCGGCCGTTCCGGTGTATTCCTCGGCTTCCGGGTCGGGAGCGGACGGCGAAAGCCGGAAGGCCGGCTCGCCCGCGCTGTCCAGGAACCGCAGCGAGTAGTTGCGTTCCGCGAGGTGCGCCCCGATCGACATCGCCGCCGTGACAGCCCACTCGAAGGCATCAGAGGTCAGCAGGTCGTGGCCGTCCCCCTCCCCGCCGCCCGGGTGGCCGCCGGAGGAATGGGCACTGTGGCCGAACACCCCGTGGGGGTAGGCGGAGAGCCGCTGGTCCAGGATGATGGTCGCCTCGGGGGTCGTGACGGATTCCTCCTGCCGCACCATGAGGGACCCGTGGCGGGCGGTCGCGGCCCAGTGCACCCGGCGCAGCGGATCCCCGTGGCGGTATTCGCGGGTCATGACGTCGTCGTCGCTGGGATTGGCCCGGGCCCGCGTGGGTGTGACACCGTCGTGTCCGCGGGCACCGGCGAGCCCCGTCTCCGGCAGCTCGATGGCGGCGGGCGTGACGGTGAGGAGGTCGCCGTCGTCAATTGCGTGGCGGTGGAAGGAGAGCCCGAAGGGATCGCTGAATTCCGCCGTGACGGGCCCGATCAGGAACTGGCCGCGCCTGGCCGAGCGGAGGTGGTACTCATAGCGGCTGGTGCCGCCGGCTGCCGCACGGGCCGGGAACCGGAAGACGGGCGATTCGCCGAACCGGGCCGGCAAGTGTTCCTCCATGACCGCGTGGCCTGTGCCCGCCCCGGTCCGCGCGACGGCCAGCCGCACCGTGGCACGGGCGGAGGTTTCAACCGGCGACGGGCTGAATTCGCGGTAGACCCGGAACCTCGGCTTCAGGACCCGGGTTCCGGCCAGGGCGAGCGCCGGCAGCACCAGCAACAGGACGGCCAGGGCCAGCAGGTCCCGGCGCCCCATGATCTGCGCGGCCAGCAACGACACCGCACCCGCGCCGAGCAGGCCCCAGCCGCGGCTGCTGAAGAAGTGCCCGGGGAACCGATCCCTTAACGCCACGGCGGAGCCATTCCCTAGCGCGGATTGGGCAGGTTGGGCGGCGGCGCGGCTGCCATGGCCGAGGCCTTCTTCCGGCCAGGGCGGCCGGTTCCGTTGGGTGAGGCCGTCACGTCCGGGGTGACGGGTATCTTGGCGATTATGGCCCGGATGACGCTTTGCGGCGTCTCACCCGCGCTGGCCGCCTTGCGGTCGAGGATGATCCGGTGGGCGAGCACCGCTTCGGCGACGCTGACGACGTCGTCCGGCAGCACAAAGTCCCGGCCCTCCAGCGCGGCGGTGGCCTTCGCCGCACGCAGGAGCTGCAGCATGGACCGCGGACTGGCGCCGAGCCGGAGAAGCCCGCTTTCCCGCGTGGCCCGGCCCAGGGCCACGGTGTACTCCTTGATCGACCGGGACACGTACACCTGCTGCACCGTGGCAATCATGGCGGCCACTTCCGCCGCGGTGACCACTGCCGTCACACGCGCCAGCGGAGAGGAGGCCTGGTGGGTTTCGAGCATCTCCATCTCGGACTCACGGTCCGGGTAGCCCATGGAAATCCGGGCCATGAAGCGGTCCCGCTGCGCTTCCGGCAGCGGATACGTGCCCTCCATCTCAATGGGGTTCTGCGTCGCCACCACCATGAAGGGCTCATCCAGCCGGTAGGACGTGCCGTCCACCGTGACCTGGTGCTCCTCCATGCACTCCAGCAGGGCTGACTGGGTCTTGGCCGAGGCGCGGTTGATTTCGTCCCCGATGACGATGTTGGCGAACACCGCGCCGTGCCGGAACTCGAAGGTCCGGGTCGCCTGGTTGTAGATGGACACGCCCGTGACGTCGGACGGGAGCAGGTCCGGGGTGAACTGGATCCGGCTGACGGAACAGTCGATGGTGCGGCCCAGCGTCTTCGCCAGGAGCGTCTTGCCCACCCCTGGGACGTCTTCGAGGAGCAGGTGGCCCTGGGCGAGGAGGACCGTGAGCGCCAGTTTGGCCGCTTCGGCCTTGCCGTCGATGACCGTATTGATCGCCGTCAGGATCCGGGTGCTGGCTGAGTGGAAGGCGTCGGCTTCCATGGCCGGCAGTTCATGCCGCGGGGGCCGGTGTCCGGCTGCGTTTGGATCCAAGGAAGCGCGGCCCGGGAGGCTCTGTCCTTGGGGGAGGATGTCGTCTACGGAAGTGCGGTGGTAATCCATCGGCAGCCTTTCAGCCCTGGTGGGTCCCGGATCTGACCGCCCGCGGCGGCCGGGCCCCGCAGTGGCATTCACCTGTTTCCTAACGGGGAAATTACAGAGTATTAACAGACTACTAACACAACTGCCGGCCCTGACAGAGAGTTCCGGGGAAATCTGGCCTCCGGTTAGGGTGGATGAATGCTCAGTCCCCTCACTCCCGTCCCCTTCCGGTCGCCTGGACACGACGGTACCGGACGCAGCGGGTATCCGCCCGCACCTGAACCGCTTCCCGTGCCGGTCATGGACAACCACACGCATTTGGATTTTCCCGACGCGGAGCTTGAGGTGGGCATCAAGGACGCCCTCGATGCCGCCGCCGCCGTGGGCGTGCAAGGCGCCGTGCAGGTGGGCTGCGACCTCGAATCGTCCCGGTTTACGGTCAACGCGGTCGACCTCGATTCACGGCTCCTGGGCGCTGTTGCCCTCCACCCCAACGACGCCCCCGGCTACGCCCGGCGCGGCGGCCTGGAGGAGGCCCTGGCCGAGATCGAGGAGCTCGCCGCCCATCCGAGGATCCGGGCGATCGGGGAGACCGGCCTGGACTTCTTCCGGACCGAGGGCGAGGGCCTGGTCCACCAGCGCTATTCGTTCCGCCGCCATATCGACATCGCCAAACGGCTTGGACTGACGCTGCAAATCCACGACCGCGACGCCCACGACGACGTCGTCCAGGTCCTGCGCGAAGAGGGGGCACCGGAGCGGGTGGTCTTCCACTGTTTCTCCGGCGGCGAGGCGCTCGCCCGGACCTGCAACGCGGAGGGCTGGTACATGTCCTTTGCCGGAACTGTGACATTCAAGAACGCGACGGACCTGCGGGAAGCGCTGGCTATCGCTGAGCCGAGCCGGATCCTGGTCGAGACCGACGCGCCCTTCCTCACCCCGCACCCGCATCGCGGCCGGCCGAACGCGAGCTACATGGTTCCGTACACGGTGCGGGCCATGGCCGATGTGACTGGGTCGGAGCTTTCCGGGCTGTGTGCGCAGATCGCCGCAAATACGGTGCGGGCGTACGGATCCTGGGACTGAACCGCCCTCATCCAGCCTCCCGGTGTAGATACGGGGTATGCACAAATTCTTGGTTCCTTTATAACGCTTCGATTACAGTGGTCAACTATTAGCCGGGGTCGGGGAAGGCCTACGGATAATTTCACTCCAGCAGGGCGTGCATTGTGGCCAACGAACCACATGCGCGCTCTCGTTTTGGGTGAGGCAGTGCACGCATGTTCCGTGACGCTCCGGACGCTGTCCGGAGCCGCCGTTGGCGCGCTCGCGGGGGATGGCCACGTGCACTTTTCCCCGTGCCCGGAAGGTCCAAGAGATTCGGGCAATTGTGGTCAAGTTCTTCACATCGGACGGCAAGTTCAGCTTCGTCAAGGTTGGCACGCAGCTCGTGGTGCTGGTGGCACTGGTGCTGGGCCTCGTGGCCTTCGTCGGCAATAACAAGACGATCACACTCAACGTGGATGGCAAAGTCAGCTCCGTCCAGACCTTCGGCGGAACCGTCGGGGAAGTCGTCAAGAGCGCCAAGGTTGAACTGCAGCCATCTGACAGGGTGTCGCCTTCGGCGGACGCCCACGTGCAGGACGGGTCAGTCATCAACGTCAACCTCGCCAAGGCCGTCAAGGTCAGCCTGGACGGCGCCGAACGGACCATCTCCACCACCGCACCCACCGTCGAAGGTCTCGTGACCGAACTCGGCGTGGCCAGCGCCTCGCAGGTCTCCGTGCCCAAGGACGCCCAGCTCGCCGTCTCCGGCTCCTTCGTGTCCATCTCGACGCCTAAAAAGGTGAGCCTCGTTGCGGACGGCAAGGCGGCAGCGACCACGACGACGGCGGCCACAGTCGCCAAAGTGCTCGAGGACGCCGGGCTTTCGCTCGGGGCCAGCGACCGCGTCTCCCAGCCCGGGAACGCCCCGGTGGTCAATGACATGGTGATTAAGGTCTCCCGCGTCGACGTCAGCAAGACGGCCAACACCACCGAGCCCGTCGCCTTCGAAACGCTCACCACCGAGAGTGCTGACATGTTCAAGGGTGAGAAGAAGGTCACCCAGGCCGGCGTCGCCGGCACCACCAGCAAGAACTTCAAGCTGGTCCTCGTGGATGGCCGCGAAGCCTCCCGGACCCTGGTGTCCGAGACCGTCAGCGTCCAGCCCGTCACCGAAAAGGTCACTGTCGGCACCAAGGAAAAGCCCAAGCCCGCCGCCAACACCGGTGCGGCCGCCCCCGCCATGATGAACCAGGGCATGTGGGACAAGATCGCCCAGTGCGAATCAGGCGGCAACTGGTCCACCAACACCGGCAACGGCTACTACGGAGGCCTGCAGTTCGACGTCGGCACCTGGCTCAGCTCGGGCGGCGGCGCCTACGCCCCGAACGCCGCGGCCGCCACCAAGGCCCAGCAGATCGCCGTCGCCAACCGGGTCTACGCCCAGCGCGGACTGCAGCCCTGGGGTTGCGGCTGGGCCGCCTCCAGCTAGCAGGCCAGGCCGGCGGCTGACTGCCCGCCACTGAACGCCCGCCACTGAACGCCCGACTCCCGCGGCTGCCGACCACAGCCAGGGGAGAGCACAGGCCGGGTCCGGATTCCCTCCGGACCCGGCCTGCGGCGTACCGGCGCCGGGATAGGATACCTAGGTGACTGAACCGAGCCCCTCCGCCCCCGAAAGCCTGCCCGGAGCGGCGCCCGCACCGCTGATGGGTGCCTCCGATATCCGCCGGCTGGCAGAGGAAATCAGCGTGCGGCCCACGAAGACCCTCGGGCAGAACTTCGTGATCGACGGCAACACCATCCGGCGGATCGTGAACGCCGCCGACATCCGGGCCGATGAGACCGTCCTGGAAGTCGGCCCCGGACTCGGGTCACTGACCCTTGGCCTGCTGGACGCCGCCCGCAGCGTGGTCGCCGTCGAAATCGATCCGGTCCTTGCCGGGCGCCTGCCGGCCACTGTCGCCGCGTGGCGACCGCACGCCGTCGGGAACTTCCACCTCGTGCTGGCGGACGCCATGCGGGTCACCGAACTTCCCGTCGAGCCGACCGCCCTCGTCGCGAATCTTCCCTACAACGTGGCCGTTCCCGTGGTGCTGCACCTCCTGCAGCACTTCCCGAGCCTGCAGCACGGCCTGGTCATGGTCCAGGATGAAGTCGCCGACCGGCTCGCGGCCGGGCCCGGCTCCAAGACCTACGGCGTTCCATCCGTCAAAGCCGCCTGGTACAGCAGCATGCGCAAGGCCGGCGTGATCGGCATGAACGTCTTCTGGCCAGCGCCCAAGATCCATTCCGGACTCGTCGCCTTCACGCGCCGGGAGCCCCCGGTTACGACCGCCACCAGGGAGCAGGTCTTCGCCGTGATCGACGCCGCCTTCGCGCAGCGCCGCAAGACGCTCCGGGCCGCGCTGGCCGGCTGGGCCGGCAGTGCCGCCGAGGCCGAACGCTGCCTGCGGGCCGCCGGCGTCGACCCCACAGCACGCGGCGAAGTGATCGACATCGCGGCGTTCGCCAGAATCGCCGAAGCCCACGGACAAGCGGACTCCTGAGCTCCTTGTGAGCCCTGCATGGGCGCCTCCGGGGGCGGTTGCGTGCTTGGAGCCCGGGCCGCGATGCCATAGCGTGGAGCCATGAACGCAGTGAGAGGGCGCTTTGCCGCGAGGACCGTCCGGGTGAAAGCTCCAGGCAAGGTTAACGTCTCACTGGACGTCGGACCGCTGCGGCCGGACGGCTACCACTCCGTGGCCAGCGTCTACCTGGCTGTCTCGCTCTACGAAGAAATTGCCGCCACCAGCACCGATACCGGCGAGATCACCGTCAGCATCAGTGATGCGAGCACCGTGGACCTCGACGGGGTGGACATTCCGCTCGATCACCGCAACCTGGCCTACAAAGCCGCCGCCATCATGGCCGACGTCTCGGAACACTCCACGGGTGTCCACCTGGAGATCACCAAACGGGTGCCCGTGGCTGGCGGCATGGGCGGCGGATCGGCCGACGCCGCCGCCACCCTGCTGGCCTGCGACGCGTTGTGGAACAGCGGACTGTCCCGCGATGAGCTGGCCCACCTGGCCGCCGAGCTCGGCGCCGATGTTCCCTTCGCGCTGCTGGGCGGCACCGCCGTCGGACTGGGCCTGGGCGATGACCTCTCGCCGGCCCTGGTCAAGGCCCAGACGGACTGGGTCCTGGTCAGCGCGGACTTCGGCCTGCCCACCCCTGAGGTCTACCGCACCCTGGACCGCCTGCGCGCGGCCGAGGGCCTGGCGGTGGACGAACCCGACGCCGTGGATCCCGGCGTGCTCACGGCTCTGCGCAGCGGCGATGCCGACGCCCTGAGCCGCGTGCTGGTCAACGACCTCCAGCGCGCCTCGATCGAACTGGCCCCGGGCCTGCGCGAGACCCTGGGCCGCGGCGAGGCCTGCGGCGCGATCGCAGGCATCGTCTCCGGCTCCGGACCCACCGTCGCGTTCCTCGCGCACAGCCCCGCCGCGGCCGCCGGGCTCGCCGAAGAGCTGCGGCACCACAGCCTCGACGCCATGGCGGTGCACGGGCCGGTGCACGGGGCCCGCATCATCTCCGATACGCTCCTTTAGGAGCTTTTGACGCATCGCATCCGATGACTTCACAGCTTCACTTCACCGATACACCTAAGAAAGCAGTTCCCAGTGGCACACCTGCTCGGCGGCGAGAACCTCACGGTCTCGTATGCAACCCGTACCGTCCTCGATGGCATTACCCTCGGCCTTGAAGAGGGCGACCGGATCGGCATGGTGGGCCGCAACGGTGACGGCAAGTCAACCCTGATGCGGTTGCTGGCCATGCGCTCCACCCCGGACTCCGGCCGGGTGACCAAGCGCAGCGAGGTCAACATCGGCTACCTGGACCAGAGCGACGTGCTCGACGGCGATCTCACCGTCGGCGCCGCGATCGTGGGGGACCAGGCCGACTACGAGTGGGCCCGCAATCCCCAGATCCGCGAAGTCATGGGCGGGCTGGTGTCCGACGTCGACTGGCACGCCAACGTCCACGCGCTCTCCGGCGGGCAGAAGCGGCGTGTGGCGCTGGCCAAGCTGCTGATCGAGGACCACGACGTCATCATGCTCGACGAGCCCACCAACCACCTCGACGTCGAAGGCGTCGCGTGGCTGTCCCGGCACCTGAAGACCCGCTGGCGGGCCAACCAGGGCGCCTTCCTCGTGGTCACCCACGACCGCTGGTTCCTCGACGAAGTCTGCACCAAGACCTGGGAAATCCACGACGGCATCATGGACCCGTTCGACGGCGGCTATGCCGCCTACGTCCTGGCCCGGGCCGAGCGCGACCGCTCCGCTTCCGTGATGGAAAGCAAGCGCCAGCAGCTCGTGAAGAAGGAACTCGCCTGGCTCCGGCGCGGTGCCCCGGCCCGCACCGCCAAGCCCAAGTTCCGGATCGAGGCAGCCAACGCCCTGATCGCGGACGTCCCCGAGCCGCGCGACTCGACGGCGCTGAGCAAGATGGCCACCGCCCGGCTGGGCAAGGATGTCCTGGACCTCGAGCACGTCTCGCTGGACTTCCTCGGCGGCGAGCCCGGGCAGAAGCTCTTCGACAACATCACGCTGCGCCTCGCCCCCGGGGAGCGGCTGGGCCTCGTGGGCGTCAACGGCGCCGGCAAGACCACCCTGCTCAAACTCCTCAACGGTGAGATCCAGCCCAGCTCCGGGAAGGTCAAGCGCGGCAAGACGGTGGTCACCGCGGTCCTGACCCAGGAGGTCAAGGAACTCGACGACGTCTCGGACCTGCGCGTGATCGAAGTGATCGAGCGGGAAAAGCGCTCCTTCAACGTCGGCGGCAAGGAATTCACCGCCGGCCAGCTCGTTGAGCAGCTGGGCTTCACCAACGAGAAGCAGTGGACCCCGGTCAAGGACCTCTCCGGCGGCGAACGCCGGCGGCTGCAGCTCCTGCGCCTGCTCGTGGGGGAGCCGAACGTGCTGATGCTTGACGAGCCGACCAACGACCTCGACACCGACACCCTCGCCGCCGTCGAAGATGTGCTCGACGGCTGGCCGGGCACGCTCGTCGTCGTCAGCCACGACCGCTACCTGCTCGAGCGCGTCACGGACCACCAGATGGCGCTCCTTGGCGATGGCAAGATCCAGGCCCTGCCGCGCGGCGTGGACCAGTACCTCGAACTGCGGGAAGGGGCCCTGGCCGGCTCCACCATCACCGGCGGCGGCAACCCCGTCACCTCCGCCGGCGGGGGATCCGCTCCCGCCACCAGCGGCCCTTCCGAGGCCGAAAAGCGCGACGCCCGCAAGGCCAAGAACCGGATCGACCGCCAGCTGGGCAAACTCAAGCAGCAGGAAGACAAGATCCACGCCCAGATGACCGCCGGGGCCGGGGACGCCAGCAAGTTCGACCAGCTCGCCGGGCTTAACGCGAAACTCCAGGAACTGGCCGGGGAACGCGAAGCCCTTGAACTCGAATGGCTCGAGGCCCTGGAAGTGCTGGGGGAGTAGCCTCCTGCCCCCCCGGGACATGCCCAGCGTGAGCACCCACCGCTGGACATGTCCCTCGCAGCCCTCAAAACCCACGGGACATGTCCCTCGCCGCGGACCAACACCGGACATGTCCCTTGGCGGGCTCAAATCCCGCAGGGCATGTCCCACGGCGCGGACCAGCATTGGACATGTCCCTTGGAGGGCTCAAATCCCGCCGGGCATGTCCCTCGCCGCGGGCCAGCATTGGACATGTCCCTTGGAGGGCTCAAATCCCGCCGGGCATGTCCCTCGCCGCGGGCCAGGGATGGGCATATTGGCGTTATGCCCATTGTCCGGGACCAACACTGGGCATATCCCGCATAGGGACCGAGGTCTCTGCGCACGCCCGGGAAGGCACGTCCCGCGGAGTGCGTGAATCCTGCGGCACATGTCACTTTGCGCGGGCCAGCACTGGACATGTCCCTTGGAGGGCTCAAATCCCGCAGGGCATGTCCCTCTGCGCGGACCAGCATTGGACATGTCCCTCGGCGCGGGCCAGCACTGGACATATTGGCATCATGTCCATTGCTCGGGACCAACACTGGGCTCATCCCGCGTAGGGGCCGAGGTCTCTGCGCGCCCAAAGAGGCACGTCCCGCGGAGTGCGTGAATCCTGCGGCACATGTCCGGCCGCGCGGACCAACACTGGACATGTCCACTGGAGGGCTCAATTCCCGCCGGGCATGTCCCTCGGCACGGGCCGGGGATGGGCATATTGGCATTATGTCCATTGCTCGGCTCCAACGCTGGGCATGTCCCGCGTGGGGAACGGGGTCTCTGCGCACACCCAGGAAGGCACGTTCCGCGGAGCTCGTGAATCCCGCGGCACATGTCCCGCCGCGCGGACCAAGAATGGGCATGTCCCGTGGCGCCGGCTGCACCGCCCACCCGCGCCTGCCCGCTCCTTCCGCGGCGCTGAGTCGCACGAGCATCAACCTTCGTGGCAGAATTGATTCTCGTGCCACAGGTCAAGCCTGGGCACGGTCCGCTCTGGTGTAATGGCAGCACCCCGGCCTTTGGAGCCGTGGAGTATAGGTTCGAGTCCTATGGGCGGAACTTGGCGAGACACACCGCGCAACCAAGCAAGGAGAGCCAATACGTGAGCCCCGAGAATACTGGCCCGGCCGCCGTGATCGTCCTAGCTGCAGGGGCCGGTACCCGGATGAAATCCCGTACCCCCAAAATTCTCCATGAGATCGGCGGCCGCTCGCTGGTCGGCCACGCGCTCCAGGCGGCCCGCAGTATCAGCCCCCGCGAGCTGGCCCTGGTGGTCCGGCATGAACGCGACCTCGTGGCCGCCCACGTCTCCGCCCTCGATCCGAAAGCCCTGATTGTGGACCAGGACGATGTGCCCGGCACCGGCCGCGCGGTCGAGGCGGCACTGGAAGCGCTCGACACCCTCGACCCCCAAGGCCCGCTGGGCGGAACGGTCGTGGTCACGTACGGCGACGTCCCGCTGCTCACCGGTGGCCTGCTCGGCGAGCTCGTCGCCGCCCACGAGGCCGAGGGCAACGCCGTCACCGTCCTCACCGCCGTGCTCGAGGACGCCACCGGCTACGGTCGCATCCTCCGCGCAGAAGACGGAACCGTCACGGGAATCCGCGAACACAAGGACGCCACCAGCGCCGAACGCGAAATCCGTGAGGTTAACTCCGGCATCTACGCCTTCGACGCCGCCGTCCTGCGCGACGCGCTGGTCCACGTCACCACGGACAACGCCCAGGGCGAAAAGTACCTCACCGATGTCCTGGCCCTGGCCCGCACCGCGGGCGGCCGCGTCGCCGCCGTCGTCACCGACGACCGCTGGCAGGTGGAGGGCGCCAACGACCGCGTCCAGCTCTCGGCGCTCGGCGCTGAACTCAACCGCCGCACCCTCGAAGCCTGGATGCGCGCCGGCGTGACCGTCGTGGATCCCGCCACGACGTGGATCGACGCCACGGTGACGCTCGACGAGGACGTCCGGCTCCTGCCCAACACCCAGCTGCACGGCAGCACCACGGTGGCGCGCGACGCCGTCGTCGGCCCGGACACCACGTTGACCGACGTCACGGTGGGGGAGGGCGCCACGGTGATCCGCACCCATGGCTCCAGCTCCACGATCGGGGCGCGCGCCAGCGTCGGCCCCTTCACCTACCTGCGCCCGGGCACCGTCCTGGGCGAGACCGGCAAGATCGGCGCGTTCTACGAAACCAAGAACGTCACGATCGGCCGCGGCTCGAAGCTGTCCCACCTCGGCTACGCCGGGGACGCGGAGATCGGCGAGGACACCAACATCGGCTGCGGCAACATCACGGCCAACTACGACGGCGAGAAGAAGCACCGTACGGTGATCGGCTCGGGTGTGCGCACCGGTTCGAACACCGTGTTCGTGGCCCCCGTGCGCGTGGGCGACGGCGCCTACAGCGGCGCCGGGGCGATCATCCGCAAGGACGTCCCGGCCGGCGCCCTCGCCGTCACCCTGGCCAAGCAGCGGAACTCGGACGGCTGGGTTGCGGCCAACCGCCCCGGTTCCGTTTCCGCCGGCCTGGCCGAGTCCGCCCTGGCCGAATCCGCTGCCGCGGTGGATTCCGCCGCGGGCGCCGCCCCAACATCCTCCACTACTCCGGCACCGACAGAAGAGGGCTAGCAATCATGAGCGAAATTACGGCACACGGCGAGAAGAAGCTGGTGCTGGCCGCGGGGCGCGCGCACCCTGAGCTGGCGAAGGAGATCGCGAAGGAGCTCGGCACCGAGCTGCTGCCCCTGGACGCCTACGACTTCGCCAACGGCGAGATCTACGTGCGGGCCGGCGAGAGCGTCCGAGGCACCGACGCCTTCGTGATCCAGGCCCACCCGGCCCCGTTGAACAACTGGCTCATGGAACAGTTGATCATGATCGATTCGCTCAAGCGGGCCTCCGCCAAGCGCATCACTGTGGTGTCCCCGTTCTACCCCTACGCCCGGCAGGACAAGAAGGGCCGTGGCCGCGAGCCGATCTCGGCACGCCTCGTCGCCGATCTGTACAAGACCGCCGGCGCCGACCGCATTATGAGCGTGGACCTGCACACTTCCCAGATCCAGGGCTTCTTCGACGGCCCCGTGGACCACCTGATGGCCATTCCGCTCCTGGCCGACTACATCCGCACCCGGGTCGGCTCGGACAAGGTCACGGTCGTCTCGCCGGACACCGGCCGCGTCCGCGTGGCCGAGCAGTGGGCCGAGCGCCTCGGCGGCGCGCCGCTGGCGTTCGTGCACAAGAGCCGGGACCTCACCGTGCCCAACCAGGCCGTCTCCAAGACGGTCGTGGGCCAGATTGAAGGCCGCACCTGCGTCCTGATCGACGACATGATCGATACCGGCGGAACCATCTCCGGCGCCGTCCAGGTGCTCAAGAACGCCGGCGCCAAGGATGTCATCATCGCCGCGACCCACGCCGTGTTCTCCGATCCGGCGGCCCGCCGGCTCTCCGAGTCCGGCGCCCGCGAAGTGGTGGTCACCAACACGCTGCCGATCACCGCGGACAAGCGCTTCCCGCAGCTGACCGTGCTCTCCATCGCGCCGCTGATCGCCCGCGCCATCCGTGAAGTGTTCGACGACGGCTCCGTCACCAGCCTGTTCGACGGCCAGGCCTAAGCCGGCCGGCGGAGGGCCCGGTTTCTGAAACCGGTCCTTCCGCTGGTAGCCTTGTACCGAAACCTTGGCGAGGGAGAGCGCCGGCATTCTGTATTGAATTCCTTATTGACGGGAAATTAATCGGAACCCGGACTGCTGGTCTCCGTAATCGACTGGGTCTGAATCTCCTTCTGAAGGGCAGCCGTACGGCAGCCCGGCGTTGAAGGTCGTAAACAGACCTCCGCCCTTGCTGAACACCGTTTAGTCCCACAGCTTGAAATCCCACGAGGAGATATCCATGTCTGAGCAGAAGCTCGCAGCAGAAGTCCGCACCGAATTCGGCAAGGGCTTCGCCCGCCGCGCCCGCATGGCCAACCTGATCCCGGCCGTCATCTACGGCCACGGTGCCGAGCCGATCCACATCACCCTGCCGGCGAAGGCCACCACCCTGGCCGTCCGCACCGCCAACGCCCTGCTGACCCTGGACATCGACGGCGAGCAGCACCTGGCCCTCGTCAAGGACATCCAGCGCAACCCGATCAAGCAGATCATCGAGCACCTCGACCTGCTGACCGTCCGCACCGGCGAGAAGGTCACCGTTGACGTGCCCGTTCACCTCAGCGGAGAGCTGGCCCCGGGCAACGTCCACAACCTGGAAATGACGGTCGTTTCCGTCGAGGCCGAGGCAACCCACCTGCCGACCGCCATCGAGGTCAGCATCGAAGGCCGTAGCGCCGGCGAGCACATCCACGCTTCCGACCTCGTCCTGCCGAAGGGTTCCACCCTGCTGGCCGACCCCGAAGCGCTCGTCGTCAACATCTCCGAGGCCACCGAAAACGTCGAAGAGGGCGAAGAGGGCGAAGCAGCCGCACCGTCGGCCGAAGCAGCAGCCGAGTAATTCCGTTGAATTTTACGGCGGCCGGGTCCCTCAGGGGCCCGGCCGCCGTCGTCTCTGATGCCGTATCCCGCGCCGTACGCGCCCCGTAGCCGGCTGCCTGCCCCGACCCACTTGACCCGTCCCACCTGACCCGCCCCACTGGCCGCGCCCCCGGCTGCGTCCCACCGAAGGACTGACCCATGACCGACACCTGGCTGATCGTAGGCCTTGGAAACCCCGGATCCGAGTACAGCCACAACCGGCACAACGTCGGCCAGATGGTCCTGGACGAACTCGCCTCGCGCGTCGGCGGTGGCTTCAAATCGCACAAATCGCGTGCCCAGGTCCTCGAAGGGCGCCTGGGCATCGGCGGACCCCGGATCGTGCTGGCCAAGCCGCTGTCATACATGAACGTCTCCGGCGGCCCAGTGTCTGCCCTGGCCCAGTTCTACGGCATCGATCCGGCCCACGTCATTGCCGTCCATGACGAGATCGACATCCCCTTCGACACCGTGCGGCTCAAGATCGGCGGCGGCGAAGGCGGCCACAACGGACTGCGCGACATCTCCAAGGCCCTGGCCACCAAGGACTACCTGCGCGTGCGGGTCGGCGTCGGGCGTCCGCCCGGACGGATGGAGACCGCGGACTTTGTCCTGCGTGACTTTTCCGCGCCGGAGAAAAAAGAACTGCCCTTCCTCATCGACTCAGCTGCCGACGCCGTCGAACTCCTGGTCCGGGACGGCCTCACCGCCGCCCAACAAAAGTTCCACCCCGCCAAGGCGACGTAGCCCTCCCGGACGTAAACGCAGGCAAAACACCACGCAGCCGAAACGCCCCGACCGCGGGCCGGCCCGGGCCCGCGGCCGGCGGCCGGCGACTAAGTTGCATGCCGATTGCGTGTTTCCTTTCCAAGCTTTCCGCATTCCAGCTATGATCTGTCTACTCTCACGTCGGGGGATAGGGATACGCTACTTCTAAGTGGGCAGTCCGGGGTTGCTGTCTGCAAAGCGGTACGAAGGAAACTACATGTCGAGGGATTCGCTGGGCTGGGGGAATGTTTCCACTACATTGGCACCCGCCGAAGAAGAACATGCTGCCGGCCAGGTCGCGAGACACGGCTGGTCCGGTTTGGCGCGGAACGCTGATGCCGAGCGTGTCCGCCAGGAACTGCTTGCCCAGGACCGGATGGGCGTCGTCATCACCGGCGACCGCGGCGTGGGCAAAACGCTTGTCGGCCGGACCGCCCTCGCGGGCTTCGGCCCCGAGGTGTACACCATCCAGCTCCGCAGTTCAGGGCCGGGTTCGGCAACGCCGTACGGCTGCCTCGCCTTCACCCTTGCGCGGCTCCCGCAGAGTTCCCTGGGCTCGCCGACCGCCATCCTGCACGGCATTACCTCGCTGATCCGCGACGACGCCGCCGGGCGCCAGTGCGTGATCCTGCTCGACAACGCCGGTGCCCTCGATGAACTCAGCACCGGGGTCCTGCTCAACCTGCTCCAGACCCGGACCGCCCGGTTGATCGCAACGGCCCAGCGCACCACTGACCTTCCGCCCGATTTCTACTGGCTCATCACTTCCGGCCAGCTCGCCGAGGTCCGGCTCGCCAACCTGACCGAACTCGAGACGCTGGAGGTCCTGCAGTCAGCTTTGGGCCATCGGGTCTCGACCGCCCTGGCAAGCCAGCTGCACCAGCTGGTCGGCGGCAGCCCCACGCTCCTGCAGGCCGTCGTCTCCGAACAAATCGAACGCGGAAACCTTGTCCTGTCCGGATCCGTGTGGACACTGCTCGATGAGGTTGTGCTGGATGGCCGCACGGCGCTGGAAGATATTGTCCGGGCCAGGTATGCCAGGGAAACACCCGAGGCCCGGGAGGTCATCGACGTCCTCTCCTGCGCCCGGACCCTGCCCCTGTCCCGGCTCGCCAGGATGTACAGCCCCGGTGTCATCGCCGACATGGAAGAGGCCGGCCAGATCGTGGTCGACCGCGCGGACCGGCACCTCGTCACGCTGGGCGACCGCTACCTCGGCGACATTGTCCGCAACTGGCTCAGCGTGGAGCGCCGGCTGGAGCTCCGGGACAAGGTCCCCGGACACCAGGAACATGAACTGGACGAACTGACAGTCGAAGACCTGCTGGCCTACGCGGCGTGGACCCACGACTGCCACGCCCAGCTGGCCCCCGCCCACGCCGTCGCGGCTGCCAGTGCCGCCGTCAAGCTCTTCGACCCGAAATTTGCCCTCAAATGCGCCGGCAGCCTCTCTCCCTCGGACCCTGAATGGGCCGAAGGGCAGCTCCAGAAATCGGCTGCCTACCTCCAGCTCGGCCTGCCGCTGCAGGCCATGTCCGCGCTGGACGACGTCTCCGAACGGCAGGTCAACGGCCTTGCGGCCGAGAACTTCGCCGAATTCATCGCGGCGAAGGCTGACTGCATGGCGTGGCTGGACGACCGCTCCGGCCAGGTCCCCGAACTGCTCGGGCAGGCCAGGGTACGGCTCCAGGACCTGAGCCTGGACGAGCCGTCCCCCGCCCCTGCGGCGCTTGCCCGGGCGGGGCTCTGCCTGGATCTGTGCGAGTTCAACTATTTCTCTTTCATCGGGGATTTCCAGCCCATGATGCAGCGGCTTACCACCGCGGCCACCACGGACGTGCCCGGCGCCGATCCCGTGCACCGGCTCAGGTCGGCCATCATCCTGATGGAGGCCTGGTCCATGACCGGCCACGAACTCGACGCCCGCAAACTCATGCGGGAAATCGGCGGACAGCTGGGCGAGTGGTCCAACGTGCCGCGCATCCGGGAAAACTTCGCCTGGCGCTCTTTCAACGTGCTGCTCCTCTCGGGCCTTTGGCGCCAAGCCATCGACATGCTCAAGGACGCGAGCGGCCGGGCCGGGCACGGGCTGCATTCCGGCAGCGCCGCAACGGACCTCGCCGTCGGACTCGCCTATGTCTATGCCGGCCGCGGGTACATGGCTCTGGATCCGTTGCTGGCCGCGATCGCCCAGCTGGAGGTGCGGGCGAGCCTGCAGTCCCTGCGCCAGGCCTACGCCGCCACTGCTTTTGCCTACGCCCAGACCGGCAACTCGGTCCAGGCCACGATCTACCTGGACCGGGCCCGCTCGGCTGACGGCCCGGCCCGCTTCACGGTCGGCAGTTCCACCGAGTTCTGCATGGATATGGCGTCGCGGTGGCTCGGTGACCCCGAAGCCAAGGACCGGCTGATACGGACCGCGGAGGAGCATTTCCGGAAGGGCCGCTACACCCTGGCCGGCATCTGCATGCTCGGGGCCACCGTCAACGGCACCGTCAAGGATTTTCTTTTCATGGAGGAAATCGCCGGGCTGCGGCAGGGGCCGCTGGCCGAGCTGTCCCGGACGGTCGCCGTCGGCAGCCGGAAGAAGGACGCCGCGATCATGCTCGAAGCCGCCGGGCAGGCCGCGGGCCTCGAACTGGACGCCGTCCAGGCCCGGTGCGCCGCGCTCGCATTCGACTTCGCGAAGGGCGCCGGACTGACCGCCAGCGCCAACGCCGCCTACAGCATGCTGGAGAGCCTCTCGGAGTCCGTACCGGCGCTGCCCGTCATGCCGCGCAACAAGGGCCCGCTGCTGACAGACCGGGAGCGGCAAATCGCCACCCTGGCCGGGAACGGGGTCTCCAACAAGGACATCGCCCTGGAAGTGGGCATTTCCGTCAGGACCGTGGAGGGCCACTTGTACCAGGTGTTCACGAAGCTCGGCGTTTCTTCGCGAAGTGATCTGCTTGGACTCATCTAGGGGGCCGGCGGGAAACCCCGGCACGGCGCCGGCCCGCGCCTTGACCGGGAGGTCGGAAGATTTGATGTCGGCAGTGGAAGCCCTCCAGGGCGGCAGCCATGTGGCCGTGTTCGTCCTCGGCGACAGCGGGATGGGCAAATCAAGGCTCATCGATGCCGTCGTCGGGGAACTGGGGCCCGAGGTGACGCCGGTGCCGATCCACGGCAGCGCGTCGCTGACCAAGGTGCCCTACGGTGTCCTGGGTCCCTTCATCGTCGGACTGCCGGTCCAGGAAGCAACATCGCAGCTGGCCGTGCTGAGGACGCTGTGGGCGCATCTGGAAGAGCAGAAGCGGGCCACCCAGAAGCCCCTCCTGCTGGTCGTTGACGACGCACACGATCTCGACGAGGCGACGGCCGGAATCCTCGCGGAGCTGGCGGCGGCCGGCTGGGCGAAACTGCTTGTGGGCGCGGCGGCCCGGCCCGGACTGCCGGAACCGCTCCTGCAGCTCTGGTTTGAAGGCATCGCCGAGCGGCACGACCTGCGCCCGCTCACCCTCGCGCAGACCACAGAGATGCTGGAGGGCGAGCTCGGCTCGCAAGTGCTGCCAAACGTCGCCGAGATCCTCTGGGAGGCCTCCGGGGGCAACCCGATGCTCCTCAACGGGCTCCTGGACGACGCCAGGAACGACGGGACGCTGCTGCGGCGCAACGGTGTCTGGTTGTTCACCCGGCACCTGAACAGCCACGGTGACCGGCTGACCGACGTCGTGCGCCGCCAGTTGCTGCTGCGCTCGCCGGAAGAACGGCAGGCCCTGAACCTCGTTGCGCTGGCCGAACCCGTGTCCCGGGAACTGATCGAGTCGGTGGCCGGCGAAGAGGCCGTGGGATCACTGATCGACAGCGAACTGATCCGGGTCACGGACACCGGGACGGGTGAGCTGCGGCTGTGGCATACCGTGTACGGCGACACCTTGCGGAACCTGATTTCACCGGCCAGGAGCCTGCAACTTCGGCAAAGCCTGCTGCGCAAGATGGACAGCGAGCCGACGTCTGCCGAGGGACTGCTGCGGCAAGTGAGCTGGTCGATCGAATGCGGCGCGGAGGTCGAGGACCGGCAGCTCCTGAGGGCGGCCGTGCTGGCGAGCCGGCTTTACGAGGACGAGCTCGCCCGCAAGGCTGCCGTCCTCGTCAAGGATCCGGAACTGCAGATGGCGGCCCGCGCCGTGATAGCACGGACCCGCTACAACGCCTCCGACTACATGGCGGCCCGGGACATCCTCGACGCCGATTTCGGGCAGGGAAACAGCATCCCCGGGCTCTTGGCCGGATCCCTCCTGTGGGCCGCAACGATGTCAGCGCTGGGCCACACACCGGCAGAGATCATCAAGCGGGCACAGGTGCTCCGACGCGCCGCCGAACGCCTCGCCGCGGCCCGGCCGGACGACGCCGAAGCCATTCACCGTGCCACGGAAGAGCGGCTGGAGATTCTGGAAGCCATGGTCCTGGCGCTGGCGGGCGAGTACGCGGCAGCCCCGGCCGCGGCGGCGTCCGGCGGGGACGCGGCTGCCGGCACCCCGCCGTCGAACACCCCACAGTCGAACACCCCACCCTCGAACACCCCGCCGTCGAACACCCTCGTACAGGCGTTCCGGCTCTGCCTCGACGCGGAGCGGCTCCTTGCCGGCGGCAAGGGACTGAGCGCCCTCGCCGCGATGACCCGGGCCATCGAGGCCGCCGGGGCCGATCACGATGAGCTCTACTTCCTCACCGACTTCCTCGTCGTCCGATCCGCGGCCGCCGCAATCCACTCCGGCGACTGGCAGGGGGCGGAAAGCCTCCTGACCGGCTTCGTCGCCGGATCCGGGCCCAACCTGATTTCCTTCGGCGGGGGAGTGCACGCGGCGCACGGCATCATTCTGCTCTACCAGGGCAAGGCCGCCCAGGCCCTGAACACGCTAAGTGCCGCGCTCGAAGCGCTGCGGTTGACCGACCCCCAGCAGCTGTTCGCGCTCACGGCGGCCATGGCCTTCGCGGCAGCCGCCGAAGTCGGTGCCCAGACGAAGGCGGAGCTACTCCTCGCCGACTTCGAGGCAGCACCCGCGGCCCTGCCGCGGTACATGCGCTCGCTGGCCGCGATGGCCGTGGTCTATGGAAAGGCCCGGCTCGGGAACTACCCGGGTGCCATCGCGGAACTGAAGCGGCTCGGCCGACCTTACCCGGAAGTGGACACCGCCGGGCTCGAACTCGACGCGCTGGCCTTCTGCCTGGCCCTGGGGGACACGGACTCGGCGCCGAGGCTGCTCGAACTCCGGGCCGGGCTCGAGGGGCCAAGGCCCGCCGCGATCTGCGCCTACGCCGCAGCCATCAGCGCGGACAACGCCGCAGACCTCCTTGAGGCCGCGAAAGCCTGTGAAGCGGCGGAATTGTGGGCCTTTGCCGCCCTCGCCTACGACGCCGCGGCGCACGCCTACCGGGCCGCGGGCGACACCCTCAGGGAGCGCATGGCCAATTCCCAGCGGAAGCGGTGCCTGGACCGGGCCGATGACCTTCCCGGCGACGAAGCGGCCAAGAACGATGACTCGCTCGGCATACTGACCCGCCGCGAGCGCGACATTGTGGCGCTGGCGGTACGCGGCCTCACTGACCGGCAGATTGCCGCAGAGCTCCAAGTGTCCGTGCGCACGGTTGAAGGCCATCTCTACCGCAGCTACGCGAAGCTCAACGTCAAGGGCCGTGAGCAGCTTCCCGGTATCGGCGGGCACTAGCGGCAAGCAAGGGAGAGGCCGCGTGGGCCCGTGTCCGCCGGCCGGCCCGCCGTGGCGGGGCCGCTTCCCCGGTGTCCGGGCCGCTACCGGCGCCGGACACGTGCGGCGGGATGGCGACTACTTGGTTTGGGCCTTGCGGCAGCGCCGGTCCAACTGAGTACAGCTACGTAGAGCGGGCGGAATACTCGCTAGGTAATCGAGTACTACTTACGCATACCGAAAATACGCCTAGTCCCTACCGTTGAGGTATCACCGCTCACACTTTGATTGCGAAGGTCTCTCATATGTTCCAGCAAGACGCCGGCTTGCCAACGGGCAGCGGCCAGACAGAAATAGTGTTTCCGGCGCAAAGAAACGGTCATGGCCGCAGTAAGGACAGACCCTTCACCCGCCAGGAGGTCGTTGCCGACATCGTTGAGACCCTGACGTCGGGTTCCGGCTGCGGCATCGTGCTCGTGGGCGACCACGGGGCCGGCAAGTCCTTTATCGCCCAGCGCGCCCTGGAGCAGCTCGGCGACGAGTACCTGGTAGTCCAGGTCAGGGGCAGCTCCATATCCTCCAAGCTTCCCTACGGGGCCTTGAGCGTCCTGCTCAACGACCTCGACGCCTCCCACCTCGAGCACCCGCTGATGGTGCTGCGCGGACTGACCCAGCTGCTCCACAACAAATCCGAAGGCCGGCGAATCGTCCTCTTCGTGGACAACGCCCATGACCTCGACGAGCTCTCCAGCATGATGGTGGCCCAGTTGAGCGCCGGGTCCCATGTCACGTTGCTGGCGGCGTGCGTTGACATGCCGCACATTGGCGGGGACATCATGGGCCTGTGGAAGGATGACCTGCTCCGACGGGTGGACCTCGGGCCGTTCGACTTCGCAGAGACGGCAACAACGTTGCACCACGAATACGGCGGCCGGTTCTCCCTGACCGCTGCCCGGGCGCTTTGGAGTGCGAGCGGGGGCAATGCCTTGTTCCTCCATTCCCTGGCCCGGGAGCAGATCAAGCTGGGCACAGTGATCCGCCAGGACGGTGTATGGTTCCTGGGCAACGGCCCCATCGCCTTGACCGGAGAGATCCGGGACGTCGTGAAGGCACGCCTCAACCGGCTCGGCAACGGCCAGCGCGACGTCTTTGAACTCCTGGCACTCGCCGGGGCAGTCCCGCTGCAGACCCTCATGCTCATCGCCAACCCGCAGGATATGGACGCGCTCCAGGAGCGGGCCCTGATCCGGGTCACCCATGACCATCCGCCGATGGTCAGCATCGCCAATCCGGTGACCGCCGGAATTGTCGCCAACGTGGTCCCGCCCGGGCGCAGCGCCGAACTCCGCCGCCGGCTCACGGCCGTTCTCCAGGAATCGGACGCGCTGGACACCGGCGGCTCGGCCGGCGTCGCCTGGGCGCTGGATTGCGGGGAAGAGGTGAGCTCCCAGGTCGCCCTGGCCGCCGCACGCGCCGCGAACGGTGCATCCGACCACGCGGCCGCCTTGCGATTTGTCCAGGAGGTCGAAGGAAGCGAACCCGCTGCCCTGATGGCCATCGAAACAGTCAATGCCCACATCTCGGTGAACAACGAGGACTCCGCACGCCGGGTTCTGGAGGCACTGGATGACGGCGCGTGCGCCAAGCTTCCCCTGACCGAGTGGACCGCTTTGCAGCTGCTGCGCGTGGAACTGGACAAACGCAGCACCGCCCCGGGCGCCGACCCCGAAGCCCGGATACAGGAGTTCGCCGAGCGGCTGGCTGCCGAGCCCGCCGCACAGAGTTCAGTTGCCGTTGCAGCCCGGGAGCGGCTGCGCCTGGCGGAGGCTGGGCTCGCCGCTTTCCGTGGACGCTACGACGAAGTCCTGGCCATAACCGACGGCGTGGACGCGGGGGACCTGGGCAGCGAACCAAGGATCCTGACCGCCAGCGTGCGCAGCGAGGCCCTGGCCGTCACCGGCAACGTGGTGCGGGCGCTCGCCCTCGGAAAGCAGATCCTGGCGGCCACAGCCGGCGTGCAGCTCCCGGACCATGCGGTTCGTGAGATCAGGGGCAGGTTCCTCCTCCTCCTTTTGCTCTCCGGCAAGTTCAGGGAAACGTCCGTCTATCTTGAGGAGACGTACAGCGGCGCAGAGCCCCAGACCAGGCTGGGCGGGATGTTTGAGATCGGGCACGGCGTCATGGACCTGCATGCCGGACACCTCGACGACGCCTTGTCCCGGCTCCAGGCGGGCCGGTGGCAGCTTCGGGCGCAGGACCCCGACGCTTTGGGCGGCCTGGCCGCGGCCGTGTGTGCCTATGCCGCCGCACTCCAGGGCGAAGAGGAAATGGCCGGCCTGCTACTGGACGATCTTGCCCAGGCCAGGCCGCCCGCGGCCTGGCTGGTGGAACGGCTCACACGCTATTTCGAACTGTCGGCCCAGGCCGAGCTCGGCCAGAGGGCAATGTCCATCCGTGCGCTCTCAGCCGAAGCGGGCAACGACGCCGAAACGTCAGCACTGGCCCCCGCGCTCCTGTTCCAGTCCGCCGCGGCCCGGCTGGGAGACCGCCAGACGGGCCAGAAGCTCGGCAGCCTGAGCGGGAGGGTGACCGGACAATTTGCGGCCCTGTGCTCGCGGCTGGCCGAAGGCATGCGCGAGGCTGACAGCGAGCAGTTACTGGCAGCATCCAAGGAAGCTGAGGCATGCGGCAACACCGTGTTCGCCCGGGACGCGGTGCGGAAAGCCGTCGGCTGCGCGAACGACGCCGGCAACCGCATCGCGCTGCGGATCGCCCAGCGGGCGCAGCAGTCCCTCGATGACAAGTTCGGCAGTCCGAAGAACGGGCTGCGGTCGCTTACAACCTCAACCCTGACGGCGAGGGAATGTGAAGTGGCGGTCCGGGCCGCTGCCGGTACGTCCAACCGCAAGATCGCGGAACAGATGCACGTATCCGTCCGCACTGTGGAGGGACACCTCTATCAGGTGTATTCGAAGCTGCACGTCGCCAGCCGATCGGAACTCAAAGATGTCATCTCGACTCCGGCAGACAGCGCCAGGCTCGGCTGAGCCCGGCAGACTGCAGGCGGCAACCCGGACGGCTATTCAAGACGGGCAGAAACTGGCAGGAAGAACCGGCGATGGAAAGCCTGGCTGAGACCTCGGCACTGATCGAGCGCTCGGCGCTGGTCAAGGACCTGGTGCGTTGCCTGCGTGACGACACCCGATCAGGTGCGCTCATCGTCGGCGGCGCGGGCGCGGGCAAGACCGCCGTCCTCAAGGCCGCCATCCGCGAACTCGAGCCCCACCGCCACCTGATTCGGCTGACCGCCACTTCGGCTCTGGCCAGCGTTCCTTTCGGTGCCCTGGCGCCGTACTTGTCCCGGCTTCCTGACCGGGAACTCGACTCCTACGCAGCCGTCGTGGAAGCGATGGCGCGCAGCCTGAAATCCGAGGCGGACCGCCCTCTGTTTGTGGTCGACGACGCGCATTGCCTCGACCATGGGACCGTCCGGCAGTTGGCGCAGGCGGCCGCGACCGGCGCCGCGGGAATCCTCGTGGCCTGCCGTCCCGGGCCGATGATTCCGGAAGAGTTCCTGGCGCTTTGGGACGACGGGATAATTTCCAAGTTCGACCTTTACCCGCTGAGCCGGATCGGAACCCACCAACTGTGCGAGCAGGTCCTGCGGGCCGACGTCTCTCCGTGGGTTAGTGCGTTGTTCCATAAGGCGGCCGACGGCAATCCGCTCATGCTGATGTCCCTGATCCAGCATGCCCGGGCCAGCGGCGCCTTGGGCCTCCGGCACGGAGTATGGTTCCTGCTGGCCAACCCCGACATGGCCCAAGTTCCGGCCGCCGACGTTGTGGACCGGCAGTTGCGCTCCATGACACCGGAGGAAAAGACCGCCGCCACGATCGTTGCCATGGCCGGACCGCTATCCCTGTCCCAGATTCTGCGGATCAGTGGTCCCAAGGCCGTTGATGCCCTGGACACCGCGGGCATCATTGCCGTCTCCACGGGTCATGACCGGCTGGTTCGGGCGGCCAGCCCGATCCTTGGCGAGATTATCCGCCAGCGGGTCCCGGCCGGCCGCAGTTCGGCCCTGCGTTCGAGCGTGTTGTCGCTTCCGTCGGCACGGGCCGCCGCGCCGGGAGCGGCCCTCAACCGGCTGCGCTGGTCCATGGACTGCGGCGTAGAGATCCCTCCGATCCAGCTCCTGCAGGCCGCTGTCGCCGCGAACACGGACCTGGACCCTGCGACCGCGGCCCGGGTGGCTGGCGCCATCCGGGACGCCCGGTTCCTCCCCGAGGCCCGGATCCAGCTGGCCTATTCGCACTTCATCGCGGGGCACACCGAGGCCGCTGTGGCGTGTCTGGAGTCCGCACAGCCGGTGCCCTCCGGACGGCCGTCCTACCTGGCAGCCCTCCTGGCAGCCCGGCTCGGGTCCGCAACGCCGGCCCGGCAACAGCATCCCGACGCCGGGACGCACCGCGTGGCCTTTGGACTGCCCATGGAACCAGGGCTCCTGGAGTCGCGGGCCCGGGATTCACTGTCTGCGGATTTCGCGACGTGCACCGACCTTTCCGGACGCGCTCCGGCGGGACAGCCGTCGGACGTGACAGCCGCCGGGGGGCTGGCCACAGAGCTTCTGAGTCACTCGTGGGACGGCAAGTTCATGGCAGTTGGAACTGTGCTGCGCGAACTCATCGCCGCGGCCGGCGCCTATCCCGAAATCCGGGTCCCGGCAGTTTCCCTCCTCGCCGAACTCTTGACCGCCCAAGGTCAACTCCGCGCAGGGCTGCGATTGGACGGAGAGGCATGGGGCGGCGCCCGAACCGCAAGCCTGGAACTTCCCTTGGTCTACGAGGACCTCGTGGTGCGCCACTGCCTGAATCTGATCTGGGCCGGCGACTGGGACCGGCTCGGAAATGTCCTGGACGATTACGCGGCCCGTGAGCCTGGGCGTCTGCTGTACAGCGGCGGCATGCTGCACCTCATGCGGGGCTATTCGCGGTTGCGCCAGGGCAGGATGCGTGAAAGCTTGGCCGAACTTCGGCTGAGTGTCGAAGAGCTTACTATCGCCGACCCGTTAGGTCTGTTGCCGTTTGCGCGCGCCGTTGCGGCCTACGCCGCAGGCGCCGTCGGACGCCACCATGAGGCCAGCCAGCATGTGCTGGCCTACCGGCTCTCGGAGTACCGGGAGCCGAAAACCCTTCACCTGCTGGCAGAGGCGTACTGCCGGGCGGCTGAACCCGGAGAAGGGCCCGGAGGGAGCGGTGCCGGAGCTTTGGCGCGGCTGGCGGACGAGGCCCTGCACGAGAGCCTGCGGGGCGTTGAAACCGATATCAGGCGGCTCGCGCTCCGCGGCGGTGACACCTCGGGCGCCGAAGCCCTCGCCCTCAGCAGCGGCGCAGTCGACGGCCCGGAAGCCAGGCTGGTGGAGTCCTACGCGCGAGCGGTGTCGGCGTCCGATGCGTCCGACCTCATTGGCATCAGCGACGACGCGCTCAATGCAGGGCACGGGCTCCTTGCCCTTGAGGCCGCCCAGCAGGCCGAGCGGATCCTGGCAGACGACCCGGAGCGGTGGCGGCTTACCGCGGTCCAGCGCCGGGTCCATCACCGCCTGGTGGAGGCCGGAATGTTGTCGCAATTGGAGGTCGTCCGCAGCGATCACGGCGCCCCGTTGACTGCCCGCGAGACCGAAGTCCTGGAACTGGTGTCGGGCGGGGCCACGAACGCCGAGATCGCCACCGCGCTCTGTGTGTCACTTCGGACAGTGGAGGGGCACCTGTCCCGGATCTTCGCCAAGCTCGGCGTGGGCCGGCGGGCGGACCTCCTGGACCTCGGCCCGCTGCCCTCCTGACCGGCCCGGCCCGGCATGGCGTGACCTGGCTGTGGCGTGCGTACAGCACGGGTGGCCTGCGGGACCAGCGGGAGTAGCTCCAAGTAGTGCCATGGCGAGTAGGGCGTCAGAAATCGGGTAAACGCTACTCGTGTGCAGAGTCCGTTCGGGCGATTGACTTAAGCCAGTCCCACGAACAGCCCCATCCCGAACAGCTCCACCCCGAACAGCTCACAAAGGTCTCAAAATGAGGAACTTGAGGGCGGTCAGCAACCGCAAGCATGGCCCGAGGAAAGTGTGGTCTCAAATTCCTTGCTTGCGGATGCGGCCACTGCCACCATTAGAGGTGATCGGGCCGTAATCTTTCCCACTAACTCCTTCATTGGAATCGTGCGGTGCCTCAACAGGCAGCCGCGCGCCAAGGTCGGAGCCGGCGGCGTCAGAGCCTTCTGAGACCGAGGCTCTCCCCCCAGCCGCCGCCGGCTCCCTTAATCGGTCTACACGCGGGTCCGCGCCATCGAGAAGCGCGGCCCGGACACCGGCTCCGTCGGGCATCGCCGCAGGGGGTAGCGGCGCGTGACGACGTCTTGTGTGCGAGCCCTCGCCGGCCCTGGCGTCACGCGCCGGCATGTCGGGCGAGCCTTGCGCCGCGCAGGCCTTGCGCCGTAGCAGTGAGAGCCGGCCGGATGTTCCGGCGCCCCTGTTGGATGCCGCTGCTGGATGCCCCTGTTGGATGTCGCTTTGGATGCCGCTGCTGGATCCCGTCGGCCCACGGCTCCCGCCAATGGGTCCAGGCGACGCACACCCGCGGCCCCTGCGATCATCGCCGCGGCCGCTATCAGTTGTCGTCTGCCATTTTGGGGCAGCACCAGCCCAACCCGCTTGGCTGGGGGTTGATTGCGGCTGCCCTTGGGCAATGCTCCTGTCGCGGTCCGGGTCTTGGCCGCCGAAGGGCACCGCCGCGGGAGCCGATGGCCGCCGGAGCCGGCTAACGGGGCGCGGACCTCCGCCCGGGTTCCGCGGTGTGCGGGTCCGCGCGGTGGCCGCGCGGTGGGCGCGCGGTGGGCGCGCAGGAGGGCTGCAGGAACGTGGGATAATTAGGTTTAATCTGTGTGACGTATTTTGCACGCTGGCCGCCCGGCCGGCGCGGTGTACGCCGCAGCGAACGCCGATCCAGGAGTCTCCGCCATGGTTGCCACCCCAGCCCATCTCCGCCGCTCTGCCGCCGCGCTCGGAAACGAGGAGGTCCTGAGGATCCGCAACGACTTCCCAATCCTGCAGCAGCACGTCAACGGCAGGCCGCTCGTCTACCTGGACTCCGGTGCCACCTCGCAGAACCCGCTCAGCGTGCTCGAGGCCGAGCAGGAATTCTATGAGCAGCGGAACTCCGCGGTCCACCGTGGGGCACACCACCTCGCCGTCGAGGCCACCGAGGCGTTCGAAAACGCCCGGGAAACGGTGGCGGACTTCGTCGGGGCGGAGTGGGATGAGCTGATCTGGACCTCCAACGCCACGGAGGGCCTGAACCTGCTCACCTACTCCTTCCTCAACGCTTCCCTGCCGGGCGCCGGACCCGAAGCGGCCCGGTTCGCCCTGGCCCCGGGCGACGAGCTCGTGGTCACGGAGATGGAGCACCACGCCAACCTGATCCCCTGGCAGGAGCTGGCGGCCCGGACCGGCGCCGTCGTGAAGTTCATCCCGATCGACGACGCCGGCGCCCTTGACCTGGAGGCCGCTGCCGGCATCATCGGCCCGCGCACCCGCGTCCTGGCGTTCACGCACGCGTCAAACGTCCTCGGCACCATCAACCCGGTGGCCGCCCTGGTGGCCCTGGCCCGGTCCGCGGGAGCCCTCGCGGTGCTCGACGCCTGCCAGTCCGCACCGCACCTGCCCCTGGACGTGAAGGCGCTCGACGTCGACTTCGCGGTGTTCTCCGGCCACAAGATGCTTGCCCCCACCGGCATCGGCGCCCTCTATGGCCGCTCGGAACTGCTCAACGCGATGCCGCCGTTCCTGACCGGCGGCTCCATGATCACCACCGTCACGATGGAACGGGCGGGTTTCCTGCCCAGCCCGCAACGCTTCGAAGCCGGCACCCAACGCATTTCGCAGGCCGTGGCACTCTCCGCGGCGGTAAATTACCTCAGCGAAACCGGGATGGACCGCATCCACGCCTGGGAAGCCGAACTCGGCCAGCGCCTCGTGCGCGGCTTGGAGTCCATCCCCGGGATCCGGGTGCTGGGTCCGGCGGCCGGGCAGGAGCGGATTGGCCTGGCGGCATTCGACGTCGCTGGCGTCCACGCGCACGACGTCGGCCAGTTCCTGGACAGCCGCGGCATCGCCGTGCGGGTCGGCCACCACTGTGCCCAGCCCCTGCACCGCCGGCTCGGGCTGACGGCGACGACGCGCGCCAGTACGTACCTTTACAACACCACGGACGATGTGGACGCGTTCCTGAACGCGGTCGCCGATGTCCGTGCCTACTTCCAAGCCTAGGACGGACATCCATGAGTCTTGACCAGCTTTACCAGCAGATCATCCTCGAACATGCCAAGGCCCGGCACGGCAGCGGCCTCGCCGCCGCGGACGCGCCCAAGGAGGCCAGCTGCGGCCAGTCCCACCAGCTGAATCCGACCTGCGGCGACGAAATCACGGTCCGGGTGTCCGTTGCCGGCGGGAAGGTCAGTGAGCTGCGCTGGGACGGCGACGGCTGCTCGATCTCGATGGCCTCGGCGTCCGTGCTGACAGACCTCGCCGAGGGCATGACAGTCGAGGAACTCAGCGCCGTCATTGACAGCTTCCGCGAGGTGCTGCGCTCGCGCGGGAAGGTGCCGGCCGACCCGGAGGTGCTGGGCGACGCCGCGGCGTTTGAGGGCGTGTCCCGTTATGCTGCCCGGGTCAAATGCGCCATGCTCTCCTGGGTGGCCGCGGAGGACGCCCTCGGCCAGGCGCTGACGGCCTGACGGCAACACATCAGGGCCGGCCCAGGCCCTTGTAGGTCCAGCCGGCCGCCCGCCACTTGGCAGGGTCCAGGACGTTGCGGCCGTCCAGGATGCGCGGCGCGGACACGAGCGCTTTGGCGGCGTGCGGATCCAGCTCCCGGTACGCCTGCCACTCGGTCAGCAGCAGCACGGCATCGGCCCGGTGCAGCGTCGTCTCCAGGTCCGGTTCCAGCTGGAGTTCGGGGAAGCGCTTGGCGGCATTGGGCAGGGCCTGGGGATCGGTGACCGTCACCACGGCGCCCTGCAGCTGCAGCTGCGCGGCGGCGCTCAACGCGGGGGAGTCCCGGACGTCGTCGCTTTCGGGCTTGAACGCCGCGCCCAGGACTGCGACCCGCTGGCCCAACAGGGACCCGCCGCACAGTTCGCGTGTCAGCTCCACCACCCGGGTCCGGCGCCGCATGTTAATCGCATCCACTTCCCGCAGGAAGGTCAGAGCCTGGTCCGCCCCCAGCTCGCCGGCGCGGGCCATGAAGGCACGGATGTCCTTGGGCAGGCACCCGCCGCCGAATCCGATGCCTGCGTTCAGGAACTTCCGCCCGATCCGCTCGTCGAGCCCGATCGCATCGGCCAGCCGGGTGACGTCGGCGCCGGTGGCTTCGCAGACCTCGGCCATGGCGTTGATGAAGGAGATCTTGGTCGCGAGGAACGAGTTGGCTGCCGTCTTCACCAGTTCTGCCGTGGCGTAGTCCGTCACCAGCCGGGGTGTCCCGCCTGCCAGGGGAGTCTCGTAGACCCTGTCGAGGACGGCCACCGCGGGATGGTCTTCGCTGCCGTCCGGCGTGCCGTAGACGAACCGGTCCGGGTTCAGGGTGTCTGTCACGGCATGGCCTTCGCGCAGGAACTCGGGATTCCAGACCAGCGAGGCGCCGGGCTCTGCCTCCGCCAGCACCTCGGCCAGGCCCGCGGCGGTTCCCACAGGCACCGTGGATTTGCCGGCGACGACGTCGCCGGGGGAGACGTATTCAGCGAGCGAGGCGACGGCGGCGTCAACATAGCGCAGGTCGGCGCCGTTTTCGCCGCGTTTCTGCGGCGTTCCGACGCAGATGAAGTGGACCTCGGCGCCGCGGGCGGCCGCCATGTCGGTGGTGAACCGCAGCCGGCCCGATTCCTCAAGTTGGGACAAGAGTTCGTCGAGCACGGGTTCGTAAAAGGGGGCGTGGCCTGCTGAAAGCTGTGCCACCTTGTGTTCGTCGACGTCGATTCCGACGACGTCGTGACCCAGCTTGGCCATGCATGCGGCATGGACCGCGCCCAGGTAACCGCAACCAATAACCGAGATCCGCATAGTTCCGATTTCCTCCCGTCGGGCCCTGTTCACAGGGTACGTGGTGGACGTCGGGATCGCACAGCCTCACGGCGTGCCATGAACAGCCTGGCCACGAGCGCGCCGGCCATGGCGCCGATCGTGTTTGCGGCGACGTCGGCGACGGACGGAAAGCGCGCCGGCAGGAACGCCATCTGGCCGAGTTCGATCACGACGGAGAGGATGAACCCGGCAACGGCCCCGCCCCACCAGAGCCGCAGGCCCAGGATGATGGCGACCAGGGCGCCCAGCGGAATAAACAGGATCACGTTTGAGGAAAATTCCACCACCCCGTAGTCGAACCAGGGAGGGACGCCCCAGCTGTGCAGTTGCCGGAGCCACCGCATGAGGTAGGTGGCCGCGCCCCGGTCAACGGGCACCGGCCAGAAGGCAATCAGGCCGAGGACCGGAACGCAGGCGCACAGGCCCCAGATGGCGACGCGGCGGGGTAGCAACTGGCGTCCCCTTTCAGCGGTCCACCTTTTTGCTGATTCTAGCGGCCGGCGGCGGCAGGCGCAGGGTGCGCGTGCCGCCGCCGGTGTGCCGGATGCTAGCTGAGCAGCCCGGCCACGCCAATCGCCGCCGTCGCGGCCCCCAGCAGCATGGAGATGCTGACCAGGACCACATGGACGGTCAGGAAGCGCGTGGCCTTGCCGTTGGCGTCGCGGGCACGCGGATCCTTCATGACCCGGCGCAGGAACTGCGGCCAGACAACAAGGGACCAGACGCCGGCGACTATCAGGACGACGGCGAGTACCGCGGGCAGTTCCACGGGGTCAGTGGCTTTCGAGCCAGGCCTGGGCCTGCTGGGACTGCAGGTTCAGGGCCTTTCCGACCATCGGTTCTGCGGCGTCGGCGATCTTGCCGCCAAGGAACGGCACCGAGGAGGTCACGTCGCCCTCGAGCTCGATCCGGGTGCTGCCGCCGTCGGACACGAGACGCTGGACAGCCTTCACGTCCAGCGGGGCGCCGGAGACCTTCAGGGAGATCTTGCTCTGCCGGGAGCCGTCGGCGGCGGGGGCCTCCCAGGCCTCCAGCTGCGTCACCTTCAGGCTTTCGCCAACAAATTTCCGGGCAATGTCGGGCATCCGGGTGGTGGGGATGGTCCGCACGGTGGTGGTGTTGAAAGCGCCGGCGGTGTCACCGTCGATGGCGAAGGATTCCAGGGTGCCGCCGACGAGTTCGCTCGTGTGGCGCAGGAAGTCTTCATTGACGAAAACCGCGGTAACGCGGTCGACGCTGTGCGGAACGGTGGTGGATGCACTCAGGGCCATAGGGGGTCCTCCGTGATGTGGAAGTGGACGTTTCGGGCTCCAACATCCTACGTGGTGTGCCGGGCTGGCTCCGATTCGAGGTTTTCCAGATCCCGGGCGGCGGCGGTGATATTCCGCGACATGGCGGGAAAAATGACGCTGTGGAACGGCAGCACTGCGAGCCAGTAGAGGCGGCCGCTGAGGCCCTTGGGGAAGAAGATGGCGCGCTGGCGGTAGCGGCTGCCCGTCCCCTCCGGCTCCACGGAAAGTTCGAGCCAGGCCCGGCCCGGGGCCCGCATTTCGGCCCGCAGCCGCAGCAGCCGGCCACGGTCGATCCGCTCGACCCGCCACCAGTCCACCACCTCGCCCTCGGCCAGCAGGTGCGGGTGCCGGCGGCCGCGCAGCAGCCCCGCCCCGCCGGTGAGCTTGTCCAGCCAGCCGCGCACCTGCCAGGCCAGTGGCAGGGAGTACCAGCCGTTCCGGCCGCCGATTCCTTCGATGACGGTCCACACATACTTGGGGTCCACGTCGCTTTGGAAGCTTCGCTCGTCCACGTACACGGCGTGTCCGGACCAGTCCGGGTCGCTCGGCAGGGGATCGGCGTCGACGCCGGCGCTGGCCCACGTGGTCTCCACCTGGCCGTCGCGTTCCTTGCCCAGGGCGAGGGCCACGGCCCGCCGGTAGGGGGTCAGGCCGCCCTCCGGCGCAGGGATGTACGCGTCGATGTCGTGCTCGGCGGCGACGGCGTCGTGCTGGAGTGATTCGACGAGCGGCAGGGACATGGAGAGCGGGATGGGGGTGGTCAGTGCCACCCACAGACCGGCCAGTTTGGGGGCCGGCACCGGCAGCGCCAGCACCACCCGGTGCGGCAGGCGGGCCTCTGCGGCGTATTCCTGCATCATTCCGGCGTAACTGAGCACCTGGCGGCAGCCGATGTCGAAGGTCCGGTTGATGGGTCCTTCCAGCGACGCTGCCGCCACGAGGTAGTACAGGACGTCACGGACCGCGATCGCCTCGATCTTGTTGCGCACCCAGCTCGGGGCGGGCATCAGCGGCAGCGTCTCGGACAAATGCCGGATCATTTCGAACGACGCCGAACCCGAGCCGATCACGACGCCGGCCTGGAACACCACCGCGTCCACCGGGCTGTCCAGGAACACCTTGCCCACCGCCTCGCGGGAGCGCATGTGGGTGGACAGTTCGGCCCCGGCCGGGTGCAGGCCGCCGAGGTAAACGATCCTGTCCACACCGGCGGCCGCCGCGGCCCGGGCGGCCGTCCCGGCCATCGTCTTTTCCTTGGCCTCGAAGCCGGCCCCGGCCGCCATGGAATGGACCAGGTAGTACAGGACGTCGACGCCGTCGAGCGCCGTCTGCAGGGCGTCCCCGTCGTCGAGGCTGCTGTGGATCACCTCGACGTCGTCCAGCCAGGGCACGCCGGCGATCTTGGCCGGGGTGCGGACCACGACTTTGACCCGGTGCCCGGCTTCCAGGAGCCGGGGGACAAGCCGGCCGCCGATGTAGCCGGTGGCCCCGGTGACGAGCACGGTCTTAGGGGATGCGGCCTTCGCGGTGGCTGCCTGCGGGGCTGGAGCAGGGGTTCCAGCGGGTTCGGGGGTTGCGGTTGTGGCGTTCATGGTGACTCCTTGTCAGCCAGCAGTTGGCGGGTGGCCTACCAAGCGATTCGGTGCGCGGCCCGCGTTGGATGGGCCGCCCGCTCCTGAAGCCAGCCTAGCCCCGTCGGCGGCGCCCCGGGCAGGCCTCACCGGCCGGGCCCGTCGGCGGGCCCCGAGGCTCCGCGGTAGGCTTGGAGGGCCCGGGATTCTCGCGAATTTCGGCTATTCGTGTTGCCTGCACCCCGTGATCCCATCAGGAGCAACAGCTATGAGCCTCAACGGCCCCTCTCTCACCGGTTTGCGCCGTGTCCTCGCCGAAGACCGGAACTACGCCCGGATCCAGGCCGAGGCCGCCCGCGGGTTCGCCGCCCGCAGCGAGGATTACCAGATCAGCGCCCCGGCCGGAATGCGGTCCACGCTGCTCGCAGAAATGGCGGACGGACTCGCGACCCTGGCGGGAAACGAAACCGGCTCTGCAGGGGCTGGCCGGGGAGTGCCCGTGGTCCTGGCCGTCACCGCGACCGGCCGCGAGGCTGAGGACCTGACCGAGGCCCTGCGCGCCTTCCTGCCGGCCGAGACGATCGCGGAGTTCCCCAGCTGGGAGACGCTGCCGCATGAGCGGCTCTCCCCGCGCTCGGACACCGTGGGCCGGCGGCTGTCTGTGCTGCGGCGGCTCGCGCACCCCGAATCGTCCACCGCCGGTGCGCTGCGCGTGGTGGTAGCCCCCGTCCGCGCCGTCGTGCAGCCGATCGTCGCCGGACTCGGCGAACTGGTGCCGGTCACCCTGAAAGTCGGCCAGGAGGCCCCCTTCAGCGGTGTCGTCAAGAGCCTGGCCGACGCCGCCTACGCCCGGGTGGACATGGTGACCCGCCGCGGCGAATTCGCCGTCCGCGGCGGCATGCTGGACGTCTTCCCGCCCACCGAGGACCACCCCATCCGGGTCGAGTTCTTTGGTGACGAGGTGGACCAGATGCGCTGGTTCGCCGTCGCCGACCAGCGCTCGCTGACCGCGCCCGGCCTGCACCATCCCACCGAACTCCATGCCCCGCCGTGCCGCGAAATCCTGATCACACCCTCCGTCATGTCCCGCGCCGCGACCCTGAAGTCCCAGCTCCCGGCCGCCGCGGACATGCTGGAGAAAATCGCCGGCGGCATCGCCGTCGAGGGCATGGAATCGCTGGCCCCCGTGCTGGTGGACGCCATGGTGCCGTTCCTGGACCAGCTCCCGGCGGGTTCCATCGCGGTGGTGATCGAGCCGGAGAAGGTCCGCACCCGGGCCCACGACCTCGCCGCCACGAACGAGGAATTCCTCGAGGCCGCCTGGTCCACGGCGTCCGACGGCGGCACCGCACCTCTTGATCTGACCTCTGCGGCGTCCGAAGCGCTGCACTCGGCCAGCTTCCGCTCGCTGACCGAAACCCGCACCGCGGCCCTCGAGCACGGCGTCTCCTGGTGGTCCATCACCTCGCTGGCCAGCGACGAGGAGCTGCTGCCCGACGTCGACGTGCTGAACCTGCACGCCCGGGAACCCCGCGGCTACCAGGGCGACGTGGCGGAAATGATGGACTTCATCGGCTCCCGCGTCCGGGACCAGTGGCGGATCGTCGTGGTCACCGAGGGCCCGGGCCCGGCGCAGCGCCTCGCCGAACTCTTCCACGACAACGACATCCCGTGCGCGCGGGTTGACACGCTCGAGGCCGATCCGCAGGCCGGGCTGATCGAGGTGACCACCGCCGCCGTCGGCCGCGGTTTTGTCCTGGATCCGCTCAAGCTGGCGCTGCTGACCGAGGCTGACCTGCTGGGCCGGACCTCTGCCGGTTCCACGAAGGACATGCGCCGGATGCCGTCCAAGCGGCGGAATGCCGTGGATCCGCTGCAGCTCGTGGCCGGGGACTCCGTGGTGCACGAACAGCACGGCATCGGCCGGTTCGTGGAACTGATCCAGCGCAAGGTTGCCGGTGGCGGTGAGGGCGTGCGCGAATACCTGGTCCTGGAGTACGCCCCGTCCAAGCGCGGAGCCCCGGGCGACCGGCTCTTCGTGCCCACCGACCAGCTGGACCAGGTCACCCGGTACGTGGGCGGCGACACTCCGGCGCTGAGCAAGATGGGCGGCGCGGACTGGGCGAGCACCAAGTCCAAGGCCCGCAAGGCGGTCAAGGAGATCGCCGGCGAGCTGATCCGGCTGTACTCGGCCCGGATGGCCTCCCGCGGCTACGCCTTCGGCCCGGACACCCCGTGGCAGCGGGAACTGGAGGAGGCCTTCCCGTACGTGGAGACCCCGGACCAGCTGACCACCATCAACGAGGTCAAGGCCGACATGGAGCGGGAGATCCCGATGGACCGGCTGATCTCGGGCGACGTCGGCTACGGCAAGACAGAGATCGCTGTCCGGGCCGCGTTCAAAGCGGTCCAGGACGGCAAGCAGGTCGCCGTGCTGGTGCCCACCACGCTGCTCGCCCAGCAGCACTACGAGACGTTCACCGAGCGGTTTTCCGGCTTTCCCCTCGTCGTCAAGCCGCTGTCCCGCTTTCAGACCGGCAAGGAGGCCAAAGAAACCGCCGACGGCGTCAAGTCCGGTTCCGTGGACGTCGTGATCGGCACGCACCGGCTGCTGTCCAAGGACTTCGGCTTCAAGGACCTCGGCCTGGTGATCGTGGACGAGGAGCAGCGTTTCGGCGTCGAACACAAGGAAGCGCTGAAGAAGATGCGCACCAACGTCGACGTCCTGGCCATGAGCGCCACCCCGATTCCGCGCACACTGGAAATGTCCCTGACCGGCATCCGCGAAACCTCCACCCTGGCCACCCCGCCGGAGGAACGGCACCCCGTGCTGACGTATGTGGGCCCGTACACGGACAAGCAGACTTCCGCCGCGATCCGCCGTGAGCTGATGCGCGAAGGCCAGGTGTTCTTCGTCCACAACCGGGTGTCCACGATCGACCGCACCGCGGCGAAGATCCGCGAACTGGTCCCGGAGGCCCGGGTGGAGGTGGCGCACGGGCAGATGTCCGAGAGCCGGCTGGAACAGATCATCGTGGACTTCTGGGAAAAGCGCTTCGACGTCCTGGTCTGCACCACCATCATCGAGACCGGCCTGGACATCTCCAACGCCAACACCCTGATCGTGGACGGCGCAGACAAGTACGGCCTCTCCCAGCTGCACCAGCTGCGCGGACGCGTGGGACGCGGCCGTGAACGCGCCTACGCCTACTTCCTCTACCCCTCGGAAAAGCCGCTTGGCGAGGTGGCGCTGGAACGGCTCAAGGCCGTCGCGACGCATAACGAGCTCGGCGCCGGCATGCAGCTGGCCATGAAGGACCTGGAGATCCGCGGCGCCGGCAACCTGCTCGGCGGCGAGCAGTCCGGCCACATCCAAGGCGTCGGCTTCGACCTCTACATCCGGCTGGTCGGCGAGGCCGTGGCCGAATACCGGGGCGAGGCGGAGGAGAAGGCCGCCGAAATGAAGATCGAACTGCCGGTCAACGCGCACCTGCCGCACGACTACGTGCCGGGCGAACGGCTGCGCCTGGAGGCTTACCGCAAACTCGCCAGCGCCATCACCTACGAGGCGATCGAGGAGGTCCTCGCGGAGCTCGTGGACCGTTACGGCGAGCTGCCGCTGCCGGCCACCAACCTGATCGACGTCGCCCGGTTCCGGGTGGGCGCCCGCGAGGCCGGATTGTCCGACGTCGCGCTGCAGGGCAACTTCATCAAGTTCTCCCCGGCACAGCTGCCCGAGTCCAAGCTCATGCGCCTGACCCGGATGTACCCCGGCGCGCAGGCGAAGCCGGCTCTGGACGCCGTGCTCGTTCCGAAGCCCAAGACGGCCAGGATCGGCGGCCGGGACCTGCAGGACGCCGAGATCCTGGAGTGGGCCAACGGCGTGATCCGCAACATCTTCTCCGACGCCCCTGTCTCTGCCACACCGGCGGTGAAATAAAAGAATGATGGGAGGACATCACGCCGCGTCGGGAGCCGCGGCGTGGGTAGCCATTGCCTCGACCGGCCCGTATGCGCTCGGCTGGTACCCGCTGGATCCCACCGGAATCGTGATCGGCGCGATGGCGACGGCGGGGACCGCGCTGGTCTGCGACTGGGACCACCGCGCCAGCACGGTGGCGCACGCGCTGCCGCCGCTTTCCAACCTGGTGGCGCGCGGCATTGAGAACGCCAGCGGGGGCCACCGGCAGGGCACTCATTCGGTGCTGGGCGCGGCGTTCTTCGTGCTGCTGGCCACGATCGCCGGGCAGTGGCAGGTGCAGACCCAGTGGGGGCTGCTGTCCGTCGGAGCCGGCCTGCTGTGCATGTTCATGATCAACATCGCCGCGAAGGCACTGAAACTCTTCCCGAAATTCGGCTGGATCAGCAACTGGATCGTCGGGCTGCTTATGGCCGGACTCGTGACGTGGTTCGCGCCGCACCAGTGGACCTGGCTGCCGGTTTCGATGCTTACCGGGGTGCTGGTGCACATTGTGGGGGACATGATCACCACCGGGGGAGTGCCGCTGCTCTGGCCACTGGTGATCAAGCCGCCCAAGGTCCTGCGGAAACTGCCGCTGCTGAAGAACATCTGGAGGGCCAACGGGGCGTTCTCCATCCCGCTGCTGGGCCGGGCGGGTTCGCGGCGGGAATGGTTCGTCCTGATCCCGGTAAGCGGCTACGCCATGGTGGGGATGTTTGGCGCCGGGCTGGCGGTGGCCAAAGCGCACTTTCCCGCGGCCCTGGCCCTCGGCACGGGGCTGGTCAAGGGCCTGTTCGCGCTGGTGCCCGGCTAGGACTGCCACCGGTTAAATGACGGAAGCTCCGGATGAACCGGAGCTTCAGTCATTTAAGGGTCAGGAGTGGCCTAGTTTTCGCCGGCCGAGTCCGAGCGTCCCAACAGGGTCTGCGGGATCCAGAACGCGGCGGCGAAGAGAATCAGGCAGACGGCCATCGGCCAGGTGTTTTCCAGCGTCAGGAAGGACAGCGAGTAGATCGCACCGAGGAACAGGACCATCATCGGCACGAACAGGGCGATGCTGGATCCGAGGCTGTTCTCGACGCGCCGGGACGGGGTGGTGTTGCTGGACATTCGTTCCTCCTCGGCCCCGGGGGGCTCAAAACTGTGGGCGGTGCCGGCACGGTCAGTACGCGGACGAACCCTGTTCACCCTTGACGATCGCGATACCGGAGCTGGCGCCAATACGTGTTGCACCTGCAGCAATCATAGCCTGAGCATCGGCCAGGGAACGCACGCCGCCGGAGGCCTTGACACCCAGGTCCGGGCCGACGGCGCGGCGCATGAGAGCGACGTCCTCGGCAGTGGCCCCGCCGCCGTTGAAGCCCGTGGAGGTCTTCACGAAGTCCGCCCCGGCTTCCACCGCGGCCTCACAGGCGAGCACCTTCTGGTCATCGCCCAGCAGTGCCGTTTCGATGATGACCTTCAGGATGGCTCCGCCCTCGTGCACGGCGGCCGCGACGGCGGCGATGTCGTCCACCAGCGCGCCCTTGTCATTGGCACGGGCCGCGGCGATGTTGATGACCATGTCCACTTCTTCGGCACCGTCCAGGACCGCGCCGCGGGCCTCGAAGGCCTTGACGTCGCTCGGCGTGGCGCCCAGCGGGAATCCCACCACGGAGCACGTCAGGACGCCGGATCCCTTGAGCGCTTTCTTGACGGTCTTGACCCAGACCGGGTTCACGCAGACCGACTTGAAGTGGTACTCCGCCGCCTCGGCGCAGACCTTGAGGATCTCCGCCTCGCTGGCCTCCGGCTTGAGCAGGGTGTGGTCGATGTAGGAGGCGATGTTGGGCGTCCCCCCGGTGGCGGCTTCTTGGCTCATGGTGGTCCCTTTCGTGGCGGGCCTGGGACGCGGCGGTCCCTTCCCGGGCCTTGTGGGCCTGCGGGCCCTGGCGGCGCCGCGTGGTGCGCGGCTTATCAGGGAACCATCTTGCCATAGGAATGTGCCCGGCGGATGCCCCCGGCCGGGCCTCCCCGGCACGTCAGGCGGCGGCCGCCAGGGCCCGGCCCATGGTGGCCTGAAGCAACTGGGAAGCGCACACCGACGCCGCGGAACCGGAGGCCACGAGCAGCCCCAGCCGGACGCCGTCGTAGGCTGCCGCGTCACCGATCGCCCAGATGCCCGGCACGGAGGTGCGGAAGTCCTGGCCGATGACGATCCCGCCGCCGGCAGCGGTCGCGAGCCCGGCCGTGGCGGCCAGCTCGTCGCGGGCGATGCGCTCCTCGGCGAGGATCACGAGGTCACCGTTCATGCTGGAGCCGTCCTCGAAGACGATGCCCGACGCCGGCAGGGCGGACCCGGCGGCGGTGGGAACGACGGCGGCGGGACGGACGGTGGTGCGGACCGGGCGGACGCCGCGGGACCGGAGCACGGCCTCGGCCTGGCCGGCGGCCGAACCCGTACCGACCAGGATGCCCAGGGGGCGGCGGCCCAGGACCCGGGTGACGTCCTTGACGGCCTCGCCCAGCCCGGCGGCGTCGTCGATTGTGGAATAGCTCAGGCAGCGGGCGGCACCTTCCACCGGAGCCTCGGCGGGAGCGGAACCGGTGGCGATGACGAGCTCGTCGTAGTCGAACTCCATGCCGTCGGCGGTGGTCACGCTGCGGTTTTCCGCGTCGATATAGCTGGCCGGCTGGCCGAAGCGGACGGATACCTGGGGCAGGACGGCGAGCTCCAGCAATTCCTCGGGTGCGTCGTCCCGGTTGCTGAGGACCGTGATGGCGCCGGCGAACGGGGTCCGGGTGAGCTGCCGGACGAGCGCCTGGGCGGCCCGGCCGGCGCCGGCGATGACGATCCTGGGCCGGGCGGCCGTGGTGGCGGCGGCAGCCGGAGCGCCTGTCAGGGAGGAAGTGGAGATGGGAGACATTGCCGGAGCGGACATGTGCTGGCCCTTTCGCTGGGTGGCCATCGTGTGGCCGGTGTGCTTGATGAACCCCAGCGTAGGCGTCCGATTTTTCCGGGGTGTTTCCCGGGTGTTGCCGCTTCTGCCCTGCCCGTTCGCCAGTATTTACCGGCCGGTAATGCCGTGGGTCACACCCCGCGAAGGCCGGCAGCAAAGCAACGCGGGGTCACTTAGCGCCTATAGATAGCGGTGGGATGGGCGCTATGTGACCCCGCGTTGGGTTAGACCCTGATCCGGTAGCCGCGTTTCACCACGGTTTCCACCAGCCGGGTGTCCGGCAGCGCGGACCGCAGCCGGCTGACGGTCATGTCCAGGGCATGCACGGAACCGCGCAGCTCCAGCAGGTCCGAGAGTGCCTCGCGGGACAGCACTGCCCCGCCGGCGCCGATGAGCGCGCGCAGCAGCAACAGCGGTGCGGGCGCCATCTCGACCGGCTCGCCGTTGATGCGCAGCGACCGGCCGCGCAGCTCCACCCTGCCGGAAACGGTGTCGAGCCGGCGGACGTGGTTCAGCGCCAGGTGCTCGCAGACCAGCCGGATCAGGGCGCCCATCCGGAACCGTTCCGGGATCAGCGGGTGCAGCCCGGCATCGAGCAGCGGCTGCGCGGTGATGGGCCCGACGACGGCGGTCGCCACGGTGGTCTTCAGGCTCTCCACGAGCTGTTTGTAGACGCCCATCTCGTGCGCCGTGCTCCACATCGCGTCCACGGCGGGCGCGCTGGTGAACGTCAGGACATCCAGGTTGCCGCTGCACGCGGCTTCGATCAGCTTGGGCAGCCGGTCGGCGCCGTCGGGCTTGACCCAGCGGTACGGGGTGACCGTCAGGACGGTGGCGCCGGACATGCGCAGGCGCTCGAGCTGGCGGACATCGGTGTAGCCGTGCAGCTGCACCGCGACTGTCTTGCCGCGCACACCCTCGGCCAGGAGCATGTCCACGAGCGTGGACGTGGTTTCGTCGCTGCTGATTCCGACGTCGGCGAGCCCGGCGGCGCGCACGGCGCCGCGGGCTTTGGGCCCGCGGACGAACATCCGGGTGGCGGAGAGGGTCTCCAGCAGCTGGTCGCCAATGCCAAACGTGTCCGCGGCCTCGCACCAGCGGCGCATGCCGTAGGCGGTGGTCGCGATGCAAAGATCGGGCCGGGCGGCGATGATCGCCCGGGTGTCCTCGATCAGGCTCTGGTCCTCCCGGACCGGGGCGATCTTCAGTGCCGGGGCGTGAAGCACCTCGGCACCGCGGCGTTCCAGGGCCTCGATGAGGTCCTGCGAACGGCGGTGCGAGGTGACGCCGATCCGGAAGCCGTCCAGGGGAAGGTCCCGGTCGGTCGCGTCCTCGGCGGGTTCGGGCGCGGGGGCGCCGGCGGTCGCGCCGGCGGTCAGTGCGGAGGCGAGGGCGGGGTTCAAGGGGGACAGTGGTGCGCCGGGCTCCGGGAGGGCTGCGGCGACGGCGTTCAGTGCGCTCATGGGAATCCTTACGCCTCCATCAGTGATGCGGCCAGACGGTCGAGCTCTGCCGTGGCACCGGCACAGCCCCGGTTGGCTTCGGCCACCCGGACAACGTCCCCGATCACCAGGACGGCGGGGTTGCTGCAGCCCGCGGCTGCGGAGGTGATGGTGCCCAGCTCGGCGATCGTGGTGCGCTGGCCGGGGCGGTAGCCGCGTTCGACCACCGCCATCGGCATGTCGGCCCGCATCCCGGCCCGGCGGAGTCCGGCCGCGAGGTGGTGCAGGGTGCCGATGCCCATCAGGACCACAATGGTTCCGCCGAGCCCGGCGAGGTGCGTCAGTTCGTTCTCGGTCAGCGGAGCATGGCCTGAAACAACCGTGAACATGTGGCTGACTTCGCGGTGCGTGACCGGGATGCCGGCGGCGGCCGGAACCGAGATGGCGCTGGTGACTCCGGAGATGACGCGGACCGGAACCCCGGCCGCGACGCAGGACGCGACTTCCTCGCCGCCGCGGCCGAACACATAGGGGTCCCCGCCCTTGAGGCGGACCACGTTGTTGCCGGCCAGCGCGCTTTCCACCATGAGCTTTTCGATGTCGGCCTGGCTGACCTTGTGGTGGCCGGGCTTCTTGCCCACATCCACTAGCTCTGCCGTGGTCAGGGACGGCAGGTCCTGGTACGGGGCGAGCCGGTCGTAGAAGACGACGTCGGCATCGCGCAGCGCGGCGACGGCGGCGACCGTGAGCAGCTCGGTGGTCCCGGGTCCGCCGCCGACCAGCGTGACGTGGCCCGCCGCGCCGGCCGGGGGCTCGGCCGCCACCGGGATGCCGGTGGCACGGCACCGGCCGAGGAGGGCCTCCCAGCCGGGCTGGCCGTCGTCGACCGCCGCGACCAGGAACGGGCGCTCGGGCAGCGGGCCGTCAATGCCGGCGCCCTGCGGGGTGCTGAGGCGGAACACGACGGCGCCGGCCGCCTCATAGCGCCGCACGGCCTGACGGGCGGCGTGGTCCGCGCCCGTGACCAGGACTTCGCGTCCGGTGAGGTCAATGGTGAGCTGCATGGCTATACCTCGTTCTCGTCAGGCAGTCCCGGGGTGGTGGCCCGGACCGGAATGGAAGCCCCGATCAGGACCGGCTGCTTCCCGGCCCGCGCCTTCTCCTCCGCTGTCGCGGGGCGCATCTGGCCGCGCTCGTCGGAGACGAAGGTGATCGAATCGTCTTTCTGGTCCGGGGCGTTGACGAAGGAGCGGAAGCGGCGGAGGCGTTCGGGATCCTTCAGGGTGTCGGCCCATTCGTCGACGTAGGTGTCAACGTGCTTGGCCATGGCGGCTTCGAGGTCCTCGGCGATGCCCAGGGTGTCGTGGACCACCACGTCCTCGACGTGCTTGATGCCGCCGTCGAGCTCTTCCTGCCAGCGCGCGGTGCGCTGCAGCCGGTCGGCCGTGCGGATGTAGTACATGAAGTAGCGGTCGATGTACTTGATCAGGGTTTCGTCGTCGAGGTCCTTGGCCAGCAGCTGGGCGTGCGCCGGAGTGGCGCCGCCGTTGCCGCCGACGTACAGGTTCCAGCCGTCGGCGGTGGCGATGACGCCGACGTCCTTGCCCCGGGCCTCCGCACATTCGCGGGCGCAGCCGGAGACGCCCATCTTCAGCTTGTGCGGGCTGCGGAGGCCGCGGTAGCGCAGCTCGAGCGCGATGGCCATGGCCACCGAATCCTGGACCCCGAAGCGGCACCAGGTGGAGCCGACGCAGGACTTCACCGTGCGCAGGCTCTTGCCGTAGGCCTGGCCGGATTCGAAGCCGGCATCGACCAGGACCTTCCAGATTTCGGGCAGCTGCTCCAGCCGGGCGCCGAACATGTCGATCCGCTGCCCGCCGGTGATCTTGGTGTAGAGGCCGTACTGCTCGGCGACCGTGGCGATCACGCCGAGTTTCTTCGGGGTGATCTCGCCGCCGGCGATCCGCGGGACCACCGAGTAGGTGCCGTCCTTTTGCATGTTGGCCAGGGCGCGGTCGTTGGTGTCCTGCAGGGTGCCGCGGCCGGCGTCCAGGACGTAGGCGCTGTTCTGGCTGGCGAGGATGTTGGCGATGGTCGGCTTGCAGATATCGCAGCCGGCGCCGGTGCCGTACTTGGCCATGATCTCCTCGAAGGAGGTCAGCTCCAGGACCCGGATGGCGTCGAAGAGTTCCTGGCGGGAGAGCTCGATGTGTTCGCACAGGGCCTTGGAGACTTCGACGCCGGACTTGGTCAGTTCGGTTTCGAGCAGCTTCTTGAGCATCGGCACGCAGGAACCGCAGCTGGTGCCGGCGCGGGTGCAGCCCTTGAGCTCGCCGAGTTCCCGGACCGGCGCGTTGCCGTCGCAGCTCCCGCAGCCGTTGACGGTGTCACGGATGGTTCCGGCCGAGACGTTGTTGCAGGAACACAGGATCGCGTCATCCGGCAGTTGGATCTCCAAGACTCCGTCCCCGGCGTCACCGCCGCCGGCCGCGGTGAGGTAGGCGCCGGGTTCGGCGGCCAGTTCGCGGCCCAGCATGGGGCGCAGGGAGGTGTAGGGCGAGGCGTCGCCGACGAAGATGCCGCCGAGCAGGGTCTTGGCATCGTCGGTGGTGACGATCTTCTGGTAGACGCCGCGGGCGGGGTCGGCGTAGACGATCTCGAGCGCGTGTTCCGTGCGGGCGAAGGCGTCACCGAAGCTGGCGACGTCGACGCCGGAGAGCTTGAGCTTGGTGGCGGTGTCGAAGCCGGGGAAGGTCGCGTCGCCGCCGTGCAGCCGGTCCGCGACGATTTCGGCCATCGTGTTGGCCGGGGCCACGAGTCCCAGGCACATGCCGCCGAAGTTGGCGACCTCGCCGATCGCCCAGATGCCGGGAACCTCCGTGGAACAGTCGTCGGAGATGACGACGCCGCCGCGCTGGCCGAGCTGGAACTGCTGCGGTCCCTTTTGCCCATCCGGGCCATCCGCCGCCCGGAACAGTTCGTCGCGGGGCCGCACGCCGATCGCGACGATCACGATGTCGGCGTCGATGATCCGGCCGTCGGCCATGAGGACGCCGGTGACCTGGCCGTCGTCGTCGGAGAGGACCTCGGAGGGGAACACCCCGCCGTGGACGGTGAAGCCCTTGGCCTCGATCAGCCGGCCGAGCGCCTGCCCGGCGCCCTCGTCCAGCTGGGTGTTCATGAGCCACGGCGAGCCGTTGATGACGATCGGGGTGGCGCCGAGCTGTTCGGTGCCGGCGGCTGATTCCAGGCCCAGCAGACCGCCGCCGATCGTGACCGCGTTGACCTTCCGGCCCAGCTTCGCGGTGAGGTCCGCGATGGCCTTGTTGATGGACCAGACGTCCTCAAGGGTGCGGTACACATGGGTGAGTTCGGCGCCCGGGATGGGCAGGCGGGCAGCGTCCGAGCCCGTCGCGACCACCAGCTCGTCATAGGGATAAATGGTTCCCGCCGCGGTCCGGACGGTCTTGCCGGCGGCGTCGATGCTGGTGACGCGCTCGCCGGTCTTGAGGTTCAGGGCCGTGTGGTCCCACATGGAAGCGCTGCCCAGGGTGAGGTCGACGTCGCTGTCGGTGAGTGCCTTGCTCAGCGCGACGCGGTCATAGGGGAGGTGGGCTTCCTCGGTGAGGACGGTCACGTGCCAGCCATCGAGTCCGCGGGCGTGCATGGCATCGGCGAAACGGTGCGCCGCGGGGCCGCCGCCGGCCACCACAATACGGCGCGGGGCGGCGCTGGTTGCGCCCTGGTTCGGGTGGCTTGAGGGGTGTCCGGTCACGGTGGGCCTTTCGCATGGGCCGCAGACGGTGCTCTGCAGCTTGTCGTCCCAGACTAGGCAACCGGAATTTCGCTTCAGTTTCCCTTATGTTTCGTGATCTTAACTTCTGCATCACGAATGCATTTCCCGCCGTGTGAGCTCTCTTTTACGCGCCGGACACATCCGGCGCGTCCGGATGAAACACCGCGCGCCTAGCTTGAATATGTGGCCGCAGCAGCGGTTGAGCCCGTAAGGGATGTATCAGAGAGGGGCCGGGATGACCGCCGTACTTGAAACCGCCGTACACGACGTTGAGGACCAAATTACTGAAGCCGCAGCCGGCTGGCACCGGGTGTGCGCCGTGGCGGACCTGGAACCCGCCTGGGGCGAGGCGGCACTGATTGCGGGCCGCCAGGTGGCTCTGTTCCGCACCCTGTCCAGTGAGGTTTTCGCCGTCGCGCAGGAGGACCCGGCCACCGGGGCGAACGTCATGGCACGCGGCATCACCGGATCCCGCGGGGACCGGCCCACGGTGGCATCTCCGTTGCACAAGGAGGTCTACGACCTCGGCACCGGAGAATGCCTCGGCAGCCCGGAACTCCGCCTCGCCACCTTCGGTACCCGGATTGTGGGCGGGTACATTGAGGTGCAGCTCTAGAGGCCCAGTGCCTCGCGGACGTCCGCAAGGACGCCGTCCAAGGCCGTGCGGGCCTCGTCCCGGGCTGCCGGAAGCTCGGCGGCCGAGCCGACACTGCGGATGACTTCCAGGTAGCACTTGAGCTTCGGTTCCGTACCGCTGGGGCGGATGATCACACGGCTGAGGTCCCGGGTCAGGTACAGCAGGCCCTCGGTGGGCGGGAGGAGTTCGCTGCCCTCGGCAAGGTCCGTGACGGCCTCGACGCCGGAGCCGCCAAACGATTCCGGCGGGCTCACGCGCAGCCGGTTCATCATCGCGTCCAGCAGGCCGAGGTCCGCCACCCGGATGCTGAGCTGGTCGCTCGCGTGCAGCCCGTGCACCAGGTACAGCTCGTCCAGGGTGTCAAAGATCGTCTTGCCCTCGGCCTTTGCGGCCGCCGCGAGTTCGGCAATGAGGACCGCAGCCGAAATGCCGTCCTTGTCGCGCACCAGCGACGGAGCAACGCAGTAGCCCAGCGCTTCCTCGTAGCCGTAGACCAGCCCCGGCACCCGGGCAATCCACTTGAAACCGGTCAGGGTTTCCTCGTGCGCATAGCCTGCCGCGGCCGCGATTCGCGCCAGCAGCCGGGAGGACACGATCGAGTTGGCGAACACGCCGGCCGGTGCTTCGCCACTGGCGGCCTGCCGCGCCACGACGTGGGCACCTAGCAATGCGCCTACCTCGTCGCCGCGCAGCATGCGCCACGCGCCGGTATCAGGATCCTTCGCCGCCACCGCTGCCCGGTCGGCGTCGGGATCGTTGGCGATCACGATGTCGGCGTCCTCGCGCGTCGCCGCCTCGAGGGCGAGATCCAGCGCCCCGGGCTCCTCCGGGTTCGGGAAGTTTACCGTGGGGAAGTCCGGATCCGGCTGCGCCTGTTCGGTGACGAGCGTGACGTCGTCGAATCCGGCGGCGTTCAGCACCGCCACGGCCGTTTCCCCGCCCACACCGTGCATGGGGGTCAGGACGATCTTCAGCCCGCGGGCCGGGAAGTGCGCAGGGACTGCCAGGGCCGCGACGGCGCGCTGGTAGTCGGCCGCGATGGAGGGCTCCAGCACGGTCCACCCGTCCGCGGCCAGGACGATCGAGTCCAGGGCGCCGACGGCGTCGATCTTCGCCGCTATCAGGGCGTCGTAGGGTGCCACGATCTGGGCGCCGCGGCCGCTTTCCTCCACCGCGTGACGGCCGAGGTACACCTTGTAGCCGTTGTCCTGCGGCGGGTTGTGGCTGGCGGTAACCATGACGCCGCCGTCGCAGTCCAGCGCCCGCACCGCGTAGGCGAGCAGCGGGGTAGGCAGCGCTGCCGGCATCAGGAAGGTCTCAACCCCCGCCGCGGTGAGGATCGCCGCGGTTTCCTCGGCGAAAATGTCGGAGTTGTAACGGGCGTCATAGCCGACGACGGCGCGCGGCCGGGTGCCGGGGGAGGCCTGCCCGACCGCGTTGGTGAGGAAGGCGGTGAAGCCGGCGGCGGCGCGGCGGACCACCACGCGGTTCATCCGGTTCGGACCCGGGCCGAGGGCTGCCCGCAGTCCAGCGGTGCCGAACTGCAGGGTGCCGCTGAAGCTGTCGGCCAGTTCCTGGCGGGCCGCGGCGACGCCCCCGTCGGCGCGGCGGACGAGTTCGGAGAGTGCGGCGGCGGTGGCGGGGTCCGGGTCCTGGCTTGCCCAATCGCGGGCATCGCTCAGGAGGCGGGCGAGTTCGGCATCAGAAGACGTCATGGAACCAAACTATCGCCAATCGTGGGCGATTCCTGCCCAGACAATCGGGAGTTCGGGTTTCAGTTCCATCTCGAGGCTTTTCGCGGGACCTTGACACCCAAATTTCCGGACACGTAACGTCTGGAATATGAAGATGGGCCGTGGTGTCGAATGGGCCGTGCACAGTTGCGTCAACATGGCATGGACACCGCCCGGTGAACCGGTGAACAGTGCCCGGCTGGCAGAGTTCTACAAACTCCCGGCGGCCTATCTCAACAAGCAGTTTCAGTCGCTGGTCCGCGCCGGCGTCCTGGACTCGGTGTCGGGTCCCCGCGGCGGCTTTCTCTTGGCGCGCCGGCCCGAAAATATCACCGTGCTGGACATCGTGCTGGCGCTGGAGGGCCAGGACCCGGCGTTCCGGTGCGAGGCGATCCTCGGAAATGTTCCGGAACCGGACCGGCAGGAGAACTTCGCGCGGACGTGCCTGATTTCCCAGACTATGCGCCAGGCCGAACTCGCCTGGCGGCAGGCGCTGGCCCGCCAGAGCATCGCCGGGATCGCGGACTCGATGGAGCGGCGGTTCCCGGCGGATAAAGCAAAGGTCCTGGACTACCTGGCCGCGGAATAGCCGCAGCCGGGTGGCCCAGGACCTGTCGCGGGGCCTAGCCCAGAACCAGGATCAGAGCTTGGCGATGATGTCTGCCAGCAGCTTGGAAATCCGCGGGCCGGCGGCCTCGCCGGCCTCGAGGACTTCCCCGTGGCTGAGCGGCACGGGGCTGATCCCGGCGGCGAGGTTGGTCACCAGCGAGATGCCGAAGACCTCCATGCCGGCGTGACGGCCGGCGATCGCCTCAAGCGCCGTGGACATGCCCACCAGGTCGGCGCCGATCCGCTTGGCGTACTGCACCTCGGCGGGCGTCTCATAGTGCGGGCCGGTGAACTGGGCGTAGACGCCCTCGTCCAGCGACGGGTCCACCTCGCGGGCCAGCCCGCGGATCCGGGAGGAGTACAGGTCCGTCAGGTCCACGAACGTTGCCCCTTCCAACGGAGAGGTGGCGGTGAGGTTGATGTGGTCGCTGATGAGCACCGGCGTGCCGGGCGTCCAGTTCTCGTTAAGCCCGCCGCAGCCGTTGGTCAGCACGAGGGTCTTGCAGCCGGCCGCGGCGGCGGTGCGCACCCCGTGCACCACGGCTCGGACGCCCTTGCCCTCGTAGTAGTGCGTGCGTGCGCCCAGTACCAGGGCGCGCTTGCCCTCTTTGGTCAGGACCGAGCGGATGGTGCCCACGTGCCCCACCACGGACGGTGCGGAGAAGCCGGGGATTTCGGCGGCGGACAAGGTGGCGGTCGTCTCGCCGATGAGCTCGGCGGCGTCGCCCCAGCCCGAGCCGAGGACCAGCGCGACGTCATGGGAGTCGACGCCCGTCTCTGCAGCGATGTAGTCGGCGGCGGCGCGGGCGGCGTCGAAAGGGTCCGTGTTCAGGAATTCTGTTGTACTCACCGGTACAAGTTATCGCGGCCGGGGCCCGCTGCCCAGCATGCACGGCCGGACCCGCGCGCGGCCCGGATTCTTGGTGGCTCCGGTTCAGATGGTGGACAATGGTTGATTGTGACTACGCATCCTGACTTCAGCTCACCCCGCATCGCAATTCTCGGCGGAGGCCCTGGCGGCTACGAGGCCGCCATGGTCGCCGCCTCGCTGGGGGCGCAGGTCACCATCATCGAGCGTGCGGGCCTCGGCGGCTCGGCGGTGCTGACCGACGTCGTTCCGTCCAAAACCCTGATCGCGACGGCAGATCTGATGACCCGCGTCGGCGAGGCCGGCGAGCTCGGGGTTAAATTCGACCTCGACGGCGGCGACTGCACCCCCACGATGCGCGCGGACCTCAAGCACATCAACGACCGCCTGCTGCGGCTGGCGCGGAAGCAGTCGGAGGACATCCAAGTCGGGCTGGAACACCAGAACGTCCGCATCCTGATCGGTTCCGGCAGGCTGCTGGACAACCACACCATCGAGGTCCTCACCGCCAACGGCACCGAGACGGTGGAAGCAGACACCATCCTGCTGGCGGTCGGCGCCCACCCGCGCGAGCTGCCCACGGCCCGCCCGGACGGTGAGCGCATCCTCAACTGGGCCCAGATCTACAACATGGACGTGCTCCCCGAAGAGCTGATCGTGGTGGGTTCCGGCGTCACGGGCGCGGAATTCGCCTCGGCCTACAACGGCCTGGGTTCCAAGGTCACCCTGATTTCCAGCCGCGACCGCGTGCTGCCGGGCTCGGACACCGACGCCGCCGAGGTCCTCGAGGGCGTCTTCGAACGCCGCGGGCTTAAGGTCCTCTCCCGCGCCCGCGCCGAGACCGTCGAGCGCACGGACGACGGCGTCGTGGTCACCCTCGGCGACGGTTCGAAGGTGACCGGCAGCCACTGCCTGGTCTGCGTCGGCTCCATCCCCAACACGGCCGGCATCGGCCTGGAGGAAGCCGGCGTCGCGCTGACCGAGAGCGGCCACATCAAGGTCGACGGCGTCTCGCGCACCACTGCGCCGAACATCTACGCCGCGGGCGACTGCACCGGCGTGCTGGCGCTCGCCTCCGTCGCCGCGATGCAGGGCCGGATCGCGATCGCGCACTTCCTGGGCGACAGTGTCATGCCCCTTAAGCTGCACCAGGTCGCGTCCAACATCTTCACCTCGCCCGAGATTGCGAACGTGGGCGTCTCCGAGGCCGAGATTGATTCGGGCAAGTACCAGGCCGACGTCATCAAGCTGTCGCTGCGCAGCAACGCCCGCGCCAAGATGCGCAACCACCGCGACGGTTTCATCAAGATCTTCGCCCGTAAGGGCTCCGGCACCGTGATCGGCGGGGTGGTGGTGGGGCCGAACGCCTCCGAGCTCATCTTCGCGATCTCGATCGCCGTGACCCAGAAGCTGCACGTCGACGACATCGCCAGCACTTTCACCGTGTACCCGTCCCTGAGCGGCTCCATCTCCGAAGCAGCCCGGCGGCTCCACGTCCACATGTAGATTGCGCACGTAGAGTTACAGAGCGGGCCCGCCGCAATCCGGAGGCTGATGCCATGCAGAGTCCCCAGGCGCTGGTTGAAGCCGCCGAGCGGGCCGCCGCGCGCTCTACTGCGCACGGCGCCGCGGGGGACGTCGCGGGGGAAGAAGAATCCTTCACCGGGTTCGGCGTCACCGGGGTTCCGTTCAGTTCAGGCTACGTACTGGCGTTGCGGCGCTTCGCCGGGTCATCGATCGGGCCGGGGTACACCTCGGTCTGGATCCGCGACCCCGCCGGAGCATGGTCAATGCATGGCACCGTGGCCCCAGGACTCTCGTGCCCCCGGTACTTCGGCGCCGCCCTCGATTCGGCGTCAACCTCCCGCATTTCCCTCACGTGGAGCGGCAGCCACGCTTTCACGGTCGACGTCGACGTCGACGGCGGCGCTGCGCTGCACTGGCAGCTCACGCTGCGCTCCACGACGATCACCAGATTCATGACGGTGGTGTCCGGTGCCGTTCCGGACCGGCTGTGGCGCAGCCGGGCGTTCCTGCGCGCCATGGGTGCCGTTGCCGGACCGCTCCTCGGGGCGGGCCACCTGGGCCTGACTGGCCTCGCCCCCAACGGCCAACGATTTGCCGTCCACCCTCGGCGCATGTGGTTCGTCGCAGACAGCCGGGCCGTGCTCAAGGGACGCGACTTGGGAGAACCCACTGCCTTGCCAGTCCAGGACAGGTTGGGGGACTTCTGGATACCCCGGCGAGGCATCCTGATGATGGGAACCGCGGTGTTCGAGCCGGGAGATTAAGCACGACGGTTGACCGGCGCCTGAGGTTCCGCGTCCACTGATCCGGGTCTAGCCTCCTGCGCCGCACACATGCGCGGGTGAACGCAGTGTAAATTCTCGCCGCCCAACAGGCATTCATGTCCGCCGGCGGCCCTAGGATGAATCTCGTCATTCGCACTCATTCAAGGGGACTACATGAGTTATCCGCAGCAACCGAATGCATTTCCGCCCCAGACCGGAGAGACTCCGCTTTGGGCGCCGCTCTATGGGGCTACCCTCAAGCAGGCCGTCCAGCGATTCTTCAAGAAATACGCCATCTTCTCCGGCCGGGCAAGCCGCAGTGAGTACTGGTGGTGGGCACTGGTGTCCCTCATCGTCGGGATAGTCATCAACATCATCACCAGCACCGGCACGACGACTAATGCGTCCGGAACCGCCGTGACGGGACCGGGTGCCATTGTCGGCTTGATCCTTGCTGTCATTTGGGGGCTCGGGACAATCGTTCCGTCCGTTGCCCTGCTGGCACGGCGCCTCCACGACGTGAACCTGAGCGCCTGGCTGATCCTGCTGGTCCTGGTGCCGTTCCTCGGCGGCCTGGCGCTGTTGGTGATGACAATTCTGCCCTCCAACCCTGCCGGCCAGCGGTTCGACCAGCCCTCCGGCTACTAGTGCGCTTCCGCTGAGCGAAGAATCCCTGGCCGGGAATCCGGGCAGGGATTCTTCGTTTTCGGCAGTCGGGCGCACCGCCGTGCGGGGGCCGCGGTTTCGCGTCAACGTCGCAACACCTAACTGGGAAGGGTGCTGTTTTATGGGACGTTCGGCGCGTAGTTTGCGGAAAATGGGACCACCGGGCCTGCTTGATAAGCGGCCCGGATATGTTCAGCTCATGAAAGGCGGGCATTCGAACTTAGCGGCATGAAGGATCCTCGGGACCAGCCGGAACACAGGGAGCCGTAGCCGGCCCGGCGCTGGGGGCGGTGCACTTCGGGCTGACGGGCGGACCGGCTCCGGCCATCGTGCCCGCGGAGTCCGGCTCCGCGCCATCTGCGGCGTGGAACTCCCGCATTTACCCGGCCTAAAACGGGTACGGCGCGATGTCCGGCCGCACGGTCAGCCACTGGATTTCCGTGAAGGATTCCATGTTGGCGTGATGGCCGCCGATCCGCGAGCCGTTGCCCGAGTTCTTGACCCCGCCGAAGGGCGAGTTGGCCTCGTCGGATACGGTCTGTTCGTTGATGTGGACCTTGCCGGAGTCGAGCCGGTCGGCGATCGTCATGGCCATGCCGACGTCGCCAAGAATCCCGATGGAGAGCCCGTATTCGTTGTCGTTGGCCAGGGCCACGGCCTCGTCCACGGTGGAGAACTTCATCACCGGCGCCACGGGGCCGAAGATTTCGTCCTTCCACGCAGGGCTGGCGAGGTCGAGGTCGGCGAGCACGGTGGGCTGGTAGAAGCGGCCGTCGTGGCTGCCGCCGGCGGCCAGGCGCGCGCCGCCCTGCACCGCGTCCTGAACGATCGTGTCCACCCGGTGGAGCTGCTTCTCGTCGATTACCGGGCCCAGCGCCACTGTTCCGCTCTTTGGGTCGCCTACCGGTAGATGGCGGGCCTTTTCCGCCAGGGCGCTGACGTAGTCCTCGTAGATGTCCTCGTGCACGATATGCCGGCCGGACGCCATGCAGATCTGACCCTGGTGCATGAAGGAGCCAAACGCGGCGGCGGAGACAGCTTTGGGGAGGTCGACGCCGGGCAGCACGATCATTGCGTTGTTCCCACCGAGTTCCAGGTGGGCGCGCTTGAGCAGCCGGCCGGCCGCCTCGCCCACTTTGCGCCCTGCCGCCGTCGACCCCGTGAAGGCGATGACGCGGACCTCGGGTGCCTCTACGACGGCCGAGCCGATCTCGGCGCCGCCGGGCAGCAGGGAGAGCAGGCCGGGCGGAAGACCCGCCTCCTCGAACACCCGGACCAAGGTGACGCCACCACAGACCGCAGTGCGCGGGTCCGGTTTGAGCAGGACGGCGTTGCCAAGGGCCAGCGCCGGGGCGACTGCGCGGATGGAGAGGATCAGCGGGAAGTTGAAGGGTGCAATCACCGAAACGACGCCGACGGGCCGGCGCCGGGCGAAGGACCAGCGGCTCTCGTTTGAGGTCAGCACGTCGCCAGCCGGGAGTGAGGGCAGGGCGGAGGCGTCGTAGCATTCGTTGGCCGCGATGTGGGTTTCCAGCCCGGCTTTGGGCGGGATGCCGCCGGATTCGCGGACGATCCAGGCCTGGATTTCCGCCGAGTGTTCCTCCCAGAGTTGTCCCGCGCGGCGGAGCACGGCGGCGCGGTCTTCCGGGTTGCGGGCGGCCCAGTCCTTTTGCGCTTTCGCGGCTACCGCGGCGGCTTCGCGGACATCCTCCACGGAGGCCACGCCATAGCGGCCCAGCGTTTCTCCGGTGGCTGGTTCGACGGCGTCACCGGTCCCGCCGCGCCCGGGCCGCCAGCCGCTGAGGTAGATCTTGCCGTCCCAGAGGGCGGAGTCGAGCAGGGACATGTTGCGTCCTTTCATCGAGGGTTCTGCTTGTGTACCGGCCGGTCGAAACAGAACCGCACCGGGCCTTCGTCCATCTCATGTCGGTAGGCCGCCGCCGTCAAGAGTGCGGGCGTCAAGAGGGCCGTGCGTCGCCGCCCGCGGGACCTTCGGCCGTAGTGCGTCACAGCCGGGCGAGGTCAACTTGGCACATGGCCAAAATCTATATCCCCTACGGGACCGTCGAAGGACAAACCGCGCAGATCGTGGAGTACATCGCCGAGGTGGTCCGGGCGAACGGGCACCAGGCGGAGACGGCGGACCTCAAGCATTCCCCGGACCCTCTTCCGGGCGGCTATGACGGCGTGATCGTGGCGGCCTCCGTGCACGTGGGAAAACACGAGGGGTACGTCGCAGACTTCGTTAAGAAGAACCGCGGTGAGCTCGAACGCTTGCCGTCGGCCCTGGTTTCGGTGAGCATGGCCGCACACGGAGACGAGCAGACCGCGGAGGGCTACGTGGAGAAGTTCGAGCAGGACACGGGCTGGCGGCCCGCCCACGTCGGGTTGTTCGCCGGCGCCGTGCTCTATACCCACTACGGGTTCATCAAGAAGCACGTCATGAAGAAGATCGCCAGCGACAAAGGATCCTCGGACACGGACACGTCCCGTGATTACGTGTACACCGAGTGGGACGGCGTCCGGCGCTTCACGGAGGACTTCCTGGCCCGGTTCGCCGAGCCGCCCGCCCAGCCGTAGGGCTCAGGAGTAGGCGTACGGCGGAACCGTGTCGCCGGGGGTGAAGGGTATGAACCACTGCTCGAAATCCAGACTTGCGGCGTCGTCCTCGAGAACGTCAAGGTTGTCGGAGTAGAGCGCGTCACTGTCGGCATCCTCCAACAGGACTTCCTCGACGTCGGCCCGCCAGTCCTCCGGAAGATCCAGTTCGTAGATGTCCTCGGTGATTTCCGCCTGATCGAGCAGGCAGCGGACGGCTAGTTCCGCTGCAAGGCAGCCGGGGGCGGTCCAGCCCCGGACCAGCGACGCGGTGACGTCGGCCGCGACCACGATGAACTTCTGGGTGAACTTCGCGTCGTAGCTGGCGGCGAACTGTGGCGGCAGCGAGGACAGGACGGAGGTCCCGGCGATGTCGGCCGGCGTGAGAACATCCAGCGTGCTGAGCGTTCCGAGATCGCGGAACAACTGGTCGATCAGAATGCTGGACGAGTTCCACAGGAGTCCGGCCAGCAGACGGGTCTGGCCCACGGCTTTGCGCCGGTCTTCGGAGGAGACGGAGGCCATTTCGGCCAGGTCCTCGGGATCAAACTGGAGCCGCTGCTCGGCTGTCATGTCGTCCGGGTGGGGGTCGAGCCCAAGCAGTTCCAGGCTCAACCCGGTCAGCTTCCGGGCGTCGGCCAGCAGTTCTTCGGTGATGTCGTCGTCGTCGGCGCTCATGGCCCCGATGCTACCCGCCGTTGGCCCGCGGCCCGATTTGCGTTACGCGGCCGGGTTTGGCGGCGGTGCGGCAGCCTTAGGCGGCCGCGGGGTGGATGGTTCCCGACGTCGAACCCGCCCTGGCCATCCGGACGGACAGCAGATAGGCGATCCCGCAGGCCAGGGGAACCAGGCTGGCCGCGATCAGCGATCCGACCGCACCCGACCTTCCGATGATCGTGATCAACAGCGGCAACACCCCCAAGCCCACTAACAGCCAGCCGGCCAGTGCGGTAACTTTCAGGCCGAGGATTGCGGCCGGGAACGCCAGCGCGAGAACGCTGACGGCGATGAGGGGGCCGTTGTCGTTGAGGAAGGCGCTGAGGGCAGCGGGGTCGAAGGCGAGCCACACGCACGCGGCAATGAAGGCCGAGGCGAGGGCGAGCAGCAGGGGAGCGGTTGCCGCCGGCCAGAACCAGGCCGAGACCGCGAGGATGAGCATCGGAACCACCCAGGCGAGCGTGATCAGCGTTCCGGATGATCCGCCCGGGTCCTGCATCGCGAAGCCGCCGATGAAGATTCCCCCGATGATGGTGAACGCCGCCATGACGGCCGCTCCCGTGCGCGTCAGCGCGGCCGCCCGACGTTGCGGATCCTTTTCGCGCGACATGACAACGCCCATCACGACGGCGAACACAATGATCGCGCCGAGCGCCAAAATGACCGGGACGTTCATGGGATGCCTCCTGCGGCTGAACGGAACCTACGTTCATTGCAGCCCCGCCCCTCGGCCGTGCCAAGGGGAGAAAGGCCCGCTTCGGAGCTAGTGGAGTTGCTGAGTGCCCTGAACTCCGGGCTTCCCGATTATTGTTCAACCCAGATGGCGTGGGACAGCCGAACCGTATGTGGCAACTTGGCCTGCCCCGCAGTCCGGGGTGGCCGGACGCACTATACCGAGAGGGGAATGGGATGCACCTCGTCCGCAGGGTGACCCGTGCGGTCATGAATGCGCTTCACAGCATCCGCGGCTTTAATGTTCCTCTTCGGGGGAATGGTGACCGCCTGCTCCAAAGTTACGGACGGTTAAACTCCTGCTGCCACCGTGCCTTATCCCACCTCTCCTGCAGCTTTCGGTCCATGGTCCATTTACTCTCCCATGTGTCGAAGTTGGCCTTGAAGGTGGGCACGTAGTAATTGGAGCCCTTGCGGTGGGTTCTCTTCTTGAGTCTCAGCAAGAGGCCGAGCAGGATCCACACTGCGATGAGAATTACGACCAGGAAGAATACTGTCTCCACGGGCAACCAGTCCTCGAAGGGGTTTAATGCCCCCAGTTTAATCCAAGTAGCGCCGGATAACGAAGCATGCCGCTTCCCACCGGCAGTGCCACTGCCCGTACCGTTGTCGCACGAACAGGAGTTCTGTTCGCCGGTAGGGAAAACAGGTGAGACCTTCGTCCTTCTAAGCCCCCAAGTGTCGCAAGCGTGCGTCTGACTGACAATGGCCGGACTCGGACTCGGACTTGCCCGACGTGCGGTTACAGCTGGCGGGAGGTTGGTGCACTGCGTTTCAACAAGGTCCGGGCTCCCCAATTCACGCACGACGTCAAGACCAGGACGGGGATTGCATTGGTAGAGCATGACCGCTTCGAAGTAGCGATCGATATTCCCACGCTGACTATGTCCGGGCTGCCCTGTATGTGTTCGTTCCGGTGTGGTTTGGTAGGCGGCGTACCCCAAGCGGAGGGTCCACGCCAGAGCACTCACGGTGGTCGGGCCTCTCCTCAGTTCCTTCTCATCATCCGGCCCGACATTGTGATGACCATGAGGACGACAACTCACCTGCGGGGCGATCAGGAAAAAAGACCTCTACCTCCTGGTGCGTCGAAAATGCATAATGGCGTCATGTTCCTATTCGTGCTAGTAGCCATTTTGCTGCTGGTCTTGTTTTGGCAATACATCGTGGCTGGGATCGGCCTGTGGGTGCTCGTGCTGATCATGCGCACCTTGATCAATTGGACGATCGCCGACCCCAAGCCGAACTACCGCCGGGAGCACGTTCAGACCCGGCCTGTGGCCAGGCCCGTCCAGGCTCGCCCTGTTGCCAAGTCCATCCAGACCCGGCCAGCGGCCAAGCCCAGGCCTGCCCTCGAGTTGCCACGGCCCGACTATCTGCCCAGGTGGACTGCCAGCCGCCGGCTGGATGCCGCCCGCGAGCATGCCCAGTGGCAGAAGAATTTCGACAACGCAGCGCAGTAAACCCCGCCGGCCCGGGGTCTAAAAGGGGTAGCGGGGCCGCATCGGTGTCCGGCGGAGAGCGTATTCCGGGGCGCCGGAACCATGGCCCGGTCCAGCTGTGCCTCGCGGGCACCGATGGCGGAAACCCCGCGGATATAGTTCGCCGCCACGCCCAACACGGCTGCCCGTTCACCGATACGCGGGCAACGTTTCTGAACTGGGCCTCAGGCTTGTTCGACCTTGCCGACCACACGCCCGATTAGCTGTAGGTGGTAAACGTACGACCCACACCTGGTACCGGCAACATTGTTGTTGCGCACGCGGAGTCAGTCGCCCGTCTGCGACGTTGCCGACCAGTACCACGTGTGTGAGGCGGGATAAGGACGCCGCCTCGTTCGTGGGGTGAAGTCCTCGTCCGTGGCGTCGACTATCTTTAGCTGGCCGCCCTCGTCAACCATCCTCGCAAGGTCGGCCCTGCTCAACTGCTCGGCCAGCCTCTGCCGGACTGCCTCGGTCACCTCGAAGAGGCGATCGTCCACTGTTTCGACGAGTTCGCGGAAAAGCTCCACGAGCGGAGGCGGCAGCGTCTGCGACGCGGTCATTGCCGACACATCCCGCACTCGAAGGGTTGAGGCATCGAGGACACCCACCGGAAAAGTTGTCGCCACGTTTGATTGCGAGTGCGCAATCGTGGTGTTCCTGAATGCCCCCACCAGCTGGTGAATGTCTAAGAGCTCATCGGGGATGGCGATGTGGTCGGTCAGTGGCTTGCGCACGTTCGAGTGGAAGTAGGTGCGGCAGTATGCGACGACGGCGAAGGCGATCAGATAGGCGCCCGCGTCCTCGAGCTGAGAGCCCTCCCCACGGGACTTGATCGCGAGATCGAGCGCATGGCGAGCTTCAGCAAGATCCGCCCCGTAGCTCGACAACTCGACGAACAACCGAGCATCTGCGGAGTCCGGTACCGTCACGATCTTTAAAATTGATTCCTCAGCGCTGTTCACCGGACCATCATCGCCGAGATCGACTACCGCGGCCATCGTTGCGACATGTGTCGCATTGTCGGGCGGACGCCAGACACAAGATGCTGACGGCCTTCGTCGGTGTTGGGGCGCAGCAGTGGCCGGATGATCAGGCAGCCGCCCCCTGAAAGTGGGCCTCGATGATGCCCTTGATGTCCTCGTGGCAGCCGCCGCAGCCCGTGCCGGCGCGGGTGGACGCCGATACCTCGGGCACCGTTCCGCAGCCCTCGGACACGGCCGTAGCAATCGCCGTGCCGCTGACGCCGGCGCACCGGCAGACGGTCCGGGCGGGGTCGGCGGCACCCGCGGAAGCGATCTGGTCCGGCCCGTCCAGGCGCAGCAGCAGTGACCTGTCGGCGGGCAGTTCCGCGCCGCGTTCGAAGAGCTGCACCAGCTCGGCCGAGGTTCGCGGCATGCCCACGGCCACGAGCCCTTCCAGCACGCCGGCGCGGGTGGTCATCTTGACGTAGCGGCCGTGCTCGGGATCGGCCCACTGGGCGATCTGCAGCCGGGGCCGGCCGTTCACGGCCCCTGAGTTCAAGGCTTCCTCGTCCCAGGGATCTGCGGACACGTCCCCGGCCACGGCCATGTTCATGCCGCGGGCCTTGAGCACGATCACGCCCGGCAGTTCCGCCGGCAGGGACGGCAAAGCTTCGGCCTCCGCCTCGGGCCCGGACGCCAGCAGGGTCAGATAGTCGGCGAGCCATTCGGCCTGCCGCCAGCCCGGGCCGACCAGCCCGGAGGGTCCCCTCGCAGTCCGGCACTGAACGCATTCGGGGTCCGGGCAGCGGACCTCGGCGCAGTCGCCGATCGCGAAGATGTGGGGCTCGTGGTGGGCGCGGAGCTTGTGGTCCACCAGGATCCCGGCACCGGTGGAGAGCCCGCAGCCCTCCGCCAGTTCGGTCCGCGGCCGGACACCGCAGGAGAGGACCAGGAGGTCGCCGTCGATCGCGGAGCCGTCATCCAGCAACAAGGCGGAGAAACCGCCGTCGGGCGCGTTGTGTTCGACGCCGACCGAGCGGGCGTTGCCGGCCACCCGCACGCCGCAGTTCCGCAGGGACGCCGCGAGCACGGCGCCGCCGCCGCGGTCGATGTTCCGGCCCAAGGGATGCGGGCCGTTGTGCACCACGGTCACCGTGGCGCCTTCCTCGGCCGCGGCGAGGGCCGTCTCCAGGCCCAGCACACCGCCGCCCAGGACCACCACGCGCTTGCCGCCGGCCACGGCAGAGTGCAGCACGGACGCGTCGCGGAGATCGCGCAGGGCGGTCACGCCCGGCGGCAGCACCGGCGCGGCCGGGTCCGGATTGAGCCCGGTCAGGTTGGGGATGACCGGCCGTGAACCGGTGGCGAAGACGAGCCGCTCGTAGCCGGGGGAGGTGCCGTCGCTCAACAAGACCTGCTGCCGGGCGCGGTCCACGCGGCGGACGCGGACGCCCAGCCGGACATCGACGCCGTCGGCCACCAGTGCCGCCGCGTCCGCGAGGGCGAGCGCGGCCGGCGTCGTCCGGCCGACGCCAAGATCCGCCACCAGCACTCGGTTGTACGCCGCCTCGGACTCTTCGCCGACCACGGTCAGGTGTGCGATGCCGCTGCGCACGGCCGGCAGCAGCTCGTCGATCAGCCTCGCGGCGACGGGCCCGAAGCCCACCACCACAATCCGCTCAGTCATGAGGTCTCCTCTGCTTGAAGAACGCGGGCTGGAACGCCGCTGTGCTTGCCGGCCAGGGCATCCAGGGAAGCTGCCGGGCGGATCCACACTTTGCTGGTCTTGAACTCGGGCATCCCGGAAATGGGGTCCGTGGCCGCCTCCGTGAGCCGGTTGGCGCTCTCGAGCTCCGGGAAGTGGAACGGCAGGAACACCGTCTCCGGGCGGATATCTGTGGTCAGCTCGGCGCGGCAGCTGACCACGCCGCGTTCGTTGGAAATCGAGACGTAGTCGCCGTCGGCGATGCCCTGGGCGGCAGCCGCGGCGGGGTGGAGCTGGAGCCGCGCCTCCGGCTGTGCCTCGGCCAGGGCTGCCACCCGGCGGGTCTGCGCGCCGGACTGGTAGTGCTCCATCAGGCGGCCGGTAATGAGGGTCATCGGCGTGCCGGGACGATCGTCGCCGGCTCGGTCGTCCCGCTGGTCCGCCCGGCGGTCCGCCGCGGACGGGACGCCCGCAGAAGAAGAACGACGCCGGGGCGTCACCGGCGTGAACACTGCCCGGCCGCCCGCATGGGCGAAGGCGTCCAGGAAGAGCCGCGGCGTGCCCGCGCTCCCGGCGGGGTAGGGCCAGTAGGCGGCCTCGCCGCGGTCGAGCATGGCGTAGTCGATCCCGGAGTAGTCGGCCAGGCCGCCGGAGGACGCGAGCCGGAGCTCCTCGAACACTGTTTCCGGATCCTCGCTGAAGGTGGAGGGCGCGTGCAGCATTTCGGCCAGCCGGGTCATGATCCACAGCTCGCTGCGGACACCGGGCGGGGGAGTGAGGGCCCGGCGGCGGCGGAGCACACGGCCCTCGAGGTTGGTGAGGGTTCCTTCCTCTTCGGCCCACTGGGTCACCGGCAGGACCAGGTCCGCCTCGGCGGCGGTCTCGGAGAGGAAGAAGTCGCACACCACCAGGAAGTCCAGGCTGCGCAGGCCCGCGATCACGGCATTCGCATCCGGCGCGGACACCGCCACGTTGGCGCCGTGCACGAAGAGGCAGCGGACGCCGTTTGGCTGTCCCAGCGACTTGAGGAGTTCGATGGCGGGAAGGCCGGGGCCGGGAATCAGGGGTTCGGGCACGCCCCAGACCCTGGCCATGTGGGCGCGGGCGGCGGGATCGGTGATCTTCCGGTAGCCGGGGAGCTGGTCCGCCTTCTGGCCGTGTTCGCGGCCGCCCTGGCCGTTGCCCTGGCCGGTGAGCGTGCCGTAGCCGCTGCGCGCGGAGCCCGGCAGGCCAAGCAGGAGGGAGAGGTTAATGGCGGCCGTGGCGGTGTCAGTGCCGTCCACGTGCTGTTCGACGCCGCGGCCGGTGAGGATGTAGCTGCCGCCCTTGCCGGCGCCGTCGGCCAGCCGCCGGGCGGTTTCACGGATCAGCCCGGCGGGGACGCCGGTGATCGACTGGACCCGTTCGGGCCAGAAGCTGGCGACGCTGCGGACCGCGGCGTCATAACCCGTGGTCCGGTCCGCGATGAATCCCGCGTCGGCGAGGCCCTCGTGGATCACCGCGTGGGAGATGCCCAGGAGCAGGGCGAGGTCGGTGCCGGGCAACGGCTGCAGGTGCAGCCCGCCGCCGTCGGAGGTGAAGGCGGCGGTGGCGGAGCGCCGGGGGTCGACGACGATCAGGCCGCCGGCGTCGCGCGCCCCCTGGAGGTGCTGGACGAAGGGCGGCATGGTCTCGGCAACGTTGGAGCCGAGCATCAGGATGGTGCTGGCGGTGTCGAGGTCCGCGAGCGGGAACGGGAGCCCGCGGTCCAGGCCGAAGGCGCGCATGCCGGCCGCGGCGGCCGAGGACATGCAGAACCGCCCGTTGTAGTCGATCCGTGAGGTGCCCAAAGCCAGCCTGGCGAACTTGCCCAGCTGGTAGGCCTTCTCATTGGTGAGGCCGCCGCCGCCAAACACGCCGACGGCGTCAGCCCCGTGCTCGAGGCGGGCCTGCTTTACGGCGGAGACGATCCGCATGAGGGCCTCGTCCCAGCTGACCGGGTGGTGGACGCCGTCGGCGCCCTTCAGTAGGGGCTCCGTGACGCGGCCCGGGTGGTCCAGCAACGAGGCGGAGGTCCAGCCCTTGCGGCACAAGCCGCCGCGGTTGGTGGGGAAGTCCCGTCCGGCGACTGTCAGGAGCGGCGCGGTCGTTGGGGTAGTGGCGGGGCCCGGTGCAGCGTCTACGGGGTCTGACCCCGGCTGGACAGCCGGGGTCAGAGCCGCTGGAGATGTGAGCGTCATGGCGCACTGCAGAGCGCAGTAAGGGCAGTGCGTGTCGGCGCTTTTGGTCATGTTAGACGTGTCCCATCGCATTTCGGTTGGCGTTGCGGATGTAGCAGAACCAGCAGACCACCAGCATCAGCACGTAGGCCCCCACGAAGCCGTAGAACGCCGAGGTGTAGGAACCGCTGGCGGTGTTGGAGGCGTTGAGGACCTGGGGGATGATGAATCCGCCGTAGGCGCCGATGGCCGAGATCAGGCCGAGGGCCGAGGACGCGAGCCGCTGGGTGGTGTGCGTGCTGGCCCCGGCGCGGGCGGCCCGGCTGGAGGTGGCGAAGATGATCGGGATCATGCGGTAGGTGGCGCCGTTTCCGAAGCCGCTGGCAGTGAAGAGGAGCAGGAACAGGAAGAGGAAGAGCCAGAAGTTCTTCAGCGGCAGGGTCCAGAGCATGGTGAGGGTGATGACGGCCATGGCGGCGAAGGCGGCGACGGTCATGCGGGCCCCGCCCATCCGGTCTGCCATGCGTCCGCCGTACGGGCGGGCCAGGGAGCCGACCAGCGGGCCGAGGAAGGCCAGGGACAGGGCCACGGTGCCGACGGAGATGGAGGAAAATGCCGGGAAGTAGTCCTTGATGAGCTTGGGGAAGACGCCGGCGAAGCCGATGAAGGAGCCGAAGGTGCCGATGTACAGCAGCGCCATGATCCACAGGTGCGGCTCTTTGACCGCGGCCAGCGAACCTGCGACGTCGCCCTTGGCGCTGGTGAGGTTGTTCATGTACTTCCAGGCACCAAAGGCTGCCAGCAGGATCAGCGGAACCCACATGAACCCTGCGACGGGCAGGTTCACGGTGCCGGCTGCCAGCAGGGTGATGGCGATCGGCACGGCCAGCTGTGCGACGGCGGCACCGAGGTTTCCGCCGGCGGCGTTCAGGCCCAGGGCCCAGCCCTTTTCCCGTGCGGGGTAGAAGAAGGTGATGTTCGCCATCGAGCTGGCGAAGTTGCCGCCGCCGAAGCCGGCCAGCGCGGCCACGAACAGCATGACGCCGAACGGGGTGGCCGGGTTGGCGACGCACAGGCCCAGGCCGATCGTGGGGATCAGCAGCAACAGGGCGGACACGATGGTCCAGTTGCGGCCGCCGAAGCGGGGAACCATGAACGTGTAGGGGATCCGGAGCGTGGCGCCGACGAGGCTTGGCATGGAGATCAGCCAGAAGATCTCGTTGGTAGAGAATTTGAAGCCGGCGGAGGGAAGCTGGACCACCACGATCGACCACAGCTGCCAGACCACGAAGCCCAGGAACTCGGCGAAGATGGACCAGTTCAGGTTGCGCCGGGCGATCGAGCGGCCGGCCGACTCCCACTGCTCCTTGTTTTCCGCATCCCAGTTGGCGATCCAGCGGCCGGGCCGGTGGTCGAGGGTAAGGGTGCCGCCGGTACTGGCGGCGCCGACCTCTGCGGTGCCGATTTCGGCGGTGCGTTCAGCAGTCACTTGGGAGACCTCCTTGGGGGGGTGATGTCCTTCAAAGGTAGGGACGCCGCGTTTCCGGGACGGACGCGGTTTATTAACGCGCTGTGACTTTTGCCTATCGGGGCTTTTATGACGGTGTGAGAATAGGTGTGACGACCACCACGTGAGACAACGACACGAAGTCCAAATAGCGGACTATTTGTCCATTGACTGGACGGTGGGAACTATTATCAGACGTATACGAATCCCTAGCCGGCGGTCCCGGGCATCGGGCTCTTGGGGAAATATCCGACCGGTCTTCATGAAAGCGTTACTACATGTCATCCACTGCCACCTCCGCGGAGCATGGGTCCACCAAGCAGGTGAATTCGCGCGGCCGCGTGATTGTCGCCAGTCTGATCGGTACCACCGTCGAGTTCTATGACTTCTACGTTTACGCCACTGCGGCCGTGCTCGTTTTCCCGAAGCTCTTCTTCCCCGGGCAGAACGAGACGACCCAGCTGCTGGCATCCTTCGCCGTGTTCGGCGTCGCCTTCATCGCCCGCCCGCTCGGCTCGGTCATCTTCGGCCACTTCGGTGACAAGTTCGGCCGCAAGGGCACGCTCGTGGCCTCGCTGCTGACCATGGGCATTGCCACCTTCCTGATCGGCTGCCTGCCGACGGCAACCGTCCCTGGCTGGACCTTCCTGGCCCCGGCACTCCTCGTGGTCCTGCGCTTCTGCCAGGGCCTGGCCCTCGGCGGCGAATGGAGCGGTGCGGCGCTGCTGGCGACCGAAAACGCCCCGTCGAACAAGCGGGCCATCTACGGCACGTTCCCGCAACTGGGGGCCCCGATCGGCTTCATCATCGCCAACGTGATCTTCCTGGTCTTCAGCTACACCCTGACGCCGGAGGCCTTCATGGAATGGGGTTGGCGGGTGCCGTTCCTGCTTAGTGCCGTCATGGTCATCATCGGCCTCTATGTTCGGCTCAAGCTGATCGAAACCCCCGCTTTCACCAAGGTCCTCGAATCCAATGAGGTTGCCAAGCTGCCGCTGGCACGGGTCTTCAAGACCAGCTGGCGCCCGCTGATCCTGGGCACGTTCATCATGCTCGCCACCTACGTGCTCTTCTACCTGATGACCACGTTCACGCTGACCTACGGCACCCGGGCGTCCAGCCTGGACACGGCGAAGGCCGCCGCCGAAAAGGCCGGCAAGCCGATGACCGAGGCCGCTGCCGCTGCGTTCGTCCCGGGCCTGGGCTACAGCCGGAACGATTTCCTCTGGATGCTGATCGCCGGTGTCGTATTCTTCGGTATCTTCACGCTGGTCTCCGGCCCGCTGGCCGAAAAATTCGGCCGCCGCAAGATGCTGATTGTTGTAACTTTCGGCATCCTCGCCTTCGGCCTGCTGTTCGTTCCGCTGTTCAGCGCCGGATTCGTGGGCGCCATGGCATTGCTGATCATCGGCTTCTCGCTCATGGGCCTGACGTTCGGTCCCATGGGTGCGCTCCTGCCGGAGTTGTTCCCGGGCAATGTCCGCTACACCGGCTCCGCCATCAGCTACAACGTCTCCAGCATCCTGGGCGCTGCCGTGGCTCCGTTCATCGCCGTCTGGCTCTGGGAACTGGCCGGTGGCAGCACCGTGCTGGTGGGTGTCTACCTCGCCGCCATGGCGGTGCTGACGCTGATCGCCCTGTTCGTGAGCAAGGAAACCCGGGACCTCGACTACACCAACAACGTAGCCTGACGTCCGGCCCTCTTTCCTGACAGAGGAAGCCCGGTGTGTTCATTGAACACACCGGGCTTCTGCGTTTTGCGGGGCTGCGGGGCCAGGCTTCAGCGTTGGCGGGGCTCAGCTCGCGTAGCGCTCCACAAAGTTCCGCAGGATCTTCATCGGTTCTGTCGCAGTGAACTGCCGGGCGTCATCCATGAGCATTTCGGCCGATTCCGGCGGGAAGTAGCCGGCATGGCGGTAGATATCGATCCTGGTGACGAGCCCTTCAGCATCGAGCTCGGGGTGGAACTGCGTCGCGTACAGGTTGGTCTTGATCCGGAACATGTGCACCGGGCAGGCGGCCGAGCTGGCCAGCAGCACCGCATGGGAGGGCAGGACGGTGCAGGCTTCCTTGTGGCCGGTGAACGCCGTAAAGCTCTCCGGCAGCCCGCGCAGGAGGGGATCCTGCAGCCCCTCCGCCGTCAGTTTGATGGTGACGCCGCCGAGCCCTTCACCGTACGTCCGGTCGATCACGGCGCCCTGGTGCAGTCCGAGGGTGCCGACGCCGTAGCAGGCGCCGAGGAACGGGAAGTCCTCGGCCACGATCCTGTCCAGCAGCCCGGCGAGTTCGCGCTCCACCCGGTGCTGGGTGGCGCTCTTGTGCTCGGCCGGGTCGCTGGACGTAAAGGGACTGCCGCCCACAATGACGCCCGAATAGTCGGACAACTCAAGCGTTGGCAGCGGGGCGGCTTCCATCCGGATGCGGTGGAGCTGCTCGGGCCGGAGTCCGCAGTAGCGAAGGTAGGCGCGGTATTCGTCCTCGGCGGCGGTGTCCTCCGCGCGCGAGGCGAGGAGCAGGAATGGCTTCACACTCCAAGTCTCTACTGGCCGGTTGCGGACGCGCCAGAGGCGCGCCCGCAACCGGCAGCGGCGCCGGCCGTCCGCCGTCGCCGTACCGTGTGCCGCTTACTCTGCGGCGCCGTCCTCGATCATGGCGATGATGGCGCCGGCGGACACGGTCTCGCCGGCCGCTGCGGCGAGGCCGATGACGATGCCGGCGCGGTGGGCGGTGAGCGGCTGTTCCATCTTCATCGCCTCGAGCACGACGACGAGATCGCCCTCGGCGACCGTGTCACCCTCGGCGACGGCCACCTTCACGATGGTCCCCTGCATGGGGGAGGTCAGGGCGTTGCCGCTCGCGGCCGCGGGTGCGCCGCCACCCCGGGAGCGCTTCTTGGCCTTGGCCGGCTTTGCGCCTGCGGCGTTGCCGACTGAGCCCAGCGACGCCGGCAGCACGACTTCCAGGCGCTTGCCGCCGACCTCGACGACGACGCGCTGGCGGTCACCGGCGTCGGCCGCTTCAGCCTCGGTGCCGGTCGGGGTCCAGGCCGGAATGTCATTGACGAAGGCCGTCTCGATCCAGCGGGTGTGGACCTTGAAGGGGCCTTCGGCCGGTGCGAAATCGGGATTGGAAACCACCGCGAGGTCGAACGGGATGACGGTGGGGATGCCCTCCACCACCATTTCCTCCAGTGCCCGCCGGGAGCGCTGCAGGGCCTGGGCGCGGGTGGCGCCGGTGACGATCAGCTTCGAGAGCATGGAGTCGAAGTTGCCGCTGATGACATCGCCCTGCTCCACGCCGGAATCGACGCGGATACCGGGACCGGTGGGGTTTTTCAGTACCGTGATGGTGCCGGGGGCGGGCATGAAGTTCCGGCCCGGGTCCTCGCCGGTGATGCGGAATTCGATCGAGTGGCCGCGGACTTCCGGGTCGCCGTAGCCGAGCTCCTCGCCGCGGGCCAGCCGGAACTGTTCGCGGACGAGGTCGATCCCGGTGACTTCCTCGGAGACGCAGTGTTCCACCTGAAGGCGGGTGTTGACCTCGAGGAAGGAGATGGTGCCGTCCTGGCCGACGAGGAATTCGCAGGTGCCTGCGCCGAGGTAGCCCGCCTCCTTGAGGATGGCCTTGGAGGATTCGTAGAGCCGGCGGTTCTGTTCCTCGGTGAGGAACGGGGCCGGGGCTTCCTCGACGAGTTTCTGGTTCCGGCGCTGGAGCGAGCAGTCGCGGGTGGAGACCACCACGACGTTGCCGTGGGCGTCGGCCAGGCACTGGGTCTCGACGTGGCGCGGGGCGTCCAGGAAGCGCTCAATGAAGCACTCGCCGCGGCCGAAGGCGGCGGTGGCCTCGCGCACGGCGGATTCGAAGAGTTCGGGGATTTCTTCGCGGGTGCGGGCCACCTTGATGCCGCGTCCGCCGCCGCCGAAGGCCGCCTTGATGGCGACGGGCAGGCCGAACTTGTCCACGAAGTCGAGGATTTCCTCGGCGGATTCGACCGGGTCGGCGGTGCCGGGGACCTGCGGGGCGCCAACCTTCTCGGCAATGTGGCGGGCCTGGACCTTGTCGCCCAGGGCAGAGATCGCTTCGGGGGAGGGGCCGATCCACGTAATGCCGGCATCGATCACCTTGGCGGCGAACTCGGCGTTCTCGGCCAGGAACCCGTACCCGGGGTGGATGGCGTCCGCGCCGGACTGGCGGGCGACGTCGATGATCTTGTCCATCACCAAGTAGGACTCCGCGGCGGTGTTGCCACCGAGCGCGTAGGCCTCGTCCGCGAGCCGGGCGTGCAGCGCGTCGCGATCGGGGTCCGCGTAGACAGCCACCGAGGCGATGCCTTCATCGCGGGCGGCGCGGATGATGCGCACCGCAATTTCTCCGCGGTTGGCGATCAGCACCTTGGTCAGCCGGCGGATGCCCGCGGCTGTAGATGACTGCGTTGATCCCGGCACGGTGGGTGCGGACTGCTCCGAATTTGCTGACAAGGCGTCTCCTTCTTTCCTTCAGGGAGCCTAGCGCGGTTTTGAGGGTTCCGCCGATATTACTTGCGGATTCCGCGCGTATACGGCCCTTCCTTTGTAGGGTTGCCACAAAGGGCGGCGAATTGGCTCACTCCGCCACGCATTCCGTCGTTACTCGGCGCGGACGTCCGCCGGGTCCACAGCCCCGCCGGTCCAGAGCTCGGTGATGCCCACATTCGCCTGGCCGAGCAGGGCACGCAGGGTGGAGATGGAGAGCCCGACGACGGTGTGGGGATCGCCGTCGACCTTGCGGATGAATGCCCCGCCGTAGCCGTCGATCGTGAAGGAGCCGGCGCACTGCAGCGGCTCGCCGGTGGCGATGTAGGTCTCGATTTCCCCGGCGCTCATCTCCATGAAGTGCACCTCGGCCGAGGACACGGAGCCCAGGGTGGCGCCGGTGCCGCGCGCGCCGTCGTCGCCGTCGGTGTCTGCGTCTGTGTCAGCGTCTGCGACGGCCGTGTCGCGGCAGTCCACGAGCCAGTGGCCGGTGTGCAGGACGCCCATGCTGCCGCTCATGCGGAGCATACGCTCCCGGGCGACGTCGGCCGTGTAGGGCTTTCCGTGGGCCTCGCCGTCGAACTCGAAGACCGAGTCGCAGCCGATCACGATTGCGCCGTCCGCCTCGGGCAGGGACGCGACGGCCTCTGCCTTGGCCCGGGCAAGCAACAGGGCCGTGTCATGCGGATCCGTCACGCCGTAGCGGGCCTGCACGGCGTCCTCATCCACGTCCGAGACGAGGACCTCGTGGGCGATGCCGGCGTTGTGGAGCAGCTTGGTGCGGGCGGGGGACTGGGAGGCAAGAATGAGGCGGGTCACGGCTCCAGCCTAATCCACCGCAGCACAGCAACACGGGGTCCCGGAAGGGCGCCTAAACGGGGCAGAAGACCCTGTCTGCGGATACGTGACAGTGGTGGAGTTGAACCGGCATCCTAAAAAGAATCGAGCAGCTCATGTCTGGATGGCTCGTGGCAAGCGTTGGCATGGTTGGTGATGGAACATATTTTGGCTGGGACGGCTTCACCATCCAATCCGGAAACCTGATCGTGATCGTCGTGATGATCATCTTGTTCATCCTGGCCTTGGTCCTGCCTTTTCCCGGAGGGAAGCGGCGGAAATGACTGCCCCCGCAACACCGGGACACGGTGCGCAGGTCGATGAAACAGACGCCCGCACCTTGACCGGCAGGGCCCGCCGGTGGCTCCTGAGGAAGCTTCCGCCGGACAAACTCTTGCCCGAGGACCAGCCAAGCTTCGTGGCATCCTGGGCGTACGTATTCGGCATGGGGGCCATCGCGTCCCTGCTGTGGATCATCGTTTCCGGGATCGTGCTGGGACTGAACGGACCCCAGTGGTATCACGTGTCCTCGCTGGGGAGTTTCGTCAACAGCACGCATTTGTGGAGCGTGGAGTTCTTCTTCATCTTCATGGTGGTGCACCTGTGGCTGAAATTCTGGATGGCGGCCTGGCGCGGGGGCCGGGTGCTGACCTGGATCACCGGCGTGATCTCCTTTGTCGTTTCCATCGTGGCGGCCTTCACCGGGTATCTGCTCCAGACGAACTTCGATTCGCAGTGGATTGCCTTTGAAGCGAAGGATGCGCTGAACGCAGTCGGCGTAGGCGCTTGGTTCAATGTGGCCAACGTCGGTCAGCTCTTCACCTGGCACGTCACGCTGCTGCCCTTGGCCGTGGGCGCCGTGGTGGTCCTGCACGTCCTGCTGGTCCGGGTCCACGGCGTTGCACCTCCACTGGATGCCGCGGAGTCCGACGCCCAGCTGCTTCACAACCGCCCGGAGGCCACCGAACCTCCGGAGGCCACCGAACCTCCGGAGGCCACCGAACCCAGGGGCACAGAATCCGGGGGCGCAGTGCAATGACCAGAAAAAACAGCAGTACCTCCTGGCGGAAGGCAGACGACGTTGCCAGCCGGCCCTGGACGGGCAGCGTCCGCGAGTATGACCTCATCAAGGAACTGATCATCGGCGTTGTGGTGGTCGGCCTGCTCGTGCTCGGTGTGTCCGCCATCTTCGGGTCCCCTGATGAGCCCAGCGTGAGCCCCAAGGCGTGGGCCACGGCCGCCCCGGCGGATTTCGTTGGCACCGCTGCAAAGGAACTGGCCGGCACCAGCGATACTGCCGGATACGGGCCGCCCTACAACTCGACCCCGGACGCGACGCAGAACATCGGCCCCGTGGACCTTCAAAGCCTCTCCGGCGTCCGCCTCCCGGTTGATACCGCCAATGACTTCGTGATCGCCCCGCTGGCGTCGCTGCCGTCGCCGCCGGCAGAGCTGGCGAGCTGGACGGCCGCCACGGATCAGCAGCGCTCAGCCTGGGCAGCTGCCTATTCGGACGCCCTTGCCGCTGCGCCGGATAACGACCCGGCCCAGGTGGGCGACGGCGACTATGGCCCGGTCCCTGCACTGACCGGAGCGCTGCTGGAGATGGCGCGCCAAGGCAGTCTGGACGGCGTGCTGCAAAGCGGCGGAAACTTCTACAACATGGACTACACGCGCGGCCTCCTCTTTTTGGGCGACGGCGGCTACTTCCCGGATCTTGCGGCCAGCCAACACCTCTCCGGGGATCAGTGGGGCGTGATGAACGAAACCGGCGATACGCCTGGGCAGTCCTGGTTGTGGCTCTTCTCGCTCCTTTACCAAGTGGAACCGTTCAAGTCCGCGCCTAATGCCGATGCCCTCGTAGTCGTCACGATGTTCGTGCTGACGGCGTTGCTGGCCCTGCTGCCGTTCATCCCCGGACTACGGTCGCTGCCGCGGGTGATCCCCCTCCATCGCCTGGTCTGGAAGGACTACTACCGCAACCGCTGAGTCCGCCGGCAATCCGTGACGCCTAGCTTCGGCTGAGGAGTACAGGCGCGTTATTGTCGGGGGTCTCTGAAACACTGGATTCATGGACGGCAATCAGGGGCCCGAAGTGGCTCCGGCAGGATACGGCGACGGTGGCTTCAGTCGCGCCGCGGGCGATTCCGCCGCCATTCCGGGCACCGCAGAGGCGGCCTTGGCGGGCCGAGTGGCCGCCGGACCGATGGGCTTAGGCTGTCCGCCCACGGACAGTGCCGGGATCATTGACCGGCTCCGGGAACTGGAAGACTGGAAATCCGCCGCGTCCGCGGAACAGGCCCGGCTCGCCGTGGCCTTCGACCTGCTCCAGCGCCGCGAACAAGCCCGGCTCGGGGTCCCGGCCGAGAGGCTTGGCGCCGGTGTCGGCGCGCAGATCGCCCTGGCCCGGCACGAATCCCCCGCCAGGGGCGGCCGGCTCCTGGGCCTGGCCAAAGCCCTGATCACCGAGATGCCGCACACCCTCACCGCCCTGGAAACCGGGCAGCTGAACGAATGGCGCGCCACCCTGCTCGTACGCGAAACCGCCTGCCTGACCGCCGCCGACCGGGCCGCCGTCGACGAGGAATTGGCGCCCGACGCCGGGACGTTCGCCGGGGCCGGTGACCGGTCCCTGGTCGCCGCGGCCCGCACCGCCGCGTACCGGCGTGACCCCCGCTCCGTCACCGAACGCGCCGCCCACGCCGCCACCGAGCGGCACGTCAGCCTCCGCCCGGCCCCCGATGCGATGACCTGCCTGACCGCCCTGCTGCCCGTGACCGCCGGCGTCGCCGTCTACAAGGCGCTGAACGGGCACGCCGACACCCTCCGCGCCGCCGGGGACCCGAGGGGCCGCGGGCAGCTCATGGCCGATGCCCTGGTCGAACGCACCACCGGCACCCCGGGCGGGATCACCGGCGTCGAAATCCAGCTCGTCATCACCGACCGCACCCTCTTCCAGGGAGACTCCGAACCGGCCGTCCTGCCCGGCTACGGGACCGTCCCCGCCGGCTGGGCCCGCACCCTCATCAACGGCACAAGGGGTGCACACAGAGGTGAAGGCGGCCGTCCCCCCGGACCCGGCCGTCCCCCGGGATACAGTGGTCCCCCTGCACCCGGCGCCGCGGCCCCAAACACGGACAGAAACACGGACAGAAACGGTGACGGCCAGTCCGGCGGTCCGGGGCACAGTGGTCGCCCTGGACCGGGTGGCACCGGAGGGAGCGGCGATGACCCCGCGTTCAACCTCTGGCTCCGGCGGCTCTACACCCACCCCGGGAGCGGGGAGCTCGTGGGGATGGACTCCCGCGCCCGGCTCTTCCCACCCGGGCACCGCCGCTTCATCAAGGCCCGCGACGACACCTGCCGCACCCCCTACTGCGACGCGCCCATCCGCCACCTGGACCACATCATTCCCTGGCACACCGGCGGCCCGACCACCACGGACAACGCCGCCGGACTTTGCGAAGCCTGCAACCACACCAAGGAAACCCCCGGCTGGAAAGCACGCCCGGCCCCCGGCCCCCGCCACACGCTCCAGCTGACGACACCGACAGGCCACAGCTACTACTCCACGGCGCCACCCCTGCCGGGCACGCCGCTTCGCCTAACGGCCACAGACCAGCCGAGGTCCCAGCCGGGCTCCCGCCATCGGCGCCAGCTCCGGCACCAAGCCAAAACGCTCAGGCGTGGAAAGCCCAAAGTTGGGGCAGCGGCATAGGGACCAGTCCGCTGGCTGCCGTGCAGGCCCGAACGAACATTGGCTCGGCCTCGGGGCACAGTTGCCGGGCGACAGGCCGCTATTCGAAGCACTCGATTCGCGGCTCTTGCCCTCGGCTCCGCCACGCTTCATCGCATCCAGCAGGTCGGCGGCGAAGAAAAGCGCCCGACCACCTGGGCGGCGGCGGACGTCAGGCCTGCAGGTACCTTCGCGATCTCGCTAAGAGACGGCTCGGACACTTCCGTGTCCCGAACAACCCGGAGTCATCAGATGGTTACCTGCAGGCGCTTTAAGCCTACGCCCGCCTCACGGCCGTCACCAGAGGGCGCGTTGACTCAGGGCAAACCCCCGCGCAGCCCCGGCCGAATAGGTCCCGGCCGAAACACCCCCTGCCGCGAAAGCGTAGAGTGGAGGAAGCCGCCTGATTCTGGACGCCAAGTGCTGAGGGAGAAATCGTGACGATTGACTGGGACGAAAAGAAGACCCTGCTGCAGGAGCCGAACATCGCCGCCGTGACGCAGCTGTGTGACGAACTCATGGAAAAGAAGCCTGGATCCGTGGTCCCGTACATCGACCCCATCCACGACGAGGACGAATGCCGGATCGTCAGCCTGCATATCAGCCCGGGCAAGGGCACCGAATCGGGCTTTGTCTCGCACTTCAACGACGATGAAGCCGCCCGCCGCGCCACCTCCATCTACGAGGCCGCAGAGCTGGACCCCCGCTATGTGATGCCGTGGAACGCCTACCCGTGGATCCGCGATCCGGAGGCATCCTCGGCCCTGAACGTCCAGGAGAAGACGGACGGCCTCCGGCCCTTCCGCCAGTTCCTCAAGATCAACAAGCGCGTCTCGGCCGTAATTGCGCACGGCGCGGACGCCCACTCCTTCCTGACGCTTTTCGAGAAGACCTACCATTCCTCGCTGAAGAATCATGGTGTCAAGATCTACAAGGCCACCGCACTTGGCGGCCGCGCCTTCGCGGTATCTCCGGCCAAGCAGGAAGAGCTCCTCGCCAAGAACGTCGAGGTCTACAAAGACGCCATGCAGCGGGCGGGCATCCAGCACCTCTGAGGCTCCACGCAACCCCGTCCGGCAACGGCATCCGGCGCAAGCCGAGCCGGCGCCGGCGGCATCACCCGGCCAGCAGCCTGCGCCGGTGTTTGAGTTCCTTGACCCAGTCGCGGGTGACCATCGCTGAAAACGGCGAGGCGCCGTCGTCGGTCATGGAGCGGAACGCCGTGCCCGCCTGAAGGTCCACCAGCAGCGGTTCCGAGGCCTTCAGCGCCAGTTCCAGCACCTGGACGGCGGCACGTTCAGTCAGCCCCATCCCCGCGGCCCAGCCCAGGAAGTGCTTCCGGGAAATCCCTGTGCGCTTGCCGTCCAGGGTCAGGGCGAGTGTCTTGTCCCCGTAGACGACCGTGGACGGGATGTCGTATACCGGCGCGATGGACCACTCCCCGGCCGGCTGCTGCACCATGGAAACGTTCTTCGCGTGCAGGTCGCCGTTGCCCGTCAGCCACGCAAATGCCGCCTGGAGGGCCAAATTCCGCACCGCGGGCAGCGGTGCCGCGCAATACGCCGCAAGCGCATGGCACACCTGCCCGTATCCCACGTTGTACTTGTCCGCAGGGTAGAGGCCCAGCACCTGCGCACCGTCCTCGACGGCGAGCCGCTGCACGGCCCGCGGCGACCTGGCCGCCGCCTTGGGCCCCGACGCGCCGGCGACAGGCCCACCGGATACAGTGCCACCGGCTACAGTGCCACTGGCTAAAGGCACCCGGTCGAAGCGTTCCACGAGCAACCCGGGCCGCCCGGCGACGTCGCGGATCAGCTGGACCCGGCTCAGAGGGATCCGCAGCCGCGCTGCGTACCGGAACATCGCGTACTCGTTTTCGACGACGTGCGGGAACTCGGGCGCGTTGAGTTTGAGGATGTAGCGCCGGCCGGCGCTGGCCACCGGCATGGAGATCATTCCAGCGGACAGCTTGTCCTGCACCCCCGCCAGGGCCACCGGGTCGATCAGCCCGGAGTCGCCCAGCAGGGCATCGAAATCCACGGGCGTTGCGGGGTCAAGCTCGACGGCGTGCTCGTCCGGGTCCAGCTTCTCGCCATGGCCAACGATTTGCACGTCACCCACCGGGTTGGCACCGGCCGCGATGAGCAAGGACAGCTCATCATCCACGCTGGTCTTGATGGAACGGCGCAACGCATTCAGCCGCCGGCCCTCCGGCAGAAGCCCGGTGAAATACGGCGGGGCTGCCCCCGCCGCGGACAGTACGGGTTCCGGCGTTAGCGGCAGGGAGCTCGCGACGGCGGGGCCCCCGGACGCCAGATAGGCCGGCAGGTAGCTGAACCTGGTGCCGCCGTCGTGCCGCTCCAGCCGGGCCGCCAGCACGCCGGCCTTGTAGATATCCGCGATCCGGTGCCTCATGGCCGGGCTTCCGGCCCGTCCCGCAGTTCACCGTCGGCCCGCAGGCCGGCCACCGGGCCTGCGAGGGCACGGGCTGCGGCGCTGGTCCGGGTCTGGACCCGGAGTTCCAGCCCCAGCGTGTCCAGGAGCGCCAGCAGGGAGTCCAGCTGCACCGTGCGTTTTCCCTGTTCGACGAACCGGACGAAGCGCTCTGAGACTCCGGCCAGTTCGGCCAGCTCACGCTGGCTCAGACGGAGCGACCCGCGCCGGGCCCGGGCCTCGGCAGCGAGTTCGCCCGGAAATGCGTTCCCCATGGCCACCTCCCGTTGATCAAGATACGTCCGAGGGTCCGGCGTTCGTGCGTACGAACCTGCGGGATCGAACCTGTGTGCGTACCAACCTGTGAGATCGAACCCTGCGGGATCGAACCATGGCGGTACGAACGTGCCGCTTTGCAGGCATTTCCAGTATAGGACGGGCCAAGATGCCTGCACAGGGCTATAACGGCACGTACGTACCGGCGCACTGGGCAGGCAGAGGCAACTGCCGGCGACCGAAGGCACCCGCCATCACTGCACGGCTGGCGCAGCCCTGCCTCCACAGATTGGGCGGTTCAGCCGCGCGCGGGCGTGACGGTTCGCAATGGCCCGTAGGATTTAAGGGACTTAAGCGACAACCAGACCCCACGGAATCCGGAAAGGACTGCACACGATGACGCGCGCTTCCTTCCGGCTGTTCCGCACCGGCCTGATCGGATCCATCATCGTGGCGCTGGCAGCCGGTGGCCACCTGGCCGGCGGCGGACGGCTGCCCGAGCCGGCGATCGTGACGGCGTTGTGTGCCGTGGCGATGGTCCCCGTGGCCGTACTGACCCGCGTCCGCCTGTCCTTTCCGGCCCTGGCCGGCCTGCTTGGCGCAGGGCAGCTGTGGCTGCACTGGTCCTTCGGCACCTTGTCCTCAGGGGCGCCCGCGGCCCTCCAGGCCCGGATGGCTGCGGGTCATCCGGGCCATCCGGGCCATTCGGCGGCTGCCATTGCCCCGGCGATGTCCGACCCTTCCATGGCGGTTTCGGCGGCCGACATGGGCGGAGCCATGTTCGCCGCACACGCGGTGGCGACGCTCGGGACGGCACTGTTGCTCGCCCACAGCGAGCGTGCCCTGTCCGGACTTGCTTCCTGGCTGCGCCCGCTCGTGCAGCTGCCCCAGCCCTCCGCCGCCGCGCCCGTGCACGTCCCCCGCCCCCGCGCGGTCAACCTGGTCCTCCCCAAAGCCCGGGCTGGCCTCCGCCTGCCGACCAGGCGCGGACCTCCGGAGCTGTCGCCCGCCGCCTGACATCATTCCCTTTCACATATGGACGGGGACAGCAGGTGGCCACCCCACTGCTACCGCCGGAAGGACAACGCACCGGACGGCTCCCCACCTGATATCCGTTAGTGAAAGGCACCCTTGCCATGAAGTCCCCCCTTCGCCGTACCCTCAAAACCGCCGCTGCCGCCACGATGACCGCGGGCCTGCTCGCCGCCGGCGCAGCAGCCGCCTCCGCCCACGTCCACGTCGACACCGATGATCCGGCCGCGGGCGGCTACAGCCACCTGACGTTCAATGTCCCCAGCGAGTCCGAGTCGGCCAAGACCAGCAAACTCGAAGTCACGCTGCCCACGGACACCCCGTTCACTTCGGTGTCGGTGAAGCCTGTCGAGGGCTGGAAGGCCGTCATCACCACGAGCGACCTGCCGAAGCCGATCACGATCGCCGGCGCCACGGTCACCAAGGCCCCGAGTTCCGTGGTCTGGACCGCGGACGAGGCCCACCAGATCGGACCGGACGAGTACCAGGCCTTCTCACTGTCCGTCGGCGTCCTGCCGGACGCGGGAACCACAGTGACGCTGCCGACGGCCCAGACGTACACCGATGGAACCGTCGTCAAGTGGGACGAGAAGACGGTCGAGGGCCAGGCCGAACCCGGGCACCCGGCACCCTCCTTCGTGACCACGGCCAAGGACGCCGACGCCCACGGCGCAGCCGTCCCCGCCGCAGCCACGACGACCGCACCCTCGGCGCCCCCGGCAGCGGCAGCGGGCATGTCCAGTGACGGCGGATCCGCCGCCGGCTGGATCGGGCTGGCCGCAGGGCTGATCGGACTGGCCGCGGGCGTCACCGCGCTGGTCCGCACCCGCCCGTCCAAGGTCCAGTAGTCCCGGCCAGCAGCCCGGACACAAACCCAGGCAAGTAGGCCGCCGCCGGAACTCCGGCCCGAGCGGCGACGGCGGCCCCGGACCCCCGGGGCCGCCGTCATACTTGACACCCCGGTGTGATCCCTGCCATATTTTAAAGCGTGAACCTGTCAGACAGCCGGACAGCAGGACAGCCATTGGCTCGCCTCAGTGCCGCCGAAGCCGTTTTCAACGTCCTCCGCACCGAGATCGAATCCGGCAGGCTCGGCATCGGCGCCAAGCTGAGCTCCGAGGCCACTCTTGCCCAGCAGTACGGCGTGAGCCGCTCCGTGATCCGGGAGGCCCTGCGCTCCTGCACCGCCCTGGGCTTGACGGTCACCAAGACCGGGCGGGGCACGTTCGTCGTCGCCAACCGCGTGGCAAAGGACCTGGTCCTGGGCCAATACTCGGCCCGCGACCTCACGGAGGCGCGTCCCCATATCGAGGTTCCCGCCGCCGGACTGGCTGCAGAACGCCGTTCGGCCGAGGAGCTGGCAACGCTGCGCGACATCGTCGCCGCGATGAGCGGCGAGGACGACCCCGAAGTCTGGGTGGGCCTGGACTCCAGCTTCCACGCGTTGATCGCGCGGGCCAGCCGCAACAAGGTCTTCGAGAACGTCGTCGCGGACATCCGGGACGCCCTCGCCCACCAGTCCGAGACCCTGAACATGGTGGCGGACCGCCAGCACGCGTCCGACGAGGAGCACCGGCGCATCCTGGCCGCGATCGAAGCCGGCGACGCGGCGACGGCGCGCATCGCCATGAGCCAGCATCTGCACGCCGTTGGCATTGCCCTCGACTCGATCCTCAACGCCTGACGTCAGGCGCCTGGTGCCTGGTTCCGTCAGCAATGCCGGAAGCAATCTGGTCAGCACCGGCAAAACCAGCACCAACACAGTGACCAGCCACCACAACCGCATCAACCGCCACCGCCAAAGGACGCAATGACTTCCCCTGCCCTCGACAACACCCCGACCCCGCTCGCCCCGGAGTGGCTGCCGCAGCACGTCCCGCTTGCGGTCCAGACCCGGGACGGGCTGGTCGAGAGTGTCCACTACGGCTCGGTCATCGCCACCGCAGCGGACGGCCAGATCCTACTCACTGCCGGGGAGCCCCTCGCCCCGTTCTACCCGCGGTCCGCCCTGAAGCCCCTGCAGGCCGTCGCCATGGTCCGCGCCGGGCTGGACCTCCCGGACGAACTGCTCGCCCTCGCCGCCGCCAGCCATTCCGGCGCAGCCAGCCACCGTGACGGCGCCCGGCGCATCCTGGAGCTGCACGGCCTGACGCCAGCGGACCTCGAGAACAGCACCGATCTCCCCTACGGCGCCCGCGAACGCGAAGACTGGCTCGGCGGCGGCGGCCGGGCCACCCAACTGACGCAGAACTGTTCCGGAAAGCATGCCGCCATGGCGGCCACCTGCGTCATCAACGGCTGGCCGGTCCAGGGCTATCTGGACCCGGCGCACCCGCTGCAGCAGCTGGTGGCCCAGACCGTGGCGGACCTCACCGGTGAAGACCCCCAGCGCACCACCACTGACGGCTGCGGCACCCCGCTCTTCGCGCTCACGCTGCGCGGCATGGCCCGCGCCTTTGGCCGCCTGGCCGCGGCTGCCGCGACCGGATCCGGCGAAGCGGACGCCGCCGAAGCGGAAGCCGCCGTCGGCCGCGCCATGCGCCGCCACCCCGAGATGGTTGCGGGCGAGGACCGGGACGTCACCGCGCTGATGCGCCTGGTCCCCGGCCTGCTCGCCAAGGACGGCTTCGAGGGCGTCCAGCTGGTAGGCCTCCCGGACGGCCGCGCCCTCGCCGTGAAGGTTTCCGACGGCGGAGACCGCGCCCGGATGCCCGTCACCGTCCGGGTCCTGGCCGCGCTCGACGTCGACACCTCCCCCTTGGCGCGCCTCGCCGCCACACCTGTGCTGGGCGGCGGCCGGCCCGTAGGGCTGCTGCAGGCCACCGATTTCCTCGCTGACCCCAAGATCTCCCCCGCCCCCAAAGACCTGTAAGGGACCGCCATGACCTCGCTCGACGAACGCGCAGAATTCCGCTCCGAACACGACCTCCTGGGCGACCGGGATGTTCCCGCCGGCGCCTACTGGGGCGTCCACACCCTCCGGGCCGTGGAGAACTTCCCCATCACCGGCCAGCCACTGTCCTCGAACATGCACCTGGTCCGCGGCCTGGCCGCCGTGAAACTCGCCGCCGCCCGCACCAACCACGAGCTCGGACTGCTCGACGCCGGGCGTGCCGCCGCCATCGGGCAAGCCTGCACCGAGGTCATGAACGGCAAACTCAGCGARCAATTCGTCGTCGACGTCATCCAGGGCGGCGCCGGGACCTCCTCGAACATGAACGCCAACGAGGTCATCGCCAACCGGGCCCTGGAAATCCTCGGGCACCCGAAGGGCGACTACGCCCGGCTGCACCCCAACGACCACGTCAACCTCAGCCAGTCCACCAACGACGTCTACCCCACCGCGGTCAAGCTCGGCACGATCTTCGCGGCCCGGGAACTGCTCCAGGCCCTCACCGAGCTCGAAGACGCCTTCGCCGCAAAGGCCCTCGAGTTCCGCACGGTGGTSAARATGGGCCGCACCCAGCTCCAGGACGCCGTCCCCATGACSCTCGGCCAGGAGTTCGGCACCTACGCCGTCACGATCGGCGAGGACCGGCTCCGCCTGGCCGAGGCCGACCTGCTGATCCACGAAATCAACCTCGGYGCCACCGCGATCGGCACCGGCCTGAACGCCCCCGCCGGATAYGCCGAGGCCGCCTGCCGGCACCTGGCCGAAATCACCGGCCTGCCGCTCGTCACGGCCGYGGACCTGATCGAGGCCACCCAGGACGTCGGCGCCTTCGTGCACCTCTCCGGYGTGCTCAARCGGGTCGCYGTGAAACTYTCCAAGATCTGCAACGACCTCCGGCTGCTCTCCTCSGGCCCGCGCGCCGGCTTCGGCGAGATCAACCTCCCCGCSGTGCAGTCCGGCTCCTCGATCATGCCCGGCAAGATCAACCCGGTCATCCCGGAAGTGGTCAGCCAGGTCGCCTACGAGGTGATCGGCAACGACGTCACCATCACCATGGCCGCCGAGGCCGGCCAGCTCCAGCTCAACGCCTTCGAACCCATCATCGTCCACAGCCTCCACAAGAGCATCTCCCACCTCGAAGCCGCGTGCCGCACCCTCACGGCCCGCTGCGTCCGGGGCATCACCGCCAACACCGAACACCTTCGCCTCACCGTGGAACAATCCATCGGCCTCGTCACCGCCCTGAACCCGCAGCTGGGCTACGCCACAGCCACGGCCATCGCCCAGGAAGCCCTCGCCACCGGCAAGGGCGTCGCGGAACTAGTCCTCGAACACGGCCTGCTCACCGACGAGCAGCTCACCGAGCTCCTCAGCCCGCACCGCCTGGCCAACCTGAGCAAGTAGCGCCCCTCCGAACCCCGAAGGACCCCCATGACTTCTCCTGACACTGCCCGCGCCCAAAAACTGCCCGCTCAACAGCAGACCCAGCCACAATCCGCCGTCACCGACCACACCATTCCGGCGCATGCCCACGCCTCGGGGGCTGCGCTCCACGCCGAGGACCAGGGCTACCACAAAGGCCTGAAACCCCGGCAGGTCCAGATGATCGCGATCGGCGGCGCCATCGGCACCGGCCTGTTCATGGGCGCCGGCGGCCGGCTCGCCACCGCCGGTCCGGCCCTGATCATCAGCTATGCCGTCTGCGGGTTCTTCGCCTTCATGATCCTGCGCGCGCTCGGCGAACTCGTGATGCACCGGCCCTCGTCCGGCTCGTTCGTGTCCTACGCCCGCGAATTCTTCGGCGAGAAGGCCGCGTTCGTCACCGGCTGGCTGTACTGGCTGAACTGGGCCATGACCGCGATCGTGGACATCACCGCCGTCGCGCTGTACATGAACTTCTTCAAGAAATACTGGGCGCCCATCGCGGACGTGCCGCAGTGGACCTGGGCGCTGGCGGCCCTGATCCTGGTCCTGGGCCTGAACCTGATCAGCGTCAAGGTGTTCGGCGAGCTGGAATTCTGGTTCGCGCTCATCAAGGTCGTGGCGCTCGTGTCCTTCCTGCTCGTCGGCATCTACTTCGTCATCTTCGGCACGCCCGTGGCCGGGCAGGAGGTCGGCTTCAGCCTCATCGCTGACAACGGCGGCATGTTCCCCAATGGCCTGCTGCCGGCCATCGTGGTGATGCAGGGCGTCGTGTTCGCCTACGCCTCGATCGAACTGATCGGCACCGCCGCCGGCGAGACCGAAAACCCCGAAAAGATCATGCCGCGGGCCATCAACACGGTGATCGTGCGCATCGCTGTGTTTTACGTCGGCTCGCTCGTGCTGCTCTCCCTGCTGCTGCCCTACAGCTCCTACAAGGCCGGCGAAAGCCCCTTCGTGACATTCTTCGGCTCCATCGGGGTCGACGGCGTGGACGCCATCATGAACCTCGTGGTCCTTACCGCGGCGCTGTCCTCGCTCAACGCAGGCCTTTACTCCACCGGCCGGATCATGCGCTCGATGTCCATTTCCGGTTCCGCGCCGAAATTCGCCGGCCGGATGAATAAGTCCGGTGTCCCCTACGGCGGCATCGCCCTCACTGCCGCAGTGGCTGTCCTGGGCGTGATCCTGAACGCCGTGGTCCCGGCCGAGGCCTTCGAGATCGTCCTGAACGTCGCATCGCTCGGCATCATCAGCACCTGGGCCATGATCGTCCTGTGCCAGATGCAGCTCGCCCGGCTCGCAGCCCGCGGAGAACTGCTCCGGCCCGCGTTCCGTATGCCGGGCGCACCCGTCACGGGCTGGATCACCCTGGCCTTCCTCCTGGCGGTGCTGGTCCTCATGGCCTTCGACTCGCCAGTCGGAACGTGGACCATCGCCTCCCTCGCGGTCATCATCCCGTTGCTGATGCTCGGCTGGCGCCTCTGCCGGCACCGCATCCTGGAGATCGCCGCCGTCCGCGACGGGTTCACCGGCCCGTATCCGCTCGTGGCCAACCGACCCGTGCGTGGGACCGGCGGGGATTCGGAGTAACATCCCGGCAGTCCGGGTCCGCGTAACGCAACGTCCCCGCAACCTCTCCTGCACGTGGTTCGCATATGCTCAGCGGACAGACTCAACATGGCTCAGCGACGAACCACCCGGGAGACAGCTCATGACCAATTGGCGGATCAGGGATTTCCATTCGGCCGATCTTGACGGGATCCTGCACCTCTGGGAATCCCTCAAGGCCACCAACGTCGAGCCGGTCTACGCCCTCTCCGAGGTGCTCGCCTCCTGCGAAAAGGACCACGCCGTCGTCGCGGTGCAGGGCGAGCAGGTGGTGGGCGCCGCCGTCGGACGCGCCGCCCACGACCAGGGCTGGATCGTTTTCCTGGCCACCCTGCCCGATTACCGGGGCCGCGGCATCGGCACCTCGCTGCTGGCCTCAGTCGAGAACCGGATGGCCCCGCACGGGCTCAACAAGCTCTCGGCCCTGATGCCCGAATCCGAAACCCGGGTGGAGGCCTTCCTGAGCCGCGGCTTCGCCCTGAAGAAGAACCTGCGCTACTTTGAGCGGAAAATCCCGGTCCAGCGCCAGGAACTCGAGCCGCTCAGCCAGCTCGGCGGCCGGATCCTGGCCCGCGACCTCTGGGAAAACGTGGCGGGCATGCGCAACGAGAAGGAACTGCTGGAACGCCGGCTGGTCCTTCCCCTCGCCGAGGCCGACCTCGCCGACGAATACGGGGTGGTGCCGCCCCGGGCGGTGGTCCTCTTCGGCCCGCCCGGTACGGGCAAGACGACCTTCGCCAAGGCCATCGCCTCCAGGCTGGAGTGGCCGTTCGTGGAGGTCTTCCCCTCCCGGCTGGCCTCAGACCCCAAGGGGCTGGCCGGGGCGCTGCGCGAGACCTTCCTGGAGATCGCCGAACTCGAGCACGCGGTCGTGTTCATCGATGAGGTGGAGGAGATCGCCTCCCAGCGCTCCGGCGAACCGCCGTCGCCCCTGCAGGGCGTCACCAACGAACTGCTCAAGATCATCCCGGCCTTCCGCGAACAGCCCGGCCGGCTTCTGGTCTGCGCCACCAACTTCATCCGCGCCCTGGACTCCGCATTCCTGCGCCACGGCCGCTTCGACTACGTCATCCCGATCGGCCTGCCGGACCGCCAGGCCCGCGAGGCCATGTGGCAGCGCTTCATCCCTGCCACCGTGGTGGACGACGTCGATGTCGAGCTGCTGGTGGACCGCACCGAGGGGTTCTCCCCCGCGGACATTGAGTACGCGGCCCGCAGCGCCTCCCAGCGGGCGCTGGAAAAGGCGGTGTACGACGACGGCGGCGCGGCGTCCGGCGGCAGCGCCTCAGTCCGCGAAGCCGTCCGGAAGGGTCCGGCCACCCAGGACTACCTCGACGCGATCGCCGACACCCGGACCACGGTCAGCGCCGAAGTGCACCAGCAGTTCCTGGAGGACATCGACGACCTAGGCCGGGTGTAGGGGAAGCAACGCGGGGTCAGTTGCGGCCCATGTTGGGGCTCTGCATGGGCGCCAAGTGACCCCGCGTTGCAGTCATTGCCGAGCCGTCATTGCCTAGTGGAGGCAGCGTGATCCTGTTTCTCACAATTGTGAGCGGTCTGGCCTGGACCGTGGTCTACGTCGATGCCATCCGGATCGGCTTCAGGGACCGGAGCTACGCGATCCCGGCCGCCGCGCTGGCCCTGAATTTCGCCTGGGAGGCCATCTACGCCACGCGCTCCATCGCGACGGGAATCACCGCCCAGGGGGTCTTCAATATCGCGTGGGGACTGGCCGACGTCGTGATTGTGTACACCTTCCTGAGGTTCGGCCGCTCCGAGCTGCCGGGCTGGGTGACGCGGCGGCTGTTCATCGGCTGGGCGCTCCTGCTGGGCGTCACGTCCTTCGCGGTCCAGCTGCTGTTCGTCGTCCAGTTTGGCTGGGACGACGCGGCCCGCTACGCGGCGTTCCTGCAGAACCTGCTGATGTCCGGGTTGTTCATCGCCATGTTCGCCGCCCGGGGCGGCACCCGCGGCCAGACCCTGCTGATCGCCGTGGCCAAGTGGGTCGGCACCCTCGCGCCCACGATCGCGCTGGGCTGGTACGGCAACTCGCCCCTGATCCTGGGCGTGGGGGCGCTCTGCAGCGTCTTTGACCTGGTGTACATCGGCCTGCTGTGGCGGGCCCGGCAGCCGGGAGCCGCTAGAGGGTGACGACGATCTTGCCCTTGGCGTGGCCCTGTTCGAGCGCTGCAAAGGCCTCCGCAATCTCAGAGAACGGGTAGGTGCGGTCCATGACCGGCTGCACGTGGCCGGCGTCGACGAGGGCCGCCAGAGTGCGCAAATCATCCCCGCTGGGGTGCATGAACAGGTAACGGTAGCTGGCCTTCGCCTTCCGGGCGCGGCGGCGGATGCCCATGCTCATCAGCCAGAAAGCGGCCGTGATCATCGGCGGCGAGCCCAGGTCTTTCGTCGCGGTGAGCGGCTCGGGAACGCCGGCGATGGATACCACCCTGCCGCCGGACTTAAGAATGCGGAAGGAATCCCTGAGGGTCACGCCGCCGACCAGGTCCAGGACCGCATCGAAATCATGCAGTACCGCGGAGAAGTCCTCCCGGTTGTAGTCGATGACGGCGTCCGCCCCCAGCCGGCGCACCAGCGCCTCGCCGCGGGCCGATGCCGTGGTGGTGACCTGGGCGCCGAGATACTTGGCGAACTGGATGGCGAGTGTTCCCACCCCGCCGGCGCCGCCGGAAATGAAGAGCCGGGTGCCGCGGCCCACGGCAAGTTCATCGCGGAGGGCCTGCAACGCCGTGAGCCCGGCCAGCGGCAGTCCTGCGGCCTCGGCGAATCCGAGCGACGCCGGCATGGCGGCCACCAATTCCTGCTGCACGCACACCAGCTCGGCGAAGGCTCCAAGCCTGGCCTTGTCCACCCGGGCGTAGACGCGGTCGCCGATGGAAAAGCGGTTGGGCCCGGGTCCGATTGCATCCACCGTCCCGGCGAGTTCGCAGCCGGCCACGATCGGCAGGCGGACATGGCTGATGGGCCGGAGCGCGCCCCGGCGGAACTTGAAGTCCACCGGGTTCAGCCCGGCCGCGGCGACCTTGATCCGGACGTCACCCGGGCCGGGCTGCGGAACCGGAACATCCCGGAGTTCCATCGCGTCCGGGCCGCCGTAGCGTGTGAGGACGTAGGCGCGCATGCTCAGTCCCGCGCGGACCCGGTGTCGCCGGCCGGAGCATCGCCCGGCGCAGCTTCCGCGTCTGCTGCAGCGGCCGTTGCCGGGGCGTCTGTTGCCGCGTCTGCTGCCGGGGCGTCATAGGAGAGGAACTCGTAGTCCGTGTCGTCCGCCTCGTCGAGCATGTCGTCGAGTTCGTTCAACAGCCAGGGATTGATCCGGGCCAGGATTTTCCGGGTTTCCTCGACAGGAACGGCGGCGTAGAGCACCGGGCGGGCATCGTCGTAGCGGGTGACCGGGGGCTTGTCCGGCCACTTCTCGGCCAGCGCCTTGACCCGTTCGGGCAGCGAATTGTACGCGTTGTCGGCAATCTTCACGAGCGTGGCGTCGTGGTCCTCGGCGATGTACCGGATGCCGGCCTGGTAGTCGTCCGGGTTCTCATGCAGGCGCTTAGTGACCCGTTCGATGATGTCCGCGGCACGCTCGGAGACCCCCATGTCCAGCAGTGCCTGCCGCGTCATCGGGGTGTCCTCCGCGATGTCGTGGAGGTACCCGGCGATCCGGATGTCGTCGTCGAAGTCCGCCAGGGAGTCCCCGACGGCGAGCACATGTTCCCGGTATGGCCGCTTGAGCTTGTCCTTCTGGCGGTTGTGGGCCACCTCGGCCAGGACCTTGGCTGTCTCGACGGTGAAGCGGGGCTGAGGGTGTGCAGGCTCGGTCATGAATCCAGCCTACGCGCCGCGGCTGTCCGTCCCTGCCCGGAGGCCGGTTCCCGGATGCGCCCCCTTGTGCGCTCCCGGTACCCCGGGCCACACCCAGGGCTCGCGGGGCAGGGCCGCCGGGTCGAAGGCGGCGAGGACTTCGTCGAGGCGGCCCGGCGGGAGGCCAAGGGAGTCCAGCAAAGTGTCCCGGACCTGGTCCGCGCCCACCCCGGCCAACGCCAGGTCGGCCAGCGTGACGGCGCCGTCACGCTTGGCCAGCCGGGCGCCGTCGGCGTTCAGTACCAGCGGCACATGCGCATATTCAGGAACAGGCATATTGAGCAGCGACGCCAAATAGGCCTGCCGCGGCGTGGACGGCAGCAGGTCATCGCCGCGGACCACCTGGTCGATGCCCTGCGCGGAGTCGTCCACCACCACGGCCAGGTTGTAGGCGGTCACGCCGTCGTTGCGCCGGAGCACGAAGTCGTCGACCACCCCGGTGTAACTGCCGTGGAGCACGTCCCGCACCGTCACCTCGGCCACGGTGGAGCGGAGCCGGACAGCCGGCGGCCGGGCGGCCCGCTTGGCCTCGCGCTCGGCGCCGCTGAGGTTCCGGCACGTTCCCGGGTAGGCGCCCAGCGGAGCGTGCGGTGCCGAGGGGGCCTCCTGGATTTCGCGGCGGGTACAGAAGCACTCATAGGTCATGCCGGCCGCCGTCAGCTCCGCGATCGCCCCGTCATACAGGTGCTCACGCTCCGTCTGGCGCACGACGCCGCCGTCCCAGTTCACGCCGATCGCCGCCAGGTCGCGGAGTTGCTCGGCCTCGGCGCCGGCCCGGGCACGGTCCAGGTCCTCCACCCGCAGCAGGAACCGCCGCCCCGTGGACCGGGCGAACAGCCACGCCAGGATGGCCGTCCGGAGGTTGCCGACATGCAGTTCGCCGGAGGGACTGGGGGCGAAGCGGCCAGCTGAGGTCATGGGATAAGCCTATGCGGAGCAGCACAAGAGCCCCTCAGCTACCGATGACTTCGGGAAATCCGGCGTCGGTGGCTCAGGGGCTCTTGCCGCGAGTGCGTTGTGCGGAATGACGATGCGTGAACAAGAGTCAGTCAGCGGCTGGTTCCTTGCGGGAGCCTCGTCCGGGGTCCGGGTGGTGTGCCGGGATGTCCGTAGCCTTCGGGATCGTGGCGGTGGCCTCGTCCCCTTGTTGTCACCATTTGAGCAGAAGCCCTACAGTTGGTGCAACGGACCGGCCCCAGAGTAGTCAATCTGATCAACCACAGCCCGGACCGCCAACAGGAAGTGGTCATTTTGCAGGAGCTCGACGCGACGGACCGGCGGATCCTCGCCGCGCTGGACGAAGATCCCCGCGTGCCGGTCATGGTGCTGGCGCAGAAGCTGGGCCTGGCCCGCGGCACCGTCCAGTCCCGCCTGGAACGGATGTCGGCGTCGGGCGCGCTCCGGCCGAACAGCAGCCGGGTGCTGCCGTCCGCCCTGGGCCGCGGCGTGGCGGCCGCGGTCAGCGCGGAACTGGACCAGAGCCACCTCAACGAGGCAATCGCCGCCCTGCGCAACATCCCTGAGGTGCTCGAATGCCACGCCCCGGCCGGCGACACCGATCTCCTGATCCGGGTGGTGGCCAAGAGCCCGGACGATCTCTACCGCGTGTCAGAGGAAATCCGGCTGTGTCCCGGAATCGTCCGGACCTCAACGAGCATGTTCCTGCGCGAGGTCATTCCCTACCGGACCACGGGACTGCTCGGCGCCTGAGCAGGCGGACGCGTCTAGACCGGCGGCCCGGCGTTGGCCTTCAGGTTCTTCATGACCAGCGTAGACGTCAGTCGCTCGACGCCGGGCAGCGAGGTCAGTTCACTGTCGTAGAAACGCTGGTAGGAGGGCAGGTCCTCCGCGATGACCTTGAGCAGGTAGTCCGGCGACCCGAAGAGCCGCTGGGCCTCGACGATGTTGGGATTGCCGGCCACCCGGCTCTCGAAGATCTCCATGGTGGAACGGTCCACCTGGCGCAGGGTCACGAACACGATCGCCTCGAAACCGAGCCCCACCGCGGCCGGATCAATATCCGCCCGGTAGCCCCGGATGATCCCGGCGGCCTCCAGATCCCGCAGCCGGCGATGGCACGGAGCCACGGTCAACCCCACCTTGGCCGCCAGGGCCGTGGCAGTCATCCGGCCGTCCGATTTGAGGTAACGCAAAATACTTCTGTCAATGGCGTCAATCACGCAATTATCTTACCCAATAGCGGTGATTCTTCAGTAAATAAGCGAGCACTTCCCGGCCGAATTTGCCTAGAGTTTTTCTTGTACCCGCCACGGGGTGCCGCACTCCTGGAGCCCGCCATGAACCCCCAGCTTTTCCTCGCCTTCCTGGTTGTCGCCGTCGCCCTGGCATGCACCCCCGGCGTCGACTGGGCCTATTCGATCGCGGCCGGGCTCCGGCAGCGCAGCTTCGCGCCCGCCGTCGCCGGTCTCTGCGGGGGCTACGCCCTCCACACGGCGTTGCTTGTGCTGGGCCTGGCGGCACTGCTCGCCGGGATGCCCGGCGTGCTGGGCTGGCTGACCGCGGCGGGCGCCCTCTACCTGCTGTGGCTGGGCTTCAGCACCCTGCGGTCCTGGCGCGGGGCCAGCTTCAGCACCGGTACCGCTGCTCCCGGTGCCGCCACACCCGCGAGCCAGTTCCGGGTCTTCCTCCAGGGCATGGGCATCAGCGGGATCAACCCCAAGGGCCTGCTGTTCTTCGTGGCCCTGGTGCCGCAGTTCGTCAGCCCTGACGCCGCGTGGCCGGTTCCGGTCCAGTCGGGTCTGCTCGGGCTGACCTTCATCCTGCTCGTGGGCGTCATCTACAGCTGTGTGGCACTCCTGGCGCGGAAACTGCTGCAGGCCAGGCCGGGCGCAGCGCGCCAAGTGACGCTGGCCAGCGGGATCATCATGCTGGCCCTGGGCGCCTTGCTGCTCGCCGAGCAGATCGTGCCCGCCGTCAGCGCAGCCATGACGCACGGGTGAGGACGCGAATCCGCCCTGGGGCTACTTGCGCTGCATGTACCACTCGGTGAAGGACGACGCGCGGCCGTCCGCGGTCAGTTGGATGACCCACAAGTTGTCATAGCTCCGGCTGTTGCCGCGGTACGTCGTCAGGCCCTGCACAAACGCCCGGCCGCCGTCGACCCCCAGCAGCTTCCATTCAAACATCCAGTCATCCGGCTCATCACGCCCGGCAAGCCAGTGCTCCACGATATCGTCCCGGCCCTGCCACGGTTCGGCTTCCTGGGGGCTGGTCGCATAAATGGCGTCCTCGGTAAACAGCGCCCGGATGTCCTCCGGATCGTTCGTCGTCCACGCTGTGATGTAGTGCTGCATCCAGCGCTCCACCGCATCTCTCATGCCTCGTTTGTACTCCCCGCCCCAGGGGCCCGCAAGAGTAGTGGATACGTGGATTTGGCCGCGATCGGGCGTGGAAGCCCGTCAGTCGTCGTCAGCGCGCCCGTATTCGCGGTCCCAGAGTTCGTGCATTTCGGCGTCTTTGCGGATGGCTTTCACGGCCTCCAGCTGTGCCGGTTTGTGGCGCTGCCAGTCCCGGCCGCCGAGGGTCTTGCGGCCCGCCTCGAGGAGGAGCAGGGCGGTGTCCGTCAGCGCGTCGCTGCGGAGGGTGAAGTCAGTCTTCCTGCGCCGCAGGACTTCCTGCAGGGCCGAACGGGAAGCGGTGTAGGCGCCGAGCCTGCGCAGCGACCGGGCACGCACCAGCAGCAGCGCCGCGGACAGATCGTCCGCGTTCAGCAGGCCCTCGGTCTCTGCCACCACGTCGACGTCGCGTCCCAGCTCGGCCTCCAGCGAACAGCGCGCCAGGGCGAGCGGCAACGACGGCGGCAGGCCGGCCAGCGCCGCCAGCGCCGCCTCCGTCTGGCCGGTCTCGCGCAGGGAATGGGACAACGCCAGGAACACGGCCTCCTCGGAGAAGAGCACCGGAACCTCAATCCGCTCGGCCACCTCCACCCTGGTGACCACGCCGGCCAGGTATTCGCCGGCGTAACGGTTGGCGTCCTCGTCGTTCCGCAGTCTCAGGCCGTGCTGCAGGAGTTCGGACGCGCGCAGGTGCCCGCCGTGGGCGTACGCCAGCAGCCCGGCCATGAGGTAGCACACCCCCGCCCAGCCGGGGTAGGAGCGGGCCAGGGTTATCAGGCGGTCAGGATCGGTGCTGCCGAAGACGGCGGAGTGCACGGCTTTCAACCTCTTGGCGGAGGTCCGGCCCCCTACCCTGCCCAGCCGGGGCACCCCGCCTTCGGCGGCCAGCGTCCCGGGTGCCCGGCCCGCCATGAGTCCGGCCACCGCGCCGCCCACGGTGCCGGCCAGGCCGCGGACGGGTGTCCGGACCACTACCTTGCGGAAGGGCGTCAGGTCGCGGGTGTCCGTGTACGGCCTGCGCTGGCCGTCGGGACTTTCGCCGTCAGCAAGCCGGCCAGCGGGAATGCGGCCGTCAGGAATTTGGGGGGCGGATTCGCCAAGTCCGGCGCTCATTCCCCCATGGTAGTAGGCTCCGGCAGGCCGCTGCTAGGCCGCCGAGGCCACCCAGAGGCCGATCACCCAGGTGCTCGCGGCGAGGCACGCGAGGCCGAATTCCACGATCATGCCCAGGCCCGTGGCCTTCAGCGCGGCCCAGCTCGAGGCCACTGCGGTGCCGAACACGCGGGTGCGCTGCAGCTCGCTGAGCAGGAGCCCGGCGGCGAAGCCCACAAAGAGCCCCACCACGGGGATGACGAACATGCCGGCCACGCCCAGCACGAGGCCCACCACCACGGAACGGCTCGGGATGCTGTGCTGCTTGAGCTTCCGGCCGGTAAGGACGGTGCTCGCGGCCAGGCCGGCCAGAACGAAAAGCATCCCGATCCCGAAGACCACCCAACCGGTGGTCCCGGCGCCGCCCCACAATGCCCAGGCAAGCAGGCTCGCCCCGATCAGGATGCTGCCGGGCAGAACGGGAATGATCGTCCCGGCAACGCCCACCACGATGGCGAGGCCGCAGAGCACTGTCACGACAATCTCGGGGTTCATGGCCCCAGTCTATGGCCGGGCCCGGGGCTGCCGTTGACGGCCCCGGGCCCGGTATGCCGGCGCCTAACTTCCGGACGGAGGGCTGGTTGATTCCCGCCGAACGACAGCGGCGGCGCTCCCCCCTCAGGGAAGCGCCGCCGTCGTCGTCCGGTGTCGGATGCCTTCTGACGCGGTCCTGCTACTCGGCGGCCACCGCCGCGGCGACTGCGGCGGAGACGGCCGGGGCCACGCGCGGATCCAGCGGGCTGGGCACGATGTAGTCCGCGGAAAGGCCATCCTCGGCCAGTTCCGCGATGGCCCGGGCCGCGGCGAGCTTCATGGCCGGCGTGATCCGGCGGGCGCCGGCGTCGAGGGCGCCGCGGAAGATGCCGGGGAAGGCCAGGACATTGTTGATCTGGTTCGGGAAGTCGCTGCGTCCGGTGGCGACGACGGCCGCGTACTTGCTCGCGACCTCCGGCAGGACTTCCGGGTCCGGGTTGGACAGGGCGAACACGATCGAGCTGTGGTTCATCAGCTTGAGGTGCTCCTCGTCCAGCTTCGAAGAGGAGACCCCGACGAACACGTCGGCGCCGAGCAGCGCCTCCCCCGGGCCGCCTGTCACGCCACGAGGGTTGCTGCGGGCGGCGAGCTGGGCCTTCTTGCTGGCCGGATCGGCGGCGATGTCCGCGCGGTCCTTGTTGATGGTGCCGCGGGAGTCCAGGAGGACGACGTCGCCGATTCCGGCCGTCAGCAGGATTTCGGCGACCGCGATCCCGGCGGCCCCGGCGCCGGAGACCACCACACGCAGGCTGTCGAGGGTCCGGCCGGTCACCTTGGCGGCGTTGGTCAGGGCGGCGAGGACGACGACGGCGGTGCCGTGCTGGTCATCGTGCATGACCGGGCAGTCCAGCGCCTCGATGAGTTTCTCCTCTAGTTCGAAGCAGCGGGGCGCGGCGATGTCCTCAAGGTTGACGGCGCCGAAACTGGGGCGCAGCCGGACAAGTGTCTCGATGATTTCGTCGACGTCGGTGGTGTTGAGGACCAGCGGGATGGAGTCGAGTTCGCCGAAGGCCTTGAACAGCGCGGACTTGCCCTCCATCACGGGCAGCGAGGCGCTGGCGCCAATGTTGCCCAGCCCCAGCACGGCCGTGCCGTCGCTGACCACCACCACGAGGCGCTGGGCCCACGTGAGCGTCTTGGCGAGCTCCGGGTTGGCGTGGATGGCGCGGCTGACCTGGGCGACACCGGGCGTGTAGGCGATGGAGAGGTCGCGCTTGCTGGCAAGCGCGACGGTGCTGGAAATCGACAGCTTGCCGCCCTCGTGGGATGCGAAGATTTCCTCGTCGCTGAGCACGGCTACTGGCTCAGCCGGGGAGGTGGAATCGGCGGGAATGATCGTTTCAGTGGACACGTCGTTGTCTCCTGGGGCTCACCGTGGGCGCACGGCTCATGGAAGCTCAAGCAAGGATGCTCAAGTTGGTCTGGCAGGGGCGGCGGCGACCAGAGGTGGCGGTCGCCGGTGTTTCCCCGATTTGCCGGCATCAGCCGGCTCCGGTCCAGCAATGGTAAACAGGGCATCGCGCCCGTTACGCCCGCGGGGAGCGTTACCCACCCGTGGTGAAACGTTTCTTCTCCAGAATATGTGACCCGGATCACGCGCGGGAGGGCATATTCCGGGCCGCTGGTCTAGACCAGTTACGCGGCCTGCGGGGTCCGCTGCAGGAGGGAACAGGCCTTCTTCAGGTCCTCCTCCGCTTCGAAGAGGGACAGCCGGCGGCAGCGGACGGCCTGGACCAGGCCCGTAACCGTCAGCAGCAGGACCCGGGCCACGGCCGGGTCGCCGCACGCCGCCGTGACTGCCTTCTCGGCCGTCGCATCGATCTCGCGCAGCAGCCGCGTTGTGTCGTTGTCCTTGACGTAGACCGCCCGGTTGAGGGACTGCTCCACGGCGGGCTGCATCAGGCGCATGTGGAAGATCTCCATCACCACTCCCGCGAGGGCCTGGGCCGCGACCTTGCCGGCCGCCGGCGAGCTCCCCGCGAGCAGTTCGCCCAGTTGCTTGCGGTACAGCGCCAGGACCAGCTGGGTGGCCGACGGGAAGTAGCGGTACAGCGTCCCCAGTGGCACGTCCGCCTTGGCCGCCACCTCGGACAGGACCACGGAGTCCAGGCCCTTGCGGGCAAACCCCGCGGCGACGTCTAGGATCCGCACGTAACGGAGCCGCTGCCGGGGCAGAGTGGGTGGAGGGGCCATCGGTGGAAGATCTGAGTGAAAATCAGGCATCAGCAGCGTTCCGGGGGTCGTTTTTCTCGGCAGCCGGGCGCGATCCGCCCACCGCGCTGCCGCGGCAATTGCCGTCCACTATACGCCACGAATCCGGGCGCCCGGCGAGGAGACCGGGGCTCCGAGGCCCCCTGCACGGAACGCGGGCGGCTCAGTCCACGCCCTTGATCTTCACCACGAACACGGCCCCCAGAAGCCCAATCACGGCGGCCGCCAAGTACAGCGCCACATAGCCGCCCCAGAAGGCAACAAAGGGGTACGCGATCAGCGGGGCGAGCACTTGCGGCAGCGAGTTGGCAATGTTGATGACGCCAAGATCCCTGCCCCGGTTCAGGGCCGTGGGCAGCACCTGGGTAATGAGGGCAAAATCCACCGCCAGATAGCAGCCGAAGCCGATGCCGAGCACGGACGCGCCGACCAGCGCACCCGGCCAGGTGGGCGCGAACGCAAGAATGAGGGAGGCTGCGGCGATCACGGCGGAAGAGATGATGACCAGCGGCTTCCGGCGGCCCAGGCGGTCGCTCAGCCGGCCGCCGACCACGCTGGTGATGATCACCATGACGGCATACAGGCCTGTGAGGATCAGGACGCCAAACTCGGGCTCGATACCCTGGGTTTCGCGGACGCGGACGGCGTCGTTGAGGAAAAACAGCAGGTAGAGGGTGATCATATGGTTGCCGATGTTCACCAGGAGCCGTGTCAGCCAGGCCCAGGCAAAATCCGGATGGCGGGCCGGGGAAATCCAAAAACCCCGCACAAAGCCGCCCAGACTGAACGGCGGACGGGCCTGCGCAGGCAGCGGAACGTCGTCGTTCTTGAAGTAATAGAGCACGACGCCGGCGAGCAGCGCCACCGCGCAGACAACATACCCCGCGGCGAAGTTTCCGGCGACGGCGGCGGCGATCACCGCCCCTGCCAGGATTCCCGCTGTCTGTCCCATGGCGGCAAGGCCGCCGACGGTGCCGCGCTGGGGTACCGGCACGCGGTCCGGGATGGCCGCCGTGATGGCCGCATAGGCGCCGTTGCAGCCGGCCTGGACGAGGCACCAGAGCAGCGTCATGGCGGCAACGCCCGGGGCGCCGGCCAGCGCGATCAGGGCCGCGGCACCCAGGACCGCACCGAAGAGCACCCACGGCACCCGCCGCCCCCGGCGCGCGGTGGTCCGGTCGCTGAAGGCGCCGAAGAGGGGGTTGGCCACCAGGGACACGGCCGCACCCGCACCCGTCACGAGGGCGAGGATGGCTTCCTTGTCCGGTTCGCTGAAGGCTGCCGCCTGTTGGCCGAGGAGCACCTGGAGCGGGCCGAAGAATGCCGCGTTGATGCCGACGTTGACCAGCACCACCCCTGCCGTCCAGACAGGCCGGACGCGGCGTTCGGGTTCGGCGAGCGCCGGCGCGGTGGTATCGGACATGCTCATGGCTCCCCCTGGAACTGATGATCAGGCATATGTATCAGTGCGCAGCCAGACTACCGGGACTCGGCAGATCTGGGACGACACTGGCGCTCATTGGCGGGCCGGCGCAGTAAGGTCATCGTTGAACCTCCAGCTATGGAGAAAATCATCATCACTCATTCCGTGGGGGAATACATCTTGTTGTCACAAATGTCGGGCTCTGCTGCCCGAACCAAGGCCATAGGGATTGCTATGGCAGCACTGCTTGCCCTCAGCGGCTGCAACTCCGGCGCGGCCGCCGAGACAAAAGCATCCGAGCGCCCGGGTTCCGAGTCGGGACGAGATCAGGCAACTGTCGTACGAATTATCGACGGCGACACATTCAAGGCTTCAATGAACGGTGAAGAAAAGACTATTCGTCTGTTGAATGTCGACACTCCGGAGACCAAAGACCCCAACACGCCTGTGGAATGTATGGGCCCCGAAGCGACCAAAGGCCTCGAAGAACTTCTGCCCGTTGGTGCCAAAGTCACGTTAGAACTGGACCTCGAGCCCTTGGACAAATACGGACGCACCCTAGCTGCGGTCTTCGACTCAGGCGGAAAGCTGGTCAACGCTGAGATCGCCCGGCTCGGACTCGGCGTACCCGTCTTGATCGAGCCCAATAAGAAGTTCTATCCGCCGGTGGTTGAGGCCTTTGATGAGGCCCGCACTCGGGGGGTAGGCCTGAACTCCTCAAACGTCGCATGCCTGCCGTCCCAACAGGTTGCAATTGCGGCGCAAGCTGTTGAAGCTCTGGCCGCCGATCCCCTTTCCGATTCCGTGTCCGACCTGGACCGGGGCCATGCCGGGCTGGTCGCAGCCCTCGCAACTGTAGCTGCGCTCAAGGTAGCGGCAAAGGCCAAAGACGGAATCCAATGGGCCGCATACAAGCCGGCGCAGCTGGCGGCGATGACGAGCAGGTTGGATTCAGCGGCTACGGTCGGGGCCGCCAGGCAGACTGCCATTGGCGCGAAAAAGAAGCAACTCGCGGACGCAGCCTCAGCCGCGGCGGCAGCAGTGTCTGCCCGCCAGGCCGCCGAAGCCGCTGCAGCAGCCGAGGCCGAGCGGATCCGTAACCTGCCCCCCGCACCGGCGCCCTACGTGCCCCCGGCACCTGTCCCGTACGTCCCGCCGGCTTATGTCCCGCCCGTTTATGTGCCGCCCGCTCCGGCACCCAATCCATATCCGGGATACAACGGTCCCCGCTGTTATGCCCCCGGCGGAAAGACGTGGACTCCTTGTAGCAAGAGGTAGTTCTGGTCCCCGGGACTCGGCGGATCCGTTCGGAATGTGCCAGTCTCGGGGATGAGCCCCGCCGTTAACACTCAAGGAGTCACTGTGAACGCTTCCGCCCTGAATACCGCAGACCTTTACGACGAGCGCGGCGGGGAGCTGGAATCCGTGTCGGTGCAGTTCCAGTCCCTGGGCGGGCACACGCATTTCAGCGGGCCGGTCCGGACTATCCGCTGCTTTGAGGACAACGCGCTGGTCAAGTCCGTGCTGGCCGCTCCCGGCCACGGCTCCGTCCTGGTGGTCGACGGCGCCGGCTCCCTTCGCACCGCACTGATGGGGGACATGATCGCGGCGAGCGCCGTCGCGAACGGCTGGGCCGGCGTCGTTATCAACGGTGCCATCCGGGACCGGCTCGCCATCGCGGGGCTGCCGCTCGGGGTCAAGGCACTGGGCAGCAACCCGCGCAAGAGCGCCAAGGACGGCGCCGGGGCAATCGACGTGCCCCTGGAAATCGACGGCGTGGCCATCCGCCCCGGCGTGATGATCTGGTGCGATCCGGACGGGATCCTGGTCGAACGCTAAGGACTTTCTTCTCCCCGAGGTAGTGGCGGGAACAATTCAGCCAGTAACATAGTTACTGAAAGCAACTATCCGCTTAATCCCCCACTTCACCTTGGAGCAGTCATGTCCAAAACCACCTCCGTGCGCGCCGCGGGAGAGGTCCTGACCCACCGTCAGACCATCACCGTCATGGTGGGACTCATGCTCGGCATGTTCCTGTCTTCGCTGGACCAGACGATCGTGTCCACCTCGATCTACACGATCGCCAACGACCTCGACGGCCTCTCCCTGCAGGCCTGGGCCACCACCGCCTACCTCATCACCTCCACGGTGAGCACGCCGCTCTACGGCAAGCTCAGTGACATCTTCGGGCGCCGCCCGCTGTATCTCATCGCCATCGTGATCTTCCTCGCCGGTTCGCTCTACGCCGGCTCGGTCCACTCAATGACCGAGCTCGCCATTGCCCGCGGCATCCAGGGCATGGGCGCCGGCGGCCTCCTGGCCCTCGCCCTGACCATCATCGGCGACATCGTGCCGCTCAAGGACCGGGCCAAGTACCAGGGCTACTTCATGTCGGTCTTCGGCATCTCCTCCGTCCTGGGCCCGGTTATCGGCGGCGCCTTCGCGGGCACCGAAACCATCCTCGGGATCGACGGCTGGCGCTGGGTGTTCCTGATCAACATCCCGATCGGTCTCGCGGCCCTCACGGTGGTGTTCATGTACCTGCACCTCCCCGCCAAGCACGTGAAGCAGAAGATCGACTACTGGGGCGCCGCGGCCATCACGCTGGCCATTGTGCCGCTCCTCCTCGTGGCCGAACAGGGCCGCACCTGGGGCTGGAGCTCCGCGAACTCCTACCTCTGCTACGGCCTCGGCGTCGTGGGCATCATCGCGTTCCTGCTGGCCGAACGGCACGCCGCCGACTACGCGCTGATCCCGCTCCGGCTGTTCCAGAACATCACCTTCGGCCTGTCCTCGCTGCTGAACTTCATCATCGGCATCGGCATGTTCGGCGCCATCGCGATGCTGCCCATGTACCTGCAGCTGGTCAAGGGCCTGACCCCCACCGAGGCCGGCCTCATGATGATCACTTTCACCGTGGGCATCCTCACCGGCTCCATCACAGCGGGCCGGACCATCTCGGCCTCGGGCACCTACCGGATCTTCCCGATCCTTGGCACCGCAACGCTGACGGCGGCCGCCGTCGTCATGGGCCTCTCCCTCGGCGTGGACACCCCGCTGTGGGTCCCCGGCGCCATCGCCGTGTTCTTCGGCCTGGGACTGGGCTTCTGCATGCAGCCCCTGACGCTGGCCATGCAGGTCTCCGTGCCCTCGAAGGACATGGGCGTGGGCACTTCCTCCGCCGCGTTCTTCCGTTCCATGGGCGGCGCGGTTGGCACGGCAGTGTTCATCTCGATGCTTTTCAGCCTCGCGGCGGACAAGATCGCCACGGGCATGAAGGACGCCGCGCAGAATGCTGACTACCTCAAGGTGCTCAAGGATCCGGCCGTGGCCGCCGACCCGGCCAACGCCCAGCTCTACGACTTCTTCAAGAACGGCGCCAGCAACGACTCGCTCAACGACACCAGCTGGCTGCACACGGCCAACTCGACGCTCACCCGTCCCATCGTCGAGGGCTTCGCGCAGTCGATCGACGCGGTCATGCTCACGGCCGCCGTGCTCACCGGCATCGCCTTCCTGATCACGTTCGCCCTGCCGAACAAGAAACTCACGGACCCGAAGGCGGTTGCCCGGGAGGGCGCCGTGGCCGCCGCCCACTAGGCGGTCCCGAGGTCTGGAACACGACGACGGCCGGCAGTCTTGTGGACTGCCGGCCGTCGTCGTCTGTCCTCAGCCGCAGCAGCGGCAAAGTGTATGTTTCGTCTCACTTTCCAGTGGTTGTGACAGGGGGCACGCGGGGGCGGGTGTAAGACTGGGTAGTTGCGGCGAAGGCCGTGGACCGCGAACTGCCAAGGGAGCCGTATGACCACCACCCATGACCAGACCGCCGCCAAGATCCCAAAAAGGGTCATTTGGCTGGCCGTAGCGGGCGCCGTCGGCGGCTTCCTCTTCGGCTTTGACTCCTCCGTCGTCAACGGCGCCGTCGACGCGATCAAGGACGAGTTCGCCCTCAGCGAGACCGTGACCGGCTTCGCCGTCGCCGTGGCCCTCCTCGGCTGCGCGGCAGGGGCCTACCTGGCCGGCAAGATCGCCGACCGCTACGGCCGGATCCCGGCCATGAAGCTGGGCGCGCTGCTGTTCCTCGTCAGCGCCATCGGCACCGGGTTCGCGTTCGGCGTCTGGGACCTGATCTTCTGGCGTCTGGTGGGCGGGCTCGGCATCGGCCTGGCCTCGGTGATCGCGCCGGCCTACATTTCCGAAATTTCCCCCCGCCACGTCCGGGGCCGCCTGGCCTCGCTGCAGCAGCTGGCGATCACCACCGGCATCTTCGCCGCCCTGCTCTCCGACGCCGTGTTCGCGACGTCGGCCGGCGGCGCGGACCAGGCCCTGTGGCTTGGTTTGGAAGCGTGGCGCTGGATGTTCATGGCCGCCGCCGTTCCCGCGGTCGTCTACGGCTGGATCGCCTTCACCCTGCCCGAATCGCCGCGGTTCCTGGTGTTCCAGGGCAAGGACGATGAGGCCCTCAGGGTCTTCAAGTCGATCGCCCCGGACGAGGACTCGGACCGGCACCTGCGCGACATCAAGAAGGCCATCGACGAGGACAAGCTTGCCGGCCAGAAGGGATCCCTGCGCGGCAAGGCCCTGGGCCTGCAGCCGGTGGTCTGGATCGGCATCATCCTGTCCGTGCTGCAGCAGTTCGTCGGCATCAACGTGATCTTCTACTACTCCACCACGCTGTGGAAGGCCGTGGGTTTCCAGGAAAAGGATTCGCTCACCATCTCCGTGGCCACCGCCGTCACCAACATCCTGGTCACGCTCGTGGCAATCGCCCTGGTGGACCGGATCGGGCGTCGTCCGATCATGCTGGCCGGCTCCATCGGCATGGCCCTCTCGCTGGGCACCATGGCGCTGGCCTTCGGCTCGGCCACCGGGTCCGGCGACGCGATCTCGCTGCCCGGGGCGTGGGGTCCGGCGGCGCTGGTCGCCGCCAACGTGTTCGTCATCAGCTTCGGCGCCTCCTGGGGCCCGCTGGTATGGGTGCTGCTGGGGGAGATCTTCCCGTCCCGGATCCGCGCCCGGGCCCTGGGCCTGGCCGCGGCCGCGCAGTGGATCGCCAACTTCGCCATCACCCTGAGCTTCCCGGTCATGGCCGCGGCCTCCCTGCCGCTGACGTACGCCATGTACGCGCTGTTCGCGGCGGCGTCGTTCTTCTTCGTCATGTTCAAGGTCCCGGAGACCAACGGCATGTCCCTGGAGCAGGCCGAAACCCTGTTCGTGCCCAAGGGATCCGCAAAGGAAGCCGCCAAGGAATCCGCGAAAGAGTCCGCCAGGGCCTGAGCCGGCGCTTCTGTGAGGGCCGCCGCGCCTTCAGCGTTCCGACAAAAGAACGCCCATGCTTGCGAGGAAGCATGGGCGTTCTTTGTCACCTCAGCGGGTTCTGCGCAACACCGGGTGTTGCTACACCACGTGCGGCTCGTGCGCCGCCAGGTAGCGGCGTCCGCCGAAGACGACGGCAATGGCGGCCACCATGGCCAGCGCGCCGGCGAAGAAGGGCACCTGCGGGCCGAAGTGCTCGCCCAGCTGCGCGGCGGCAAACGGTGCCAGGGCGCCGCCCATCCAGCGTACAAAGTTGTAGCCGGCCGAGGCCACCGGCCGCGGCGAGTCGGACACGCCCATGGCCAGCTCCGTGTAGATGGTGTTGTTGATGCCCAGGAGCGCCCCGGAAATGACCACGAGGACGACGACGGCCGGCACCGAGTGCCCGGCGGCCAGGCCCAGTCCCACAAGGTCGAGCATCAGCAGGACGAGCGTGCCGGTGAGGATCCGGACCGCTCCGAAGCGGTTCTGCAGCACGGGGGCGGCAAACACTGAGAAGACCGCGACGGCCACACCCCAGCCGAAGAACACCCCGCCGATCCCGTAGGCGTCCATGCCGAGGATGAAGGGCGTGAAGGCGAGGACGGTGAAGAAGCCGTAGTTGTAGAACAGGCCGCTGGCCGCCGTCGTCCGCAGCCCCTTGTGCCCCAGGGCCAGCAGCGGATCCCGGAGCCGGACTTTCCGTTCGGGCAGCGGCGTCTTGGGCAGCAGGGCAATGAGCGCGATGAACGCGGAGGCCATCAGCACGGCCGTACCGAAGAACGGGGCGCGCCACTGCCAGCCGCCCAGCAGTGCGCCCAGGAGCGGGCCGAGGGAAATGCCCAGGCCGAGTGCGGCCTCGTAAAGGATGATCGCAGTGCCGGCGCCGCCGCTTGCGACGCCGACAATCACGGCCAGCGCCGTGGCCACGAACAGGGCGTTGCCCAGCCCCCAGCCGGCGCGGAAGCCGATGAGCTCGGCCACGCTGCCGGACGTGCCGGACAGGGAGGCGAACACGACGATGACCGCCAGCCCGATCAGCAGCGTCCGCTTCCCGCCGATCCGGGAGGAGACGTAGCCGGTGATCAGCATGGCGACTGCGGTCACCAGGAAATAGCTTGTGAAGAGCAGCGACACCTGGCTCGGCGAGGCGTCCAGGTTCTTGGCGATCGCCGGCAGGATGGGGTCCACCAGCCCGATCCCCATGAAGGCGAACACCGCCGCGAGGGCCGTGGCCCACACCGCCTTGGGCTGTTTGAGCAGTGAGGCCTTCTCGGCCTCGAGGGTTACTTCCGCTGCCGGCAGGGTGTCGGCGGGCTGGCCGTGCATGGGGGCACTCCTAAGTGATTGGAATTGTTGGGTGAAGATCAGGCCAGGAGCGTCGCGTTGATCCTGCCGATGACCGGGAGGGCGGCCGCGAGGGCGGCGCGGTCTTCGCCCGAAAGGGACGAGAGGACGCCGGCCATGACGGTGTTGCGGCGCTCGTTGGCGGATGCGACGGCGGCGAGGCCGGCGTCCGTGAGGGTGACCCGGACGGCGCGGGAATCGTCGGGGTCCGGCTCGCGCCGGGCGAGGCCGGCGCGCTCGAGCTTGATGATCTGCTCGGTGGCACTGGGCACCTTGACGCCCAGGTTCCGGGCGATTTCGCCTACCCGCACGCCGCCTGCGGCGGGCCCGGCGTCCAACAGCATCTTGAGCATGCTGAGTTGGGCGGCGCTGAGTTCGCCGTCGGCGTCCAGGCGGCGGACGAGGTAGATGCTGTGGCGGAGGGCCTCGCGGAAGTCCTCGGCGAGAGCGAGGAGGCCGGGGTCAGCCGGTTCACTGGCGTTCATAGTTAGGTAGCCTAACAGTTAGGCAACCTAATGGTCAACAGTCAGTCCCTCCCTCACTTTTCGCGTCAAAAACACAGACCCTCCCTCACCAGAAGTGAGGGAGGGTCTGTGTATCGGACAATCATCTGAGGGAGCGTCGTCCAAAACCCGCGCGATCTGAGGGAGCGTCGTTGGGCTGGGGCGGCTAGACGACCGCCTTGGCCTCCTCGATGAGGGAGGAGACGGCGGCAAAAAGCGGGTGGTCCGCCGGCAGGCCAGTGATCTTCTCCGTGGCCTCGTCCGGCGTGGACGCGGAGAGGATTTTCGCCAGCTCCACGGCCTCGGCGTCGGCCGGATCATTGAAACGCAGGGCGGCGGCGATGGCCCCGAGCAGCGCCTCGGGGACAATTCCGCGTTCGGCCAGCTCGGCAGCGGGACCGATGAAGCGCTCATGCCGGCTGAGTTTGCGCAGCGGCGCACGGCCCACCCGGGTGACGGTGTCCGGCAGGTGCGGGTTCGAGAAGCGGCCCAGGATTTTTTCCACGTACGCCTCCTGCTCGGCCCGGTTGAAGCCGTGCTTGGCCACCAGCAGCTCCTTGGTTTCGTCCAGGACGGCGCGCACATCGGCCGCGACATCCTGGTCGGCCATGGCCTCGGAAATCTTGCCCAGGCCGGCCTCGAATCCGAAGTAGGCCGCCGCCGCGTGCCCCGTGTTGACGGTGAACAGCTTTCGCTCGATGTACGGTGCGAGATCGTCCACGAACGTCGCGCCCGGGACCACCGGCTCCTTCCCGGCGAACGGGGTACGGTCGATTACCCACTCATAGAACGTCTCCACCGTGACGTCCAGGCCCTGCCCGGCCTCCTGGTTCGGCACAATCCGGTCCACCGCCGTGTTGGCAAACACGGCGGCCGCGTCCAGGGCGCCCGCGGCCGGATCCCACTGGGCAACGACCTCGGACTTCAGGATGTCCGTGGCGTTGATCGCGTTCTCGCACGCCATCACCTGCAGCGGCGCCAGCCCGGCGGCACGGGCGGCAATCCCCTTGGCGATCACGGGCGCCACGAACTTCAGGATGTGCGGCCCCACGGCGGTGGTGACGATGTCCGCCGTCGCGATTTCCGCGACGACGTCGGCTTCCTGGGTGCCGGAGTTCAGCGCCCGGAAGTTGTTGACGGTACGGACGGCGGGGTTCTCTCCGACTTCGTGGACCTCGTAGCTGTCCGCGGCGGCCAGCTCGGTGATGAGGGCGTCCGCGACGTCGGCGAACACCACCTCATACCCTGCGTCGTGCAGCAGCAGGCCCACGAAGCCGCGCCCGATGTTTCCGGCTCCGAAATGAACAGCCTTCACTAGGAGTTGACCTTTCCGAGCAGGGCCAGCACTTCGTCAACCGTGGTGGCCGCCTCGAGCTGGGCCACCTGGGCCTTGTTGGTGAAGACCTTGGCGATTGAGGACAGGATGTGCAGGTGTTCGTTGTTGACGCCGGCCACACCGACGACGAACTTCACTTCCTTGCCGTTCCAGTCGATGCCGTTCGGGTAGCGGATAACGGAGACCGCCGACTTCATGATGTGGTCCTTCGCGGCGTTGGTGCCGTGCGGGATGGCCAGGAAGCTGCCCATGTACGTGGAGACGGATTCCTCGCGTTCGTGCATGGCGTCCACGTAGCCGGAGTCGACGGCGCCGCGGTCCAGCAGAAGCTGCCCGGCCTCGTCGATCGCGGCGTCCCGCGTAGTCGCATGGCCGTTGAGGACGACGCTTTCGGCCACCAGGATGCCGGCGGGACCCTGCTCGGCTTCTGCCTCGGCAGCCGCGGGGGCGGTGCCGGCGGCGGCCGTGGCAGGGGTCGTTTCCGTGGTGCCGGCTTCCGTGTTGCTGGCCTCGACCAGTTCCACGATCTCGTCGTACCGCGGGCTGTTCATGAAGTTGTCCACAGAGACATGCACGGCGCTGGCGGTCGCGGGCTTGGCCCGTTCGGTCAGGTCCTGGTGGGTGATGACGACGTCGTACGTGTCGGTGAGGTTGGCGATCGCGGAGTTGGTGACCTTGACGTCCGAGAAGCCGGCGGCCTTGATCTTGTTGCGGAGCACCGAGGCGCCCATCGCGCTGGAACCCATGCCGGCGTCGCAGGCAAAGACGATGTTCTTGATCGGGGTGGCGAGGACGGCGACGCCGCTGGCACCCACGCCCTCACCGATCAGGGCTGCGGACACCGAGCTCTTCTTGCCCTTCAGGGCCTCCATCCGGTGGGTGGCCTGATCGAGGTCGTCTTCGGCGGGCGCCTTGCTGGCTTTCAGGACCACCGAGGCGATCAGGAAGGACACCGTGGTGGCAAAGAGGACGGAGAGCGTCACGCCGACGTAGCTGTCGCGTGCCGTTGAGGCGTAGACCGCAATGATGCTGCCCGGGGCTGCCGGGGACCGGAGTCCGGCGCCGGTGACCACGAGCGTGAAGATGCCGGTCATGCCGCCGCCGATTGCGGCGAAGATCGTCATCGGCTTCATCAGGACGTACGGGAAGTAGATCTCATGGATACCGCCGACGAACTGGATCACGGCTGCGCCCGGCGCGGACGCCTTGGCCAGACCCTTGCCGAAGAATGAAAAGGCGAGCAGGATGCCGAAGCCCGGACCGGGGTTGGCTTCGAGCAGGAACAGGATGGACTTGCCCTGCTCGAGCGCCTGCTGCGTGCCCAGCGGGGTGAGGATGCCGTGGTTAACGGCGTTGTTGAGGAACAGGACCTTTGCGGGCTCGATGAAGATGCTGGTGAAGGGCAGCAGGCCGTTGGTGACCAGGAATTCGACCACGGCGCTGGCGCCATTGCTGAAGGCCTTCACGATCGGGCCGACCACCAGCATGCCCACGACCGCCATGGCAGCGGCAACGATGCCTGCCGAGAAGTTGTCGATCAGCATTTCGAAGCCGGGCTTGACGCGGCCTTCCCAGATCTTGTCCAGCTTCATCATGATCCAGGCAGTGAGCGGGCCAAGGATCATGGCGCCGATGAACATGGGGATGTCGGTACCGACGATGACGCCCATGGTGGCCACCGCGCCCACCACGCCGCCGCGCACGCCGTAGACCATCCGGCCGCCGGTGTAGCCGATCAGCAGCGGGAGCATGTACGTGATCATGGGCCCGACAAGCTTGCCGAGCTCCGCATTGGGGAAGAAGCCGGCCGGGATGAAGAGCGCCGTGATGAAGCCCCAGGCGATGAAGGCGCCGATGTTGGGCATGATCATTCCGGACAGGAACGTCCCGAATTTCTGGACGTGTACGCGCATGCTGGTGCGTGGTTTCGCAACTGTCTCTGTTGCCATGTGAGTTCCTAACCGTCGTTCCCGCTGCATTGCAGGATGGTCCGATAATTTCGCCGAGCTAGCTGGTGGAGCTGTTGGAGATCCGGTGGAGCCATTCGAGGAAGAGCTTGAGTTCCGAGCTGGAGAGCTGGTCCGAGTGGGACGCCTGGAGTGCTGCATTCAATGCGATGGCCGCCACAACCACTGAGGACTTTCCGCTGTCCACAGAACCGTTGTCCCGGGCCTGCTCGGTGGAAACCGCAAAGATCATGGCGTCGCGGGTCATGGCGGAGAGCTCGAGGTTCCGCTCCGGCACCTTTTCCGCGATCAGCATGAGGGTCATGCCCACATTGGCCGCCAGGATGGACCTGGCCGCCTCCTTGGGCGGGACGTTGAGCTGGCCGGAGACAGCCGCCTTGTTCAGCATTTCCTCCATGAGGGCCTCGGCATCGGCGACGATGGCCGGGCGGCTCTCAGGGCGGATATTGCCGAACATGACGAGGTACAGTTCCGGCTGTTTCAGCCCGAACTGGACATGGTTGTCCCACATCCTCCGGATGTCCTCCAGAGGTTGGCCAGAGGGCGCGAAGTCACGTTCGCCCGCGACATATTCGTCGAAACCTGCTGCGACGACGGCGTCGAACAGCCCTTCCTTGTCACCAAAGTGGTGGTAGAGGGTCGGTGCCGTGACACCGGCCAGCTGCGTGATCTGGCGGGTCGAGACTGCGGATCCGCCGGAGTTGGCCAGCAGCTCGGCGGCCGCACGCAGCAGCCGGGCCTTGGGTGGTAGCTGGCCATCGATACTCATAACCGCTACCCTAGCACCTATAGCAACGCTATATGAACTGCATCACATACAATTTTTCCAGGTGCCGTGACCCGCCCGCTGCCGCAGCCGTCAGCCGCAGGCGCAGATGATCAGCAGGGTCGCTGCGGCACCTGGTTTACCGGCTTAGTGGCCACTGGCCTACGACAGAATATGAGGACCTTCAGTGCAGAACTTCCCAGGAGTAGGCGTTAGCCCCGGCCGCATCATCGGTACCGTCCGGCAGATGCCCAAACCGATCAGCGAACCGCCTGCCGGAGAGCAGCTTCCCGCCGGCGTCACGGCGGAGGACGCGACGGCGGCGCTGAAGGCCGCAGCGAAATCCGTCCACGACGAACTGAAGGCCCGGTCCGAGACCGTCTCGGGCGACGGCAAGGCCGTCCTCGAGGCCACGGCCCTCATGGCCACTGACACCATGCTGCTCAAATCCGCCGCCAAACTGATCGGCCGCGGCACCTCCGGGCAGCGTGCAATCTGGGAAGCCGGCGCCTCGGTCTCGGAGATGCTGCACAACCTGGGCGGCTACATGGCCGAGCGCGCCACGGACGTCCTGGATGTCCGCTCCCGGATCGTGGCGGAACTGCGCGGAGTCCCCGCGCCGGGCATTCCCGTGTCCCCCACCCCGTTCATCCTCATCGCCGAGGACCTGGCCCCGGCCGATACCGCCACTCTGGATCCGGAAAAGGTCCTGGCGCTGGTCACCGCCGGTGGCGGCCCGCAGTCCCACACCGCGATCATCGCCCGCTCGCTGGGCCTGCCGGCCGTGGTCGCCGCCGTCGGGGTCGACGAGCTCGCCGACGGCACCGAGGTGTACGTGGACGGCGCAGCCGGCCTCATCACCGCGAACCCGGACGAGTCCCAGCGCGCGGCCGCAGCCCACTGGGCCGCCACGGCGTCGCTGCTTGCCGCTTTCGACGGGACCGGCACGACGGCGGACGGCCACCTCGTGCCGCTCCTGGCCAACGTCGGCGGCGCCAAGGACGCCGTGGCCGCGGCCGGCCTGAACGCCCAGGGCGTGGGACTGTTCCGGACCGAGTTCTGCTTCCTGGAGCGGGACACCGAACCGACCGTGGAGGAACAGGCCGCCGCCTACCAGGGCGTCTTCGACGCCTTCCCGGGCAAGAAAGTGGTGCTCCGCACGCTCGACGCCGGCGCGGACAAGCCGCTGCCGTTCCTGACCGACGCCACCGAGCCCAACCCGGCCCTTGGCGTCCGCGGCTACCGGACCGATTTCACCACGCCGGGGGTCCTGGAGCGCCAGCTGCAGGCCATTGCCCTGGCGGAGAAGGCATCCGAGGCGGACGTCTGGGTGATGGCCCCGATGATTTCCACCGCTGAGGAGGCGGCCCGCTTTGCCTCGCTGTGCACCGCGGCAGGGATCAAGACGCCCGGCGTCATGGTGGAGGTCCCGTCGGCGGCGCTGACGGCCGAGGCCATCCTCCGCGAGGTCGGCTTCGCCAGCCTGGGCACCAATGACCTCACCCAGTACGCCATGGCGGCGGACCGCCAGCTCGGCCCGCTGGCCGCCCTGAACACCCCCTGGCAGCCGGCCGTACTGCGGCTCGTGGGCCTGACCGTGGAAGGTTCCGCGGCCGAGGGCCACAACAAGCCAGTGGGCGTGTGCGGCGAGGCCGCGGCGGACCCTGCCCTCGCCGTCGTCCTCACGGGGCTGGGCGTCACCACGCTGTCCATGACGGCGCGTTCCATCGCGGCCGTCGCCGCCGTGCTGAAGACCGTCACCCTGGCTGAAGCCCGGGAGCTTGCCAAGCTGGCCTTGTCCGCGCCGAGCGCTACCGAGGCCCGGGCCTGGGTGCGGGCAAAACTGCCGGTCCTGGAGGACCTTGGGCTGTAGCTGCTGCCGCTAGGATGCACTCATGGCACTGATAGCCCCCCGGGTGACGGCCGGCCTCCCGGCCGAGGATGCGCAGAACCTCAGGTACGCCCTCGACGGCAGCCACGACATCACGGTGTTCGTGGACGGCACCGTCCACCGGCTGCCGCCCGCGGCGCGGGACGCCGTCGTCGATCTGCTGGGCCGCTTCAGCCGCGGCGAGGCCGTGACGGTCAGCAGCGTCGAGGAAATGCTGACGACGTCCCGGGCCGCGGAGCTTGCGGGGATCTCGCACACGTATCTGCGGAACATGACCGACCGCGGCGAGATCCCGGTGGAATACCGCGGAACGCACCGCCGGATCCGGCTGGCCGACATCATGGCGTGGCTCGAAACGCAGAAGAAGAACGGTGCGGACGCCGGGACGCCGGCCGGCCAGGATGACGAGGCTGCCAGTGCTTCATGAAGCAGTGATAAGGATCAAGCAACGATCCCGGTCCGGCGCGGAAGCACTGATATCCCGCGGGTTAAGCTTGGAATGTGGGTAAATTCAGAGGGTGGCACATCGTGGCAGGGATCGCCGCCATGCTGCTCGCTGGCATCTTCGGAACCGCCATGGGCCTGAACAACACCGCCACGTATCTGGCAAGCGGCGTCGCTTTCGTAGCGGTGTCGCTCTGGGTGGACAGCCGGATTTCCCGCCGCCGCAGTGCCGCCGGCATCGCCCGCCCCGGCCAGGACCTTGGCCAGGACGCTGGCCACGACGCGAAGCCGGCCCTCGACGCCGACCCCTCCAAGCGCGAGGGCTAAGCGCGCCGCTAGATTCTGGGCCGGCCAGCCCAGCGCCGCGCCTTGAGCCCGGCATGCAGTTCCAGCCGCACCATTCCCTTCAACGGGTCCACGCCCAGCAGCTGGCGGATCCGGCCGAGCCGGTTGTAGATGCTGCTCCGGTGCAGGTGCAGTTTGGCCGCGACTTCCTGGACCGAGCCGTCGTTGTCGTAGAACAGCTCCAGCACGGGCAGCAGCTCGTGGTTGCGGTCATGGTCCTCGAGGAGGCGGAAATACACGGAACCCGCGTCTGCCCAGGCTCCCGCGCCGCCGCCGGCCGAGGCCAGGAGCTGGTAGACGCCGGTGGCCCGGCAGTCGACGAGCTCGCCCAACTGGGGATCCACCGCCGCGGCCTGGGCCGCCTGCCGTGACTGCCGGTAGGCCTCGGCCAGTTCCCGAGGCTTGGCGAATCCCTCGGACGTGCCCAGGATGATCCGCCGGACCGTGCGCCCGGAGCGTTTGGCGAGTTCGAGTTGGTAGTGGACCAGCACCTGGGCGTGGTCGGCGCGTCCCGTGGATTCCTTGAAGAGCACCACCGCGTGGGTCTCCGTGCCGGCGCTGAACAGTGCGGCATCCACCCCGATGGTCGCCTGCAGCGCCGCGGAGCGGTGAATGAGCGTGTCGGCGATGGGATCCGAGCCACCGGCCCAGCCATCCGCGTCCAGGACGGTCACCAGCTGCCAGGGTCCCTTGCCCTGGACCTCTTTCCAGCCCGCGACGGCCGCCGCCGCGTTGGCCTCGCCGGCGCACGCGGCCAGGAACTCCTGTTCGCGCCGGCGCCGGAACTCGGACTCGGCCGTATTGGAATCCAGCAGCAGGGTGGACAGTTGTTCCAGCTCCGGGGCCACGTCCGGCAGCTGGGCGAGGACGGTCGCGGCGCTGGGTTCCTCAGCGTCGAGCTGGACCCACAGGTACCCCACCCGGAAGCCCCGCACCAGCAGCGGCACGCACACGCGCCCGAGCATGCCGAGGTCCGCGTTGGCCGGCACGACGACCGGCCGGACCGCCGTCGCGATCCCGTGGGAGAGCTGCCACGCGATGACGTCCACGGGGACACGCTTACTGAGCAGGAAGTTCACCCGGACGCGGTCCGCATGGGATTGGTTGGAACTGTAGGCGAGGAGCAGACCGTCGAGGTCCTCGAGGGAGAGGCCGCGGCCCAGCCGCTGCGCCACCTGCTCCACGAGCTGCTCCACGTCCTGCTGCTGCATCCTGCCAGACTACTGCCCCCGCCCGCCGCACTGCGAATGCAGCCGGGACGGACACGAGCCGACACCTGACGCCCGCTCCATCGACAAATGTCTATCCCATGTTTTGAAAAACCCCGGAATGACGCGGCGGGCGCCCAATGCCCGGCGGCGGCACCTGTCGCGTGCCTCACAGCGGGATTTATTCTGGAAGTACGAATCCCCCGCTCATCCAGGCCCACGAGGCCACCACCTACTGGAGCTAACAAATGATCATCGGCGTACCCAAAGAGATCAAGAACAACGAGTTCCGCGTCGCCATCACGGCGGCCGGCGTCCATGAATTCCGGACCCACGGCCACGAGGTCCTCGTCGAGCGCGGCGCGGGCCTGGGCTCCGGCATCACGGATGAGGAATACGCGATCGCCGGTGCCGAGATCGTCGCCGAAGCCGACGACGTCTGGGGCCGCGCCGACATGGTGCTGAAGGTCAAGGAGCCGGTCAAGGCCGAATACCACCGCTTCCGCAAGGGCCTGATCCTCTTCACCTACCTGCACCTGGCCGCCGAACCGGAACTGACCCAGGCCCTGATCAACTCCGGCGTCACCGCCATCGCCTACGAGACCGTCCAGGAGGGCAGGTCCCTGCCGCTGCTGGCCCCGATGTCCGAGGTTGCCGGCCGGCTGTCCGTTCAGGTCGGCGCCACGTCCCTGATGGCGCCGGCTGGCGGCAAGGGCGTGCTGCTCGGCGGCGTCCCGGGCGTCCGTCCGGCCAAGGTCGTTGTCCTCGGCGCCGGTGTTGCCGGCACCAACGCTGCCGCCATGGCCCTGGGCCTGGGTGCCGACGTCACCATCCTGGACATCAACATCAACCGCCTGCGCGAACTGGACGCCCAGTACCAAGGCCGCCTGAAGACTGTCGCGTCCAACAAGTACGAGATCGAGAAGTCCGTGGTCGACGCCGACCTCGTGATCGGTTCGGTCCTGATCCCCGGCGCCAAGGCACCGAAGCTCGTCACCAACGAGCTCGTGTCCCGGATGAAGCCCGGCTCCGTGCTGGTGGACATCGCCGTGGACCAGGGCGGCTGCTTCGAGGACACGCACCCCACCACGCACCAGGAACCGACGTACAAGGTCCACAACACGATCTTCTACTGCGTCGCCAATATGCCCGGCGCCGTCCCGAACACCTCCACGTACGCGCTGACCAACGTCACCCTGCGCTACGCCGTCTCACTGGCGAACCTGGGCGTCAAGGCTGCGTTTGAGCGCGACGCCGCCCTGGCCGCCGGCCTGAACATCGCCGGCGGCAAGGTTGCGCACCGCTCGGTCTCCGAGGCGCACAACCTGCCCCTCGTCGCCGACTGGCACGAGCTGGTCTCCGCGTAGCCAACACCGCGTAGCCAACACTTCATCGGCTGCTCCTCCCCACCGGCCCCCTCGCCTCGCAAGCTCGGCCAGGGAACCCTGCCGGTGTGGGTCCAAACCGCCCCTTTTTGGACACCCAGAAGGGCGTTTTCGGAGCAGCCGATGGCTGTTTAAGCCCGCACCGTGCCGGGCTCAGGCCAGGGACCGGGCCTGCTCGATCAGCTGCAACACCTGGAGCGGGCCCGCGGGGTCGACGGGGACGGGCAGCGCCGAGCTTGCGCCGCCGTCGGCGATCTTGGCGGCCAGGATCCGGTAAAACTCCGGGTAGGCGCCGCGCTCGGTGGGCAGCCGGTCCAGGTGCCCGTCGCGCCCCAGCAGCCCGGCCCAGTCCGGATCTTCCACGCCGTAGTCGGCATCCAGCGGGCTTCCGCCGGCCAGGATGTACGGCTCCTGCGGGTCCACGCCGTGCTTGGTGAAACCGCCCTCGCTGCCCAGGATGCGGTAGCGCGGGCCCTGCTGGGCGCACAGCATGTTCATCCACAGGTGGCTGGTCACCCCGGAGCTGTGCCGCAGGACCAGGAAGACGTCGTCGTCCGCCTTGGCTCCGGGCCGCCGGGCCGCCAGTTCCGCGTGAATGAGCGTGGCCGGCCCAAAAAGCTGCACGGCCTGGTCCAGCAGGTGGGTGCCGAGGTCAAACAGCACCCCGCCGCCGTCGTCCGCCGTTGCGGCCGCCTTCCATGCTTTGGGGACGTCGGGCGACCACCGCTCGAAGCGGGACTCAAAGCGGCTCACGGTGCCGAAGGCTCCGGTGTCCATGAGGGCCTTAACGGTGAGGAAGTCGCCGTCCCAGCGCCGGTTCTGGAACACCGTGAGCACCCGGCCCAGCCGCCCGGCCAGGTCGATGAGCTCCTGCCCCTCGGCGCTGCTGACAGCGAAGGGCTTGTCGACGACGACGTCGAGGCCGGCTTCCAGCGCCGCTTTCGCGAGTGGGTAGTGGGTGGCGGGCGGCGTGCCGAGCACCAGCAGGTCCAGTTCGCCGGCGAGCTCCAGGATATCGGCCGGGGTGTCGACGATCCTGGCCGCCGGATAGCTGTGTGCGGCGGCAGATCTCCTGGCGGCGTCGGAGGTGGCAATGGCATCGAGCGAATAGGCCGGGTTTGCGGCGATGAACGGGGCGTGGAAGACGCTGCCCGAAAGGCCGAAACCGGCAACGGCGGTGCGGATGGGCCGGGTTGAATCGTTGCTCATGGTGCCAAGGCTACCGGCTGGGCATGCACCGGGGCGCCTGTCCGGCAGGGCTTAATCGAACGAGGCCGGCGCCGCCCGGAAGCTTCCAGGGGCACCGGCCTCGGCCGTGCTGCTTGTTAGTGCGTGGTGCTTGCCGGGACTAGCTCTTCTGCCAGCCGACGACGCTCCAGTCCGGGGTCTGGAACAGGGCCGCACCGTAGTTGGCCAGGCCCGTGCGGGCGAAGTAGATCTGCGGGCCGTTCATGATCACGCCCATGGAGAAGTACTTCTCCATGTGCTTCTTCTCGACGTCCATGGCGGCCTTGTTGCGCTGGGCGTCATCCTGGATGGAGGCAAGGTCCTTGATGGCCTCGTCCAGTTCGGCGTCGCCGAGTTCGTTCTCGTTGGTCTTGGAATCGTAGAACTGCTTCACGCCGGAGGTGGCGTCGGCGCCTACCGTGTAGCCGCTGATGGTGAGCTGGAAGTCGCGGCTGCCAACCACCTTGCCGAAGTCGGCGTCACCGCGCTGGTCGATGCCAACGTCCATGCCGGCCGCCTGAAGCTGCTTCTGCAGCGTCTGAACGGTGGCGAGGCCGGTGGGGTCGTCACCGAAGTTGGTGATCTTGAACGACGCCGGGACGCCGTCCTTTTCCATGATGCCCTTGGCGTTGGCCTTGTAGCCGGCCTCGGTCAGGACCTTCTTGGCCGCGTCGGCGCCGGTTTCCTTGACCGGGTAGTTGTCCTGGTAGTACTTCGAGAACGGCATCAGCATCATGGAGCCCGAGCTGTTCTCTTCCCAGTTCAGTCCGCCAAAGCGGACGGCGCGGATGGCGGGGCGGTCCACGGCGGTGAAGATTGCCTTGCGGACTGCGACGTCGGTGAGCGGGGCCTTGAGGGCGTTGAGGTTCAGGCCGCCGGCGAAGAGGCGCTGGCCGCGGCGGACCTCGGAGTTCTTGGAGCCTTCAAGCTGCTTGTACTTCGTCAGCGTGCGGCCGTCGGCCATGTCGATTTCGCCGTTCTTGAAGGCGGCGATCTCGGCGCTGGCCTCCAGCTGGCGGAAGATCACCTTGTCCAGGACCGGCTTCTCGCCCCACCACTTGTCATTCGGCACGAGGGAGACAGTCTTCGCGGCGGAGTCAAACTTGTCGACCTTGAACGGGCCCGCCATCCACTCGGGGTGCAGTTCGCCCGTGAAGCCGGTGTTGAAGATTTCGGGAGTGTTCACGGTCTGCGGGATGAAGCCGCCGAACATGTCACTGAGCGGGTACACCGGCTGTGTGGTGGTGACAACGACTTCCTTGTCGCTGCTTCCCGCCTTGACGGAGTCGATGAACTCGTAGGCCCCGGAGCTGACGATGTCGATGTCCTTGTTCTGGCCATTGAGCATCTTCCACGTGTTCTCGAACGTGGCGGCGTTGATCGGGGTGCCGTCGTTGTAGGCGGCCTTCGGGTTGATCTTGATGGTGATGGTCTGCTTGCCGTCTTTGACCTCGCTCTTGAAGTCTTCGCAGAAGTTCTTGTTGAGGTTGGCGGTGCCGTCGAAGTCCAGCTTCCAGCAGCCCACGTAGCCGGCCTCGTCGATCGGGTAGTGCAGTTCGGTGTTGTCCGCCGAGTTGCCCGCGTTGGAGAAGCCGTTGAAGTCCGGTCCGATGTTGCCCAGCGGCAGCGTCACGGTACCGCCCTGCTGCAGGTCGGCGGCCTTCTTGGCGTTGACGCTGACCAGCTTGCTCAGGTCGCCGGAGGCATCCTGTGCCTTGGCGCTCTGGGCGGTGGTTGAGGCGCCACCGCTGCCGCAAGCGGTCAGCGCGAGGGCAGCCACGACGGCGGTGAGGCCGCCGATCCTGGTCCGATTTTTCATGTGATCCCCTTCATTTTTTTCATGCGAGTGTGATGCGTGGGTTCTCGGGTGGTGTGCTGGTCCGGTGATTCAGTGGTTTTCGTGGACAACCAGCATGTCCGCGTCCAGTTCGCCGTCCGGGTAGAAGCAGGCGAACTGCTGGTCGGTGGCGGACGCTTCGAGGGCCGGCTCCAGGGTCAGGCACTTCTCCTGCCTGGCCGGCGGCAGGGCCGCGAACACGGGACAGCGGGTGGCGAAGTTGCAGCCTGCCGGCGCTTCCAGCGGCGAGGGCAGGTCGCCCTGGAGGATGATCCGCTCGCGGGTGCGCTCCAGCTCCGGATCCGGTACCGGGATCGCGGAGAGCAGGGCACGGGTATAGGGGTGGCGGGGGTTGTCGAAGACGGCGTCGACGTCGCCGATCTCCACGATCTTGCCCAGGTACATGACGGCAACGCGGTTGGAGATGTGCCGGACCACGGAGAGGTCATGGGCCACCATGAGGTAGCTGAGGCCGAGTTCGGCACGGAGCTTGTCCAGGAGGTTGATGACGCCGGCCTGCACCGATACGTCGAGGGCGGAGACGGGCTCATCCAGGACCACCAGCCGGGGGTTCACCGCGAGGGCGCGGGCAATGCCGATGCGCTGGCGCTGGCCGCCGGAGAACTGGTTGGGGAACCGGTTGACGTGGTCCGCCTGCAGGCCCACCAGCTCCATGAGCTCCATGATCCGCTTCCGGATGGCAGCCTTGGGCATGCCCAGGTTTTCCATCGGCTCGGCCAGGACCTCGTAGACGGTGAAGCGCGGATCCAGTGCCCCGGTGGGATCCTGGAACACCATCTGCAGTTCCTTGCGCATGGCGCTCTTGGCCCGGGCGTCCGCGGCCTGCTTGTTGCTCAGCCCGCCGATCACCACCTCGCCGTCCTGGTCCTTGTGGAACTCCATGATTTCCAGCAGGGTGGTGGTCTTTCCGCAGCCCGACTCCCCCACGATCGAGAAGCACTCGCCCTCACGGATATCGAAGCTCAGCCCGTCCACGGCCTTCACCGTGCCGATCCTGCGCTTGATCAGGGCGCCCTTCATCAGCGGAAAGTGCTTCCTGACGTCGCGGAGTTCCAGGACAGTCTTGCGTTCGTGCCGGGGAAGGCTGTCAAAGCGGGATACCGGCACGGCCGGGACGGCGAAAACAGTGTGGACATCGACGTCGGCGAGGGCCTCGCTCTTGATGCACGCGGCGCTGTGCCCGGTGCCGGGCGCCACCGCCCGAAGGTCAGGTTCGCCGTCGAGGCAGGCCTCGCTGGCCAGCGGGCACCGCGGCGCGAACGAACAGCCGGTGGGCGGCTGGGTGAGGTTCGGGGGGATGCCGTCGATCGGCACCAGCGACGATTTTTCCGCGACGTCCACGCGCGGGACCGCACCGAGCAGGCCCATCGTGTAGGGCATCCGCGGGCTGTAGTAGATGTCATCGACGCTGCCGGTCTCCACCGGCCTGCCCGCGTACATCACCATGATGTCGTCCGCCATGCCGGCGACCACGCCGAGGTCGTGCGTGATCATGACGACCGCGGCGCCGGTCTCCTCCTGGGCGGCGTGGAGCACCTCGAGGACCTGCGCCTGGATGGTGACGTCCAGCGCCGTCGTCGGCTCATCGGCGATCAGAACCCGCGGGTTGTTGGCGATCGCGATGGCGATCATGACGCGCTGGCGCATGCCGCCGGAGAACTCGTGCGGGAAGGCCTTGAGCCGGTCCTTCGGGCTGGGGATGCCGACCAACCCCAGGAGTTCGACGGCGCGTGCCTCCTTGGCCTGCTTGCTCATGGTCGGGTTGTGGACGGTCAGGGCCTCGATGATCTGGGTGCCGACGGTGTAGACCGGGGTCAGGGAGGACAGCGGGTCCTGGAACACCATGGCGAGGTCGCTGCCGCGGTGGCGGCACATGGCCTTGTCGCTGAGCCCCAGGAGCTCCTTGCCCTGCAGCCGGACCGAACCGGTGATTTCCGCCGTCGCGGGCAGCAGGCCCATGATCGCCATGGACGTGACGGATTTGCCGGAGCCGGACTCGCCCACAATGCCCAGCGTCTTGCCGGGCATCACGTCGAAGTCGACGCCGCGGACCGCGTGCACCACGCCGTTTTCCGTGTTGAAGCGGACGTTGAGGTCCCGGACGGAGAGGACCGCGCTCGTGGGGGCGTGCAGCCCGGCGGCGTGGAGGCGCTCGGCGGTCCCTTGCGCGGTGTCCCGTGCGGTGGTGTTGCTGGTCATTTGCTCTTCTTCTGTGTCTTGCCGGTGGCGCCGCCGGTGGCGTGGCCAGTGGCCTTGCTCCTCTTGGCGCGGCCAACGGAGCTGGAGCTGGGGTCGAACGCGTCGCGGAGGCCGTCGTTCATCATGGCGAGCGAGCCGGTCAGCAGGAACATCACGATCAGGGGCGCCCAGAACATCCACGGAAAGGTGGAAACCTGGGAGGTCGACTGGCCGATCAGGACGCCCAGGCTCACGTCGGGGACCTTGATGCCGATGCCGATGAAGGAGAACGCGACCTCGGCGAGGATGGCGCCGGTGACGCCGCGGGTGACTTCCAGGACCAGCAGGGAGCCGATGTTCGGCACGAGGTGGCGCCAGACGATCCGGCGCGGCGGGATGCCCATGTACTGGGAGGCTTTGACGAAGTCACGCTGCATGAGGGAGAGCGACAGGGACCTGATGAGGCGTGCGGTCCCCATCCAGCTGAAGACCAGCAGCACGATGATGAGCAGCAGCCAGCTCGGGACGGTGTTCTTCAGGCCGTTGGCGCCGCCGCTCGTGGCCACCGCGACTACCAGCAGGGCCGGCATCATGATCAGGGCTTCGAGGATGAACAGCATGACCTTGTCCACCTTGCGGCCGAAGAACGCCATGGTGCAGCCGTAGACGGCGGCGATCAGCACCGAGACGAGGCCGACGACGACGCCGATCAGGATGGAGACCCTGGTGCCCTCGACGGTCAGGGCGTAGAGGTCGATCCCGGCCTGGGAGGTGCCCAGGAGGTGCTCCGCGGAGGGCGGCATGCCGATGTTGAAGGGGTCGATGGTCTCCTTGTCCCAGCTGCCGAAGAAGCCGCCGATGAAGGAGAAGAGGGTCAGGGCCAGGAAGATGGCGAGGCCGGCGACGGCTGTCCGGTTGCGCAGGAAGCGCCGCAGGATGATCCGCGACTTGCCGATCACGACCTCGTCGTCGCCGAACTTTCCTTCGTCCAGGACGGCGGCTGGGTCAATCGTGTTGAGGTTGGTCATGATTACTGCACCCGCACTCTCGGGTCCACGAGCGTGGTGGCGAAGTCGGCGAGGATCGCTCCAACCGCGAAGATGACGGAGCCGTAGGCGAGGGTCGCGGTGGCCGCGTTGACGTCCTGCAGGGCAATTGAATCGATGGACCAGGACCCGACGCCGTGCCAGGCGAAGATTTTCTCGGCGAAGAAGCCGCCGGCGAAGATGGCCGGGATGGTGAACGCAATGCTCTGCGCCACGGGGATGAAGGACACCCGCAGGGCGTGCCGGCTGATGGCCTGGTTGCGGGTCAGGCCCTTGGCCCGCGCCGTCCTGACGAAGTCGGCGTTGACGTTGTCAAGCAGATACTGGCGCTGGGCGATCTGGTATGCGCCCCAGCCCACAATCGTGATGGCGAACGTGGGCACGGCGTAGTGGGCGAGCATGTCGACGAACTGGGCCCAGCCGTCGCCGTCCAGGCCCGGGGTGGAGATGCCGGTGACAAAGAAGACCCGCTCCCCGACCGACTCGTTGATGTTGATGGCGCCCAGCTGCACCAGGAAGTAGGCGATCGGTGCGGGGACGATGTACATGAGGTAGCTGTACGAGGTGATGGCCCGGTCCGAGGCCTTGTACTGCCGGGCCGCGGTGAAGACGCCGAGGGCGACGCCGATCACGAGGGTCAGGATGATCGAGGCCAGGAAGAGCCGGGTTGAGATCCAGACCCGGTCGCCGAACTCGGCGTTGATGAAGGCACCGTTGGGGCTCCGTCCCCAGTCCCAGCGGGTGAGAATGGCGGTGAGCCAGTCGACGTAGCGCTCCCACGGGTTGAGGGTGGGATCGAGCCCCTTGAGCCGGAAGGAATTGACCACCTGCTCGGGCGTGGGCCGCGGAATCCGCTCCTGCTCAAGCAGCGCCGGCTGCAGCGTGCTCACAGCCAGGAGATAGCCGGCACTGGTGGTCAGGAAGATCATGAAGACATACGTGAGCGCACGTTTGGCGAGATATCGAAGCATGGAGCGGCTAGTTCTGGATCGCCGTTGCCTGAGCAGATCCGTGCGTCACGGCTGCGGCCGCACGGGCGGGCCCGCCTGCGCCAGGGACAAGATTATTCACAACGTCGATCCTTCCGTCGTCCCCATCCGGCAGCGGGTTCCGCGGCCGGTTCGGGAGTATGGGCCAGCTGGTTTCCGGCCGCCCGCATGCCTTGCGGCTGAGCCCTTGTGGGCTATGTTGCGGGTCACATTCCAGAGGAAGCTATCACATTAGCCGGGCTCCGCCGGGCTCTCACGGGCCGCGACACGGCGGCTTCGCTACAGATCGTTATGAATAACTCCGTGGAATGGATTTGGACCACGGAACCGGCTGCGCCGCTAGGAGCCGCACACTACGCGCGTGACAAGCTCCCGCCAGGTGTCCGCAAGGCGCTCCGGCGCAATCCCGTGCACGCCGACGGAATGAAGCAACAGTTCCGGCTCCAGCGACGCCCCGAGGGCCGACGCCATGACCCACGGGTCCGCCGTCACGCCGGCTTCGCGCAGCAGCATCTCGAGATGACGGCGCCAGAGGACGGCCGGCGGGACATCGAACCTGTTGTAGACCGAGGCGTCGGCGGCCCGCGCCAGCTCCCCGAATTCCAGGATCCAGTCAATGCGGGCGGCGCCCACGGCGATCAGCCGCTCCAGGGGCGGCGCGCCGGGACCTACCGGGGGCGGACCAAACATGAACCGGCCCTGGAATTCGGCCTCGGCGTCGCTAAGGAGCGCCATCATCAGCCCGGCACGGCTGCCGAACCGCCGGAACACCGTCCCTTTTCCAACTCCGGCGCGCTGCGCCAGCCGGTCCATGGTGAGGGCGTCGGCGCTGGATTCCTCAACGATTTCCCGGGCGGCGCAGAGCAGGAGCTCCCTGTTGCGGATCGCGTCGCTGCGCGCTGATTCTGCGGCGGGCGCGGCGGGGCGCCCTGACCCGGACTGGGCACCGGGACGGATCGGGATGAGGCTCACACCGCTGATTCTAGCGCCCCGGAATATAACCGGACCGCAGTCCGTTTAGGATGGGTGAAGGCCCCCAAAGCCTCACGATCCACCAGCCGCCGGAATCACCCCGCGGCGTGATGCACAGGAGTACACATGTCCAAGAAGACCATCCTCACTCTCGTCGGCAGCCTTCGCGCCGGCTCCACCAACCTGCAGCTGGCCGAGGCCATCGCGCTCAACGCCCCGGAACAGGTGGACGTGGTCATTCACGAGAGCCTGGGCAACATCCCCTTCTACAACGAGGACATCGACGTCGAAGGCCAGGTGCCCGCGGCCGCCGCCGCCCTGCGGGCCGCCGCCAACGAGGCCGACACCATCCTGCTGGTCACGCCGGAGCATAACGGCACCGTCCCGGCATCGCTGAAGAACGCCATCGACTGGCTGTCCCGCCCCTTCGGCGCAGGCGCCCTGTCCGGCAAGCCCACCGCGGTTGTCGGAACCGCCTTTGGCCAGTTCGGCGGCGTATGGGCCCAGGACGAGGCCCGCAAGGCCGTCGGCATCGCCGGCGCCCAGGTCCTCGAAAACGTCAAGCTGGCAGTCCCGGGCTCGATGGTCCGCTTCGCCGAGGTTCACCCCAAGGACGACGCCGAAGTTGTCGAGCAGATCAAGGGCGTGTTCGACGCGCTGGCCGAGGCTCCCGCTGCGGAAGCGGCGTAAGCTTCCGCACCCCGCACTCCGCTCCAGATACCTCCCGGGCCCCCGGCAGCACACGGCTGCCGGGGGCCTCGGGCCGCCCGGAGCAGCCCGGTCGCTTTCGGCCCGGGCATCATTTGGAAACAATCGTTTCCCCCAAGACAACACGGGTAGTATCCTTGGGTTTGTGACCCACGAAACACTTGATGCCGCCGCAGCAGTACTTCCGGCCGAGGCCATTGACGCAATCGAACGTGCGGCTACGTCCGCCCACCGCCACGAGATCCTGTTCTCGGAGCGCGCAGCAAATATCAAACAGTCGGCGGTCCGGGATGTTTTCGACATCTCGATGCGCCCCGGCCTCGTCTCCCTCGCCGGGGGCAGCCCCTACCTGCAGTCCCTGCCGCTGGAACGCCTGGGCCAGACCGCCGCGAAGATCATCGCCGAGCAGGGGATGACCGCCCTGCAGTACGGCGGCGGCCAAGGCACTGAAGAGCTCCGCATCCAGATCTGCGAGGTCATGGCGGCAGAGGGGATCCTGGACGCCGACCCCGCGAACATCGTCATCACGGCCGGCTCGCAGTCCGCGCAGGATGTGGCCACCAAGGTTTTCTGCAATCCGGGCGACGTGGTCCTCGTCGAGGACCCCACCTATGTCGGGGCCCTCAACACCTTCGAGGCCTACCAGGTGGAGGTCGAAACGGTGCCGATGGACGGTGACGGCATCATCCCTGATCTGCTGGAGGCAAAGATCGCCGCCCTCCAGACCGCGGGCAAGAACGTCAAGTTCCTCTACACCATTCCCAGCTTCAACAACCCGTCCGGCATCACCCTGTCCGCGGAACGCCGGCAATCCGTGGTGGATATATGCCGTCGCGCGAATATTCTGGTGCTGGAGGACAACCCCTACGGCCTGCTCCGCTTCGACGGCAAGCCGCTCACCCCCCTGCGGGCGGCCAACCCGGATGACGTCATCTACATGGGGTCCTTTTCCAAGATCTTCGCCCCGGGCCTGCGGATCGGCTGGGCCCTGGTCCCGGCCCACCTGCAGCGCAGGTACTACCTGGCGTCGGAGGCCGTCACCCTGTGCCCGCCGACGCTGAACCAGATGCTGGTGTCGGCCTATCTGCGCGACTACGACTGGCGCGGCCAGATCGAGACGTACCGGGGGCTGTACCAGGAACGTTGCGAGGCAATGCTGGCCGCCTTGGCCGACTACATGCCGGAGGGACTGACCTGGACGCGCCCCGAGGGCGGCTTCTTCGTGTGGGTTACGCTGCCCGACGGCGTGGATACTTACCCGCTGCTGAGGAAGGCCATCGACGCCGGCGTCGTCTTCATTCCGGGAGCGGCCTTTACAAACTCGGACGACCCGTCGAACAAGATCCGGCTGGCGTTCAGCGCGGTGCCGCCCGAATCGATCCGCGAGGGTGTGCGGCGGCTCGCGCCGGTCCTGCGGGAAGCCCTGGCCGCCCTGTAGCGTGAACACCGGCAGGATCCATGCGGGGCCTCGACTGGGGCGCGCTGGGGCCAGTTGATCGGCCAGGCACACTAAACAGCATTACTCGTTGAAAGAGGAGCGGTCCATGACCGGAATAATCGTTGTCGGCGTCGACGGCAGTGAAACTGCCCTGCGGGCGGCGCACACCGCGCGCGACCTCGCAGTTTCCGTGGGGGCGACACTTCATGTGGTCAGCGCCTTTGACAGCGACAAGACACAGGTCTTCGGCAGCGGCAGTGACCAGTGGATCGTTTCCGACGCCGGCAACGCGGAAACGGTTGCGCGCTCGGTCGCGGAAGGCCTGCGCCGCCCGGACATCACCGTCACGTACGCCGCCGCGCGGGGCAAGCCGGCCGAGGCCCTGATCCGGGAAGCCGAACGGACCAGTGCCTTGATGATCGTGGTCGGCAACCGGCGCATGAGCGGAATCGGCCGGGTCTTGGGGAGCGTTGCGAACAGCGTGGCCCACAACGCCCCCTGTGACGTCTACATCGCCAAGACCGACGCCGACTGAGGCGCTACTGCTTCTTCGGTGCCGCTGCCGGCACGGCGGCTTGGCCGGTGTCTGAGCCTGCAGACCCAAGCATCCGCCGCAGGATCTTTCCTGAGGCGGATTTCGGCACGGCGTCGATGAACTCAACCTGTCGGATTTTCTTGAACGGCGCCACCCGGGCCGCCACGAAGTCCATGACGCCCGCCAGGTCCAAGGCATCGCCGTACGCGCCCGGCTGGCGGACCACGAACGCCTTGGGCACTTCCTGGCCGTCGGCGTCGAGGGAGCCGACCACCGCGGAGTCGGCGATGCCGGGGTGGGTGAGGAGCAGCGCCTCCAGTTCCGCCGGGGCGATCTGGTAGCCGTTGTACTTGATCAGTTCCTTGAGCCGGTCCACGACCGTCACCACCCCGTCCGCCCGCACCGTGGCGATGTCCCCGGTGCGCAGGAAGCCGTCCGCGTCCAGGGTGTCCGCGGTTTCCTGCGGCCGGTTGAGGTAGCCGAGCATCACATTCGGCCCGCGGCACAACAGGTGCCCCGGCGCACTGGTCCCTTCCGCGGGAACCGGGATCTCCTCCCCCGTGGCCGGGTCCACGAGGCGGCACTGCATGTTCGGCACCGTATACCCCACGGAACTGACGGGGACTCTGAGCCCATCGCGGCCTCCGCGCGGAATGAGGTGCGATACCGGGCTCATCTCGGTCATGCCGTAGCCCTGCAGGACCTGGCAGCCGAGGCGTTCGGCCAGACGCTTGCCAAGTTCGCCGTCCAGCGGTGCCGCGCCGGAAAGGGTGGTGTGCACCGAGCCGAGGTCGTACTCGGCAACGAGCGGGTGCTTGGACAGCGCCACGGCCACGGGAGGTGCGATGAACAGGTAGCTGCACCGGTGGTCCTGGATGATCCGCAGGAACTCGGGCAGGTCGAACCGGGGCATGGTCACAAGCCTGGCCCGCTGGCGCAGCGCGAGGTTCAGCAGCACGGTCAGCCCGTAGATGTGGAAAAACGGGAGCAGCGCCAGGACCCGGTCTTCGGGGCCGACGTCGAGCAGACCCCTGGCCTGTTCCACGTTGGCGACGAGGTTGCGGTGGCTGAGCATGACCCCCTTCGGCCGGCCGGTGGTGCCGGAGGAGTAGGGCAGCACGGCCACATGCGTGGCGGGATCGAACGAGACGCGGGGGGCCGGTGCGCCCATGGCGAGCAAGTCGGCCAGCGAGGGGTGGCCGTCGGCGCCGTCGAGCACCACGAGCCGTGAGGCAGGGATCCCGGTCCTTTCGGCGGCCTCCCGGGCGGCCGGCAGCAGCGCCGATACGGTGAAGAGCCAGTCCGCGCCGGCGTCGGTGAGCTGGGTGGCGATCTCGTCGGCCGTGTACAGGGCGTTGATCGTGGTGACCGTTGCGCCTGCCCGGAGCAGGCCGTGGAAGACGGCCGCAAAGGCGGGGACGTTGGGACACAGGATGGCGGCCACGCCGTGCACGCCCAGGCCCTGGGCGGCGACGGCACCGGCGAGGGCGTCGATCTGCCCGCGCAGCGCCCGGTAGGTGGTCTCCGCACCGCTGGCGCCATCGACGACGGCGACCCGGTCCAGGTCCTCCTCTGCCAGAGCGCCGAAGAGATAGTCGTAAATGCCGAGGTTGGGAACATCGACGTCGGGGTACGGGCTTGAAAACACGCAACATCTCCTTTGATCCGCTTCCGCCCGGGCTGTCGGCGGCTGGTGCCACTCTAGTGCCGGGCGTAGCCGCGGGACAGGAGGGCGCGGACTTGGCTGTGTCCGGTCGTGGCCGTGTCCGGACTTGATGAGGATCACCCTCTGTCGTGGGCAGCCTCACCGCCCACCGGGCCGCCCGGCGCGGACGGGCTCAGTAAAATGGGAGGTGCCCTGCGATGGTGCGGACGTCCGAGAACCCACCTACCAAGGGAGCCCCATGATCACTCTTCAGCGCCGCCAGCTGGTTGGCCACGACATCCTGCTGGCCCGGCACGGCAACCACATCAGCGCCATGCGCGTGGACCGCGGTGCCGGTCGCGTTGTCGCGTTCCTGGACGACGGATCGACGGACAGCGCACCCAACCTGATTGCCCCGGGACTGCGCATGCCCGACACCTTGCGCAGCGTGTTCCGGGAGGACTGGAAGTTCCTGACGGGAATCAGCGCGTGCTGCGCGGGGCTCGCGGGCCTGATGTTTGCCGCCTCGGCCGCCCTCGCCGGCATGAGCGGCGATCCCGCGCTGGTCCAGATCCTGACCGCATACTCGGGAAACTGAGCGGCCCGGGCCAGGCTGGCCACTGAGAAACCCCAACACTGAGAAACCCCGCCGCTGAAAGGTTCAGCGGCGGGGTTCTGCGGTTTCGCGGCCGGTTTCGTGGCCGGTTTCGCCGGCTAGTCCAGCAGCAGGGCCGGCTCTTCCAGGATGGCGGCGACGTCGGCCATGAAGCGGGCCGAAAGGTCGCCGTCCACCACGCGGTGGTCGAAGGAGCCGCCGAGGGTGGTGATCCAGCGCGGAATGACTTCGCCGTCCAGGACCCAAGGCTTTTGCTTGATGGTGCCGAACGCCACGATGGCGACCTCGCCCGGGTTGATGATCGGTGTTCCGGTGTCGATCCCGAGGGCGCCGATGTTGGTCACGGTGAGCGTGCCGCCGCGCATCTGGGCAGGCTGGGTCTTGCCGGCCCGCGCCGTCGTGGCGAGCTCGTTCAGGGCCAGGGCCAGTTGCTTGAGCGAGAGGTCCTGGGCGTTCTTGATGTTCGGCACCATCAGCCCGCGGGGCGTGGCGGCCGCGATGCCCAGGTTCATGAAGTGCTTGACGTGGATCTCCGCGGAATCGCTGCCGTCCGGGTTGTCCACCCACGTTGCGTTGACACTCGGGTTTCGCGCCGCGGCCCAAATGACCGCCTTGGCCAGGATCAGCAGCGGGGAGACCTTGATGCCTTCGAAGTCGCGGGAGGCCTTGAGGCGTTTGACGAATTCCATGGTGCGGCTGGCATCGACGTCGACAAAGATGCTGACGTGCGGCGCGGCAAACGCGGATTCGACCATGGCCTTCGCGGTGGCTTTGCGGACTCCCTTGACCGGGATCCGCTCGATCCGCTGGTCCTGCGGGCGGCCGGACTTGCCCCAGAACGAGTCCGCCTTGTCCACCTCGGCGTCCCGCTGGGCCTGGTAGCTCACCAGGTCCTCGCGGGTCACTTCACCGCGGGCGCCGGTAGGCACGACATCGGCCAGGTTGATCCCGAGGTCCCGGGCGATCTTGCGGACCGGCGGCTTGGCCAGCACCTTGCCGACCAGGCCGCTGATGGCACCGCCGAAGGTGGGGCGCGCCTCAACGGAGCCGGCCGGTCCCGTGGCCGCGTCGGCAGGGCGGCTGGCCGCGTCCGGGTTGATCCATATGTCGTGGGCCTCCACCCCCACCTGCTCCACCACCGGAGCGGCAGCGCCGGTGGCTGCCGCGGCGGACGGGGCGTCGTGGCCGGCTGCCGCAGGGGCGGAAATCCGCCGCCGGCGCTTGACGGCGTCGGCCTTGGGGCCGGAGCCCACGAGCGGCCCGCCGGCCGGCCGCCCGGCTGGTTCGCCGGCGTCGGAGTCATCAGCCGGAAGCGTGCCGTACATGGGCGCGGCGGCAGCCTGCTCCTGGGCTACAGGCGCCGGGGCGGGTGCCGCGGCGGCCGGCGCCGGGGCGTCGACGGCGTCGCTCACGCTGATGATCGGCGTGCCGACATCCACCGTGACTCCCTCGGGCACCAGCAGTTCCGTGACGGTCCCGGCGAACGGTGAGGGCAGTTCCACCAGGGATTTGGCCGTCTCGATCTCGCACAGGACGTCGTTGACGGCCACGGTATCGCCGGCCTTGACCTTCCAGGCGACGATTTCGGCCTCTGTCAGCCCTTCGCCGACGTCGGGAAGGTTGAACTTGTTGAGCGTCATGGGTCCTCGTCAGTACGCCAGGGCGCGGTCGAGCGCCTCAAGGATGCGGTCGATGTCCGGCAGGTAGTCTTCTTCGACCTTGGCCACGGGATAGGGCATGTGGAATCCCCCGACGCGGATGACGGGGGCCTCCAGTGAATGGAACGCCCGCTCACTGATCCGCGCGGCGATTTCGCCGCCGATGCCGCCGAATGTGGGGGCCTCGTGGGCCACGATCAGCCGGCCGGTTTTCCGGACCGAGGCCGTGACGGTGTCGAAGTCGATCGGCGAGATGGAACGGAGGTCGATCACCTCGACGCTGTGGCCGTCCTCGGCGGCGGCCTCGGCCGCTGCGAGGGCCACGGGCACCAGCGGGCCGTAGACGACGACGGTCGCGTCGGTGCCCTCGCGGAGCACATGCGCCTTGAAGGGGTCAGCGGACGCGCCCGGGGTCTCGGTGTCGACCTCGCCCTTGAGCCAGTAGCGGCGCTTGGGCTCGAAGACGATCACGGGATCCTGGCAGTCGACGGCCTGCTGGATCATCCAGTAGGCATCGTGCGGATTGGAGGGGGTGATGATGCGCAGCCCGGCTGTGTGGGCGAACAGTGCCTCCGGCGATTCGGAGTGGTGTTCAATGGAGCCGATGCCGCCGCCGTACGGGATCCGGATGACGACGGGAACGGTCAGATTGCCGTTGCTGCGCGAGTGCATCTTGGCCAGCTGGGTGGTGATCTGGTTGAACCCCGGGAACACGAAACCGTCGAACTGGATCTCGCAGACCGGCTGGTAGCCGCGCAGGGAGAGGCCGATCGCGGTGCCGATAATGCCGGATTCGGCCAGCGGGGTATCCACCACGCGGTCGGCGCCGAATTCGGCGATCAGCCCGTCGGTGACCCGGTAGACGCCGCCAAGGGCCCCGATGTCCTCGCCCATCAGCAGCGAGCGGGGGTTGTTGTTCAACGTGGCCCGCAGGCCCTCATTGATGGCTTTCGCAATGGTCATGGTGGTCATCAGCGGGCCGCCCTGTCTGTCTCGGCTGTGCGTGCCTCATCGGCGGACGCCTCATCGGCGAACCCTGCGCTGTATTCCTCGAACCAGGCCAGTTCCTCGGCCACCAGCGGGTGGGCCTCCACATAGGTGTTGGCGAAGGCGGTCCGGATGTCCGGGGTTTCGAGGTCGTGGGTGGTCTTGCGGACATAGGCGGCGAGCTCGTCGCCGTCGGCCTTGACCTGCTCGAAGAAGCTGTCATCCGCGAGGCCCTGGGCCCGGAGATACTTCTCCAGCCGCGCCAGCGGGTCCTTGGCACGCCAGAGGCCTTCTTCGGCGGATGCGCGGTATTTGGTGGGGTCATCGGCCGTGGTGTGCGCCCCGACCCGGTAGGTGAACGCCTCGATCAGTACGGGACCATGGCCCTCGCGGGCCCGCTCCAGCGCCCATTCCGTGACGGCGTGGACGGCGATCACGTCATTGCCGTCCACCCTGATGCCGGGGAAGCCGTAACCTTTGGCGCGGTTGGCGAGCGGGATGCGGGTCTGCACGGAGCTTGGCACGGAGATGGCCCAGTGGTTGTTCTGGCAGAAGAAGACCACGGGCGCCTGGTAGGAAGCGGCGAACACCATGGATTCATGGACGTCCCCTTCGGAGCTGGCGCCGTCGCCGAAATACACCATGACGGCGGCGTTCGGCTCCACGGCCTGTCCCGCCTCACCGCTGGCGACGGCGTTGGCGGCCGCCAGTTTCTGGTCCCGCTGGATGCCCATGGCGTACCCGACGGCGTGCGGGGTCTGGGCGGCCAGGACCAGCGTGTAGAGGTGGAAGTTCGTGTCCTTCGGGTTCCAGCCGCCGTTGGAGACGCCCCGGAACTGGCGCAGCAGCTCGGCCAGGTCCACGTTCCGCGTCAGGGCCACGCCGTGCTCGCGGTAGGTGGGGAAGATGTAGTCCTGCGGCTGGCTGGCCCGTCCGGAGCCGATCTGGGCGGCTTCCTGTCCGGTGAGCGGGACCCACAGGGCCAGCTGGCCCTGCCGCTGCAGGGCGGTGGCCTCCACGTCGAAGCGGCGGATCTTGGCCATATCCGCGTAGAAGCCGCGCAGGGTGCCCGGGTCCAGCTTCTCGGCGTATTTTGAGAAAACCGGGTCCGAGCCCAGGGTGCCGTCCGGGTCCAGCAACTGCACCATCGGCTCGGCCGGGGCACCCAGTTGGGCCTCGGCCTCCGCTTCGAGCTGGTCATCCATCCCGGTTCCGTCGAACTCGGTAGAGGGCAGATGTGTGGCGCCCATACCGTCTCCTTGCTTGCCGCATCCGAATGCGCCGCAATCGCTGGGATATATGCCGGACCAGGAATACATTCCAGGTCCGGCATATATTTTGGCTTACTGGTCCTTACTTTATCCGCACGGGGCGGCCTGAGCGCGCAGTGTTAAGCGCTAGGAACGCCGCGGCGGTTTTGTATAGATCGCACAGAGCTCCAGGAAACGGGTGTTGGCTTCCGTTTCGCCGATGCTGACCCGGACGCCCTCGTTGCCGAAGGCCCTTACGGACAGCGCCCGTTCCGCCGCCAGGGCGGCAAATTCCGCGCTGTTTTCGCCCAGATTGAGCCAGACAAAGTTGCCCTGGGCCTCCGGGACGAACCACCCGAGCTCACGCAGTCCCGCCGTGACCCGGTCCCGTTCGTCCACCAGGCTTTGTACCCTTTCTACAACATCGGCGAAGTGCTCGAGCGACGTCACGGCTGCCGTTTCCGCGATCTGGGACACGGCGAAGGGGGTGGCACTGACGCGCAGGTGCTGCGTCAGTTCGGGCCTGGAGACGCTGTAGCCCACGCGGAGTCCGGCGAGGCCGTGCGCTTTTGAGAAGGTCCGCAGGACGACGACGTTGGGGTACTTGCGGTACATGGCGATGCCGTCCACGGCGTCGCCGGCGCGCACGAATTCCTGGTAGGCCTCGTCAATGACCACCACGACGTCGGCCGGAACGGCATGGATGAAGCGCTCCGTTTCCTCGGCCGTCAGGATGGGTCCGGTGGGGTTGTTGGGCGTGCACAGCAGGATCATCCGGGTCCGCGCAGTCACTGCGGCGGCCATGGCGTCCAGGTCATGCCGCCCGTCGGATGTCAGCGGGATCCGGACGCTCTCGGCGCCGGCCAGTCCTACGCAGATCGGGTAGGCCTCGAACGAGCGCCAGGCGTAGATGACCTCGTCGGCCTTGCCGTCGTCGTTCTGGCCGGCGAAGGTGCTCAGCAGCTGGTTCAGGGCGCCCAGGCTGCCGGCGCCCGTGACGATGTCCTCGACGGGAACATCCAGGAAGCGGGCGAGCGCTTCACGCAGCCTGCTGCTGAGCGGATCGGGGTAGCGGTTGAAATCGGTCTGCGCCGCGATGGCCTGCTGCACTGCAGGGATCGGGGGCAACGGGTTCTCGTTGGAGGACAACTTGTAGCTGGTCAGGCCTTCCACGGGGACGGGGGGTTTTCCGGCCGCGTAGCGGGGGAGGAGGTCTACCACCGGACGGGGCCTGATGCCCCCGGCCGGATTCTCTGATGAAGTCATGCCAACTAGCCTACTTCGGGTCGCTGCCGCAGTTGCGGGAGCCGATTGCTGTCCGTAGGGGATAGCCGTTGCTGACATGGGGAATATGGTCCCTGCCGTCGCCGCCGGGCGTATGACAGCATGGGGCCATGCGCTCAATCATCGTACGAGTCATCATCAACGGACTGGCCCTTGCAATCGCCTGCTGGATCCTCACCGGGCTGGATATTTCCACCCAGAGTGACGGCACCATCAGCATCATCTTGGGCTACCTGTTCATCGGCTTGATCTTCGGTCTGGTCAATGCCTTCGTCAAGCCCATTGTCAGCCTCCTCTCGCTGCCGATCACTATCCTCACCCTGGGCCTGTTCACCGTGGTCATCAACGCCGCGATGCTCTACTTGACCTCCTGGATCAGCAGCTACACCACTGTGCACTTCACCATCGACTCGTTCTTCTGGACCGCCGTGTTCGCCGCCATCATCATCAGTCTGGTGTCCCTCGTGGCGAGCTTCCTTCCTGCCCTCGATCGTTAGAAGCGCCCGTGCCGCGCGGCGTGCCCGAAGTGGTTGCGGGCGTTGCCCGCGGTTCCGGCCGGGCCTCGCGCCGGAGCGAGAACCTGGTCACCGACGCCGCCCCGCCGGTCCCCACCACTGCGGCCAGTGCCGCGGTGGAGTCCTGCAGGGTGTTGTCCCGGCTCGCGGAGACGAGCGCGGCCCCGTCAGCGTAATTCTCCAACCGGTGCCCGGGGCCCAGGCCGAAATCCTGTGGCGGCGGCACCGCCAGCGGGTTGGTGAGGGTCACGGTCACCCGGTCCCTGGTGTCCGGGTTCGCCAGTCCGTCCGCCCCCGGCACCCAGTCCTGCTCATGTTCGAGGTGCAGGCTGCGGATCCCCGGCGCGGGGCTGATCCCGCCCACCGGCGAGCCCGCGGTCAGCACGAACTTGAGGTCGTACTCGGCCAGGACAGCACGGTCCTTGCTGAGATTCATCGCGTGGATCCCGCCCTGGCTGTAGCCGACGGCCACGAGCTGATCGCCGGCCTCGGCCCCGGCCTGCCGCAACGCCTCCCTGATGGCCTGCGCCGTCGACGCCGAGTCATAGCCCAGGGCCTCGGCGATTCCGGCGGGGTCAAAGGGGTTGGTTCCTTCCGGCAGGGCGCCCTGCTGGGTTCCGGGGATGATCACCACCCACGCGGGCCGGGAACCGCCGTCGACCTCGATAACCTCGATCCGGCCGCCTTGCTCTCCCACTGCCCCGGCCCGCCGCAGCAGCCCGGCCGGTGAGAGGTCGACGTCGGCCGTAAACGTCTCCCGGCCCACGATGCTGACGGGGCGGGGCTTGAGGAACACGAGCCCCGGCGCTTCCGAGGCGTCCCGCACCAGGCGGCGGACGTCAGCGGGCCCGGCCAGGGCGCTGGCCACGGCGGCCAAAGGCCAGGGCAGGCCAAGCAGCACGGCGAGATTCCGGGGCGCCATGGCGACCCAGCCTTCAACAGTGCCGCGCACCCCGGGCAGGGCGAAGGGCTCCGGTGCTGCGCCGTACTCGGAGCCGTGCAGTCCCATCCGCAGCAGCAGGGCATTCCGGGCTTCGGCGTATTCGTATTCGCGGTGACTGGCGCGGACGTCGTCGCCGATCCGCTGAAGCTGGGACCGGACGCGTCCGACCTCCCGGCCGGCCTCCCCCACAGCGATGATGGCGTTGCGGCCGCTGGTGTAGGAGTCGGACTGGTAGGGAAAGAGTGCCCGCCGGACGGTGTCGGCCTCCGCCTCAACCGATTGCAGCTGCCGCACCAGCCCGTCCAGTGCCGCGGCACCCGCCAGCAGCTCCTCAAACTGGAAGCTCACCCCGCCGATTCCGCCCCGGATGAGCAGGCTGCCGTCGCGCGGCGGCGCGGAAACCCCGGGGCCGCCGCCGGAGCCCGCCGGACTCGACTCGGCCATCAGGGTCCCATCCGGTCCGTGGGCTGCGCCACGTTCCGGGCATGCCGGAGCACCACGGCACCAGCATCGAGCAGCGCGTCCCGGCTTCGGTGCAGCGCCGCCGCGTGCAGGGACAAGGCCACACGGTAGGCGCGGCCGGCCGGTGACTGCCACGACTGCAGCTCAAGGCGGGCGAGGGCGGCGAGCACCGCATCAGCCTCATCGGCGCACCGCGCAACGCGCGCAGCAAACTGCTGGACTTCATAACTGCGCGAAGCGCACTCAAGGGCGTCGGCGGCCGTCACGCCAAGAACCGCCATGTCCTGCACCGCCATGTCCTGCACCGCCATACTGCCCGCCGGTCCCGGTGCTATCCCGTTGACCGGCCTCATCCCGGCCTCACCCCGGCCTCATCCCAGTGACCTGCCTCATCCAGCTGCCCATGAACCGACGCTAGCGGGGCGGCCTGTGCCCGCTGAAGAGAGCCGCCCGGCTATGTGGACAACGTCCCGGACCGCCATGCGCTGCAAGCCGGCAATGTCATCCGGCAATGTCATAAGGACGGGGGCGCTTAAGGCCCGGCGGCACTTCGTGAAAGAATCGCCATATGCCTGAAACTGCCGCCACAGCTGATACCCGCACGCCGTCCGGACGCCTGGCCCTCGCCGCGTCCGACCACCAGATCGCGCTCGGCCCGCTGGATGGCCGCTACCAGTCCGCCGTCGCGCCGCTGGTCGACTACCTTTCCGAGGCTGCCCTGAACCGCGACCGCGTGGCTGTGGAGGTCGAGTGGCTGATCCACCTGACCGGCAACAGCGTCCTGCCCGGGGCCGGACCGCTCACGGCGGAACAACAGGAGCAACTGCGTGCGATCGTCACGGAGTTCGACGCCGCCTCCGTCACCGAACTCGCCGAGATCGAGGCCGTTACGGTCCACGATGTCAAGGCCGTGGAGTACTACATCGGCCGCCGCCTGCCCGGCATCGGAATCGATCACCTGACCGCCATGGTGCACTTCGGCTGCACCTCGGAAGACATCAACAACCTCTCCTACGCCCTGGGCATCAAGGGGGCCGTGGAGGACGTGTGGCTGCCTGCGGCCCGCGCCCTCGTCGGCCAGATCAGCGCCATGGCCGGGGACAACCGCGCCGTGCCGATGCTCTCCCGCACCCACGGCCAGCCCGCCACGCCCACCACGCTGGGCAAGGAACTGGCAGTCATCGCGCACCGGCTCAACCGGCAGCTGGACCGGATCGCCCGCACCGAATACCTCGGCAAGATCAACGGCGCCACCGGCACCTACGCCGCCCACGTCGCGTCCGTCCCGGGCGCCGACTGGGAGCACGTCGCCAAGGGCTTCGTCGAAGGCCTCGGCCTGACCTGGAACCCGCTGACCACGCAGATCGAAAGCCATGACTGGCAGGCCGAACTCTATGCCGACGTCGCGCGTTTCAACCGCATCCTGCACAACGTCTGCACGGACATCTGGAGCTACATCTCGATCGGGTACTTTGTGCAGATCCCGGTGGCAGGCGCCACGGGCTCCTCAACCATGCCGCACAAGGTGAACCCGATTCGTTTCGAAAACGCCGAGGCCAACCTCGAGATCTCCTCCGGCCTGCTGGACGTCCTCGGCTCCACCCTGGTCACCTCCCGCTGGCAGCGCGATCTCACCGACTCCTCCTCGCAGCGCAACATCGGTGTGGCGTTCGGCCACTCGCTGCTCGCCATCTCGAACGTTGCCAAGGGCCTGGACCGGCTCAAGGTTGCCGAGGACGTGCTGGCCGCGGACCTTGACACCAACTGGGAAGTCCTCGGCGAGGCCATCCAGATGGTCATGCGCGCCGAGGCCATCGCCGGCGTCGACGGCATGGAAAACCCGTACGAGCGGCTCAAGGACCTGACCCGCGGACAGCGTGTGGATGCCGCCCGGATGCAGGAATTCGTCCAGAGCCTCGGCTTGTCCGCCGACGCTGAAGCCCGCCTGCTGGCGCTGACCCCGGGCAAGTACACGGGCATCGCGGACCAGCTGGTGGACCACCTCAAATGAGGCTTCTGCTCATCCGGCACGGCCAGACGCCCGGTAATGTGCTGGGCCAGCTGGACACGGCGCACCCGGGGCCCGGGCTGACCGAACTCGGCGAGCGTCAGGCCGAGACGTTGTCCCGCGCCTTGGCGAACGAGCGGATCCTGGCCCTGTACGCCTCCACCCTGGTTCGGACGCAGATCACAGCGGCACCGCTCGCCCGGGTGCACGGGCTGGAAACCGAGGTGCTGGAGGGCCTTCACGAGATCGAGGCCGGGTCGCTGGAAAAGCGCACGGACCACGAATCGCACAAGCGGTACATCGGCACCATTTTTTCGTGGGCGGACGGCGAGCTGGACCGCCGGATGCCTGCCGGTCCCAGCGGCCGGGACTTCTTTGAGCGCTACGACGCCGCGATCGCCAAAATAGCGGCGCGGACAAACGGGGCGGGGGGCTCAGGATCCGTGGCCGTGGTCAGCCACGGCGCAGCCATCCGGGTGTGGGCCGGCCTGCGTGCGGACAACATCGAACCGGACTTTGCCATCAGGCACGTGCTGGACAACACCGGAATCGTGGCGCTGGAAGGCGATCCCGCCAACGGCTGGGAACTCATCCACTGGGACGACAGTCCCGTGGGCGGACTGGCACTGGCGGATCCGACGGCGGAGGATCCCACCGGCCGTCCGGCGTAGCGGGCCCGTCCGTCCCCGGCGGGCGTACCGGCCGTCCCGGCGGGGCGTACCGGGTCTGGACTGCTCACGGGAACGCGGCGATGATGAAAACAGGCGTGGGGACAGGATGGTCGGCCGCGGCATGCGGTTGAGCCCGCGCAGTGGAGGCGCAGGGGCATGTCACGCAAATCGGTACACCGGTGGCATGCGCCCGGCCGCGTTTTCCCTGGCTTCGATGAACAGTTCCTCGCGGCGTACTACGAGCACGCTGCGCCGGAGGACCTCCAAGGCTACAGTCCCGAAAACCTGGAGCAGCGCTCCAGGCACCATGCGGAACTAGCGGACGGCCGTCCGGCGGGCACGGCGGCCGTCGACATCCTGAACGAAAGCGACGCCAGCGTCCTGCTGGTGGTTGCCGACGCCATCCCGCACCTGATCCATTCGCTTACTGCGGAGCTGGCCCGCCAAAACGAGTCCATCCGGTTACTGGTGCATCCCAATTTTCTGGTGCGGCGGGATCCGCGGACTGATCGGTTGGTGGAGGTACGGCATGGGTCCTCGCAGTCCGGACCGACGGGCCCAATTGCTGGCGTCCCGGGCGCCGCGGCGACCGGCACCGTTCAGGACCCGCCGGGGTGGAGATCCGAAACGTGGGTGGCGGCAGAGATAGGCCGCCTGCCGGGGTCACGGGCCATCGCGGAGCTCACCGCCAACGTGCGGCGTGTCCTGGCGGACGTCCAGTTGGTCGCTGATGACACCCCAGCCATCCACGCCCGTCTCGCCCGCACCATCAACTCCCTGGACCTGCTGCCCGCCGGCACGGTTCCGACTCCGGAGCAGCTCGGTGAGCTCCTGGGCTGGCTGGACCGCGGCAACTTCATGTTTCTGGGATACAGCGAATATGAATACTCGACGGCGGAGGGCCCGGATGTTGTGTCGTTGCTGCCCGGCGCGGGGCTGGGCCTGCTCAGGGACGGGCGGCCGGAGGCCCGCCAGCCTGTTACGGGGCTGCCTCATTCGCAGGTCCTCACCATCTCCATTTCGGATCTGAGATCATCCGTCCCCCGTCCGGCTTACTTGGATGAAATCCTCGTCCGGACCTTCGGCAGCGCCGGGAAGGCCACGGGAGAAGTCAGGTTTGTGGGCCTTTTCGCCCCGGGTGCCACGGGCCGGTCCGTGCGGCGCATCCCGGTCATCCGGGACAAGGTACGCGCCATCCAGGAGCGTTTCGGCTTCACCGAGGCCTCCCACCCTGGCAAGCAGCTCCTCACCGTCCTCGAGTCCTTCCCCCTGGACGAGCTGTTCCACCGGGACCTGGATGAACTTTCCGGGCTTGCCCGAGAGATTCTGCGCCTGCAGGCCCACCACCAGACACGGGTGTTCCTGCGCGCTGACAGCTACGGGCGCTTCATGACCGCGCTGGTGTTCCTCCCCCGGCCCAGGTACAGCACGGCCGTCCGCCTCCGGATTGAACACGAGCTTAAACAGGCTTTCGGGTCCTCCTCGCTCGAGTTCGAAGTCAGGCTTAGTGAATCCCCGATGGCCCGCGTGTTCTTCCGGATACTGTTGCCCGCCGGCGGGATGCCCGACGTCGATCCCGCTGAAGTGGAGCGGAGCATTGTCAGCGCAACGCGGACCTGGGCCCAGGGCCTGGACGAAGCGCTCCGTGACAGGTTGCCGTCGGCGGAGGCCAGCCGGTTGTCGGCGCTGTGGTCCGCCGCCTTCCCGGCCAGCTACCGGGCTGATTTCGAGGTCGAGGACGCGGTCGAGGACATCAATACGTTTGAGCGGTTCGATCTCGACGGCACGGGCGGGCGACCGCTGAACGATCCTCAGCTGGCCGTTTATGTCCGCACCGATGCCTCCCCGACGCTGGCCGAAGACGCACGGATCCGGCTTTACCTGACCACCGCCCACAGCCTGACGCGGATCCTGCCGTTCTTCCACAACCTCGGACTGGAGGTGCTGAACCAACGGCCCTTCGATGTGGTGCGCGGGAGGGACCGGGCCTTGTTCCTCTATGACCTTGGCGTCCGCTACCCGGCCGGCGTGGATCCGTCCCGCACCAGCGGGCTGCTGGGGGATGCCTTCGGAGCTGCCATGCGTGGGGACTCAGAATCGGACCGCTTTGACGGCCTCGTCCTCCGGGAGGGCATCGAGTGGCGCCAGGCGGCAATCCTGCGCAGCTATGCCAAGTACCTGCAGCAATTGGGCACAACGACCTCCTACGGCTTCATGGCCGATACCCTGCTGGTCAATGTCCGGGCAACCCACGCGCTCCTGGCATTGTTCAGGGCCAAGTTCGATCCCGAGCTGGAGGCGGCACGCCGGTTCGGGGACACCGACGCGGCTCGGAGGGATCTGCTGGCCGCGATCGACGACATTCCCGTCCTCGACGCCGACCGGCTGCTGCGCACCTTCATGAACCTGGTGGAATCCACGCTCCGTACTAACTACTTCCAAGCGAAGCCCCACCTGAGTTTCAAACTGAACCCTTCCGCGATCGCGGGTGCCCCGCTTCCCCGTCCCAAATACGAAATCTGGGTGTACTCGCCCCGCGTGGAAGGCGTCCACCTGCGCTTCGGGGCACTGGCCCGGGGCGGGCTGCGCTGGTCCGACCGGAGCGAGGATTTCCGCACCGAGGTCCTTGGCCTGGTCAAGGCGCAGAACGTGAAGAACTCGGTGATAGTGCCAACCGGCGCCAAGGGCGGTTTCTATCCCAAACAGTTGCCGGACCCGGCCATGGACCGCGACGCCTGGCTGACGGAGGGCCTGGAATGCTACCGGACCTTCGTCCGCGGGCTGCTGGACATCACCGACAACCTGGTCACCACCGCCCACGGCGAAACAGTGGTGCCTCCGGCGCGAGTGGTGCGGCACGACGTCGACGACTATTACCTCGTGGTGGCGGCGGACAAGGGAACAGCGTCATTTTCCGACGCTGCGAACGCGGTGGCAGCGGAGTACGGCTTCTGGCTGGGCGATGCCTTCGCGTCCGGCGGGACCGTGGGCTATGACCATAAGCAGATGGGCATCACGGCCCGCGGGGCCTGGGAATCGGTGAAACAGCATTTCCGCGAACTCGGGATGGACTGCCAGGCAGAGGACTTCACAGTTGCCGGCATCGGCGATATGGGCGGCGACGTCTTTGGGAACGGGATGCTCCTCTCCCGCCACATCCGGCTGGTGGCGGCTTTCGATCACCGCCACATCTTTCTTGACCCGGCGCCGGATGCGGGGGCCTCGTTCGAGGAACGGCGGCGGCTCTTTGCCCTCCCCCGCTCATCTTGGGCGGACTACGATCCAGCACTGATCAGCGGGGGCGGTGGTGTCCATTCCCGCCGGGCCAAGTCCATCGGCATCACTGAACAGGTCAGGAGCTCTCTGGGCCTGGAACCGGGCACCGTGTCCCTGCCGCCACACGCTCTGCTTCAGGCCATCCTCCGGGCGCCCGTGGACCTGCTGTACAACGGCGGCATCGGAACTTACATCAAGGCCTCATCAGAGGCCAACACCGGGGTTGGCGACAAGGCGAACGACCCCGTCAGGGTCAACGGCAATGAGGTGCGGGCGAAGATCATCGCCGAGGGCGGGAACCTCGGAATCACGCAGCTCGGACGGATCGAGGCCGCCCTGGCAGGCGTCCTGCTCAATACCGACGCCATCGATAATTCAGCCGGCGTGGACTGCTCGGATCATGAAGTAAACATCAAGATCTTCGTGGACCGGATGATCGCGGCGGGAAAGATGCCGTCGCCGGAACGCGCCGGCTTCCTGCATTCCCTCACGGACGAGGTGGCCCGCCTTGTGCTGGCCAACAACGCGGACCAGAATGTCCTGCTCTTCAACGACCGGCACCTGGTGCGGGAATGGAGCCCGGGCTTCGAACGGACCATGGACTGGCTCGAGAACGCCACGGACCTTGACCGCAAGCTCGAGGGCCTGCCAAGCAACGAACAACTCAGGGAACGGCTGCGGTCAGGTGAGGGCCTGACCGCGCCGGAACTGTCGGTGCTGGCCGCCTACGCAAAGATCGAACTGGCAGCGGAGCTCAACGCCAGCGACCTTGCCGATGACCCGTGGTTCCGGCGCGTGCTCCGCGGCTATTTTCCACGCCAGCTGTCCGAACGCTTTGAAGCAGAGCTGGCGGACCACCCGCTGCGCCGCCAGATCGTGTGCACAGTGGTGGCCAACGACATGATCAATCTCGGCGGAATCACCTTCGCCTTCCGTGCCGTCGAGGAAACCACTGCCACCGCCGCCGCCGTTGCCAGGGCCTTTGTGGTGGCGCGCGAGGCCTACGACCTGCCGTGGATCGTCACCCGGCTGGCCGCACTCCCCGCCGGATATCCCACCGAACACGTCGCCGAGGCGACGCTGCACATGCGCCGGATCCTCGACCGGGCCACGCGATGGTACGTGACGCATGACCATCGCGACCAGCCCGTGGCCGCGGCCTTGGACAGGATCATGCCCACCCTGGAACTGCTGCGGACCCGAACATTGGACTACCTCCGCGGCTCCGACCTGGACCGCGTGGAAGACAGACTCGCGCACTGGGCCGCCTTGGGGATGCCCCGGGAGCTGGGCCTGCGCGCCTCGGACCTGTTGGAGAGTTTCGGGTTGCTGGACATCTCCCTGATCTCCGAACAGGTGCGCGAACCCATCCCCACTATTGCTGACCTGTACTACGCGGTGTTCCAGCGCATCGGCGCCGCGAACCTGCTGCTCAGCATCACCGACCTGCCCCGGCAGAGCCGCTGGGAGTCTCTCGCGCGGGCAGCCCTGCGCGACGATGTGTATTCCGCCGTAGCCGACATGACCGTCTCGGTAATGGCGACAACCCAGGGCCTGAATGCCACCGACGCCGGCACGTCTGATGCCGTGGAGCGCATCGTGGCCTGGGAACGCGGGCACCAGGAGCAGCTGGCACGGATCAAGGACACCTTCGCGGAAGTGACCAAACCGGGCCAAGTGGATATCGCCTCGATCTCCGTGGCGCTGAAACTCCTGCGGACACTGGTGCGCCGCTAGGCTGTGGCCGTCGCCACGGCGACCCGGAAAGTCGAGCCGGAAGCCGCAACTGCACTGCCATCCGCCCACAGTTCTCGCGACGCTTACCGGCAGGAAACACAGCCGAAACCGCTGGTGCCTAGCCTTGGACTGCATAACACTTCGGCGAATCGAGGCAGTGATGCAGACCAACCCGCGGCTCAACATCCGTCAGGTCACTTGGGCGAACCCCGTCGGAGCGGACCTGAGGGCAGCCCAACAGGCGGAACTCGAGGCCCGCTTCGGCCGGCCCGACCACGAACCCGGCCCGCCGCCGTCGGAAGCGGACACGGCGGTGTTCCTGGTGGCGCACGACAAAGCCTCAGGCCAGCCGGTGGGCTGCGGCGGCCTTCGCATGCTGGACGCCACCACCGCTGAAATCAAACGCCTCTACGTACTGCCCTACACCCGTGGCTCAGGAGTGGCGAGCTCCATCCTCGCGGCCCTCGAAGCCCACGCCCACGCGCTGGGAATCACCACCCTGACTGCGGAGGCCGGCTCGGTGCAGACCGACGGCCGGCAGTTCTACGAGAACTCGGGCTTCGTTTCCGTGCCGAACTTTGGGCCTTATGTCGGCCTGGTGCACTCGTACTGCTACGCGAAGCCGATCGATTCGCACAGCGCCGCGCACACCGCCATGGCGTGAGGCCGCGCGCCTCCCCGGGCCGCCTGCGTCACACAACGCCGCCGGTCACGGAGTCGGCTAACCTCGCACTATGGAATCGGCCGACATCACCTTCCGTACCCGCAAATGGGTGCGGCCCGAGGACCTCAACGCCAACGGCACCCTGTTCGGCGGGAGCCTGCTGAAGTGGATCGACGAGGAGGCGGCCATCTACGCCATCCTGCAGCTGGGCAACGGCCGGGCCGTCACCAAATACATCTCCGAAATCAACTTCGTCAGCTCCGCGGTCCAGGGCGATCTGATCGAAATGGGCCTGACCGCGACCCGTTTCGGCCGGACATCGCTGACCATGCGGGCCGAAGTCCGGAACATGATCACGCGCCGCAGCATCCTCACCATTGATGAGATCGTCTTCGTGAACCTGAGCCCGTCCGGCAAGCCAGAGCCGCACGGCTATACCGAGATCACCTACGACCGGGACCGGATTCCAACGCACCATCTGACCGAGACCCTGGACCAGGACTAGCCAAGCCCAGCAGCGCGTCCCGCACAGGCTGGCCCCGCTCCGCCAGGGCCAGCCGCATCACGGCCGACGACGCCCACCGCAACGCCTGCGTGCGGAGGTGGCGCGCCCGGTTGTAGGCGCCCAGCGCCTCGTCCACGGGCCGGGTATTGAGCAGCGCCGCGAGGGTCACGGCATCGACCAGCGCCTCGCAGGCACCCCGGCCAAGGTTGGGTGTCATCGCGTGGGCGGCATCCCCGAGCAGTGCCACCCGGGCGCGGACATAGCTGCCAAGCGGCGGCGTCGTCCAGATCCGCTGCACCAGGGTTGTTTCCGGTTCCGCAGCGGCCAGGACGTCGCGGATGCCCGGGGCGTAGCCTGCGTAGCGGGCGCGGGTTTCCGCCAGGACCGCGGCGACGTCGAGGCTTCCGTGTCCCGCCCCGGAGCGGAACGCCGCGTACCAGTTGGTCCCGGCCGCCGCGGGACCAATCCCGAAGAGCTGCCCGCGGCCCCAGTATTCGCCCGTGTGCCCCCGCCACAGCGATCCGGGAACCACGCCGCGGACCGCGAGGTAGCGGGTGTACCGGGCACCGGAGCGGGCACCCCAGCAGCTGCGGCGCACCGCGCTGTGGACACCGTCAGCGCCCACCACGAGGCCGGCAGGACCGGGACGGACGACGTCGAGGCGGCCGGACACCCGGCGCACGCTGGCCGGGACTGCACCGTCGAGGAGCCGGACGAGATCAACCCGGGAGACGCCGATCAGCCCCGTCGCCTGCGCTGATGTCCATGCCCTGCCGGAGGCCGCCCGGACGGTCATGCCGTCGATCACCGGGCTGGCCTCCCTGACGGCGTCCAGGATGCCCAAATCGCCGAGGGCGCGCTGGGCCGCGGGCCACATGGCCAAGGATGTCCCCACGGTCGGGAGCCCGCACCGCTGTTCTGTGACCGTGACCTCGAAACGCGCGGGATCCAGCCGGGCTGCAAGAGCCAGCCCGGCGATGCCGCCGCCGATGATGGAAACAGCCTGCGGGCGGGGCCGATCATGCGGTTGTTCGGTCAGGTCCAGAAGTCGTCTGCCTTGGCCGTGTCCTCGAAGAACTCCCGCCCTTCCGCGATCTGTCCGTCGCGAACCACGAACGTGATGACGGTAGGCATGTCCAGGGTTTTGCCGTTGGCTTCCCCGTGGGTTTGCTGGATCGCGACCGTGTGGTTTTCCCCGCCGACGATGTCCTCGACGTTGGCTTGGAAGTGACCTTGGGTGCGCGCGCCCAGTTCACCGAAGTACGCCAGAATCGCGTCGCGGCCCTGTTTGGTTCCGGATAGCACGCCGCTTCCGGCAACGTGCCAGACTGCGTCCTCCGCGAACAGGTCGCTGAGGGTCGCCATATCCCCTGCGTTGAAGGCCGTGTAACCCCGCCGGACCAGTTCAACATTCTCTTCGGTTCCCATGATCGGACACCTCTCCATCGTCCTTGTCGGGTCGTGCTGGGACGGTTCAAGGCTAGTCCTGGCCCCTAGGCCTGTCGATGGAAAATATGAGCCCCGCCGGGCCGCCGGTCTAGCGGGCCCCCGGCCAGCCGGTGTAGGCCTCCGCGAGGTAGGCGCTGCCGTGGCGGGAGGACACCACGGACTGGAGCTCGCCAAGCTGGCGGGCGCGGGAGAAATCATCGGCGCCGGCCGGGGTGTGCAGCATGGAAGTCATCCAGTAGGAGAACTGCTGGGCCTTCCACACCCTGTTCAGGGCGCGGTCGCTGTAGGCGTCCAGGAGCGCGGCGGAGCCGGTGGCGTAGAAGCTGTCGAATCCCTCGAAGAGGACCTTGACGTCATGCAGCGCCAGGTTCAGGCCCTTGGCCCCGGTGGGCGGCACCGTGTGCGCGGCGTCCCCGGCGAGGAACAGGTTGCCGTGCCGCATGGGGGCGTGGACAAAGCTGCGGAATTTCAGGACCGTCTTGTCGATCACGGGCCCTTCCTTGACCTCGAAACCGTTGCCGTTGACGCGGCTGCGGAAGGCCTCCCAGATGCGGTCCTCATCCCAGTTGTTGACGTCCTCGTTGGGGTCGCACTGGAAGTACATCCGCTGGACCGTCTCCGTGCGCTGGCTGATCAGGGCGAAGCCGTTCTCCGAGTTGGCGTAGATCAGCTCGTCGGAGCTGCGCGGCGCCTCGGCCAGGATGCCGAACCAGGCGAAGGGGTACTCGTGGAAGTACCACTTGCGGTGCGCCTCGGGAATCTGGAACCGGCAGTGGCTGCGCGAGCCGTCCGCGCCGGCGATGAAGTCGGCCTGGAGCTCGTACTCGACGCCGTCCGCGTCCGTGAACCAGACCTTGGGCTTGGCTTCGATGTCGTGGATGGTGGTGTCCGTGACGCCGTAGCGGACATCGCCGCCGTCGGCCTTCCGGCGTGCGGCGAGGTCCAGGAACACGTCCGTTTGCGGGTACAGCCATACCGACTCCCCGACGAGGTCCTGGAAGTCGATCCGGTGGCTTTCGCCGTTGAAACGCAGTTCGATTCCGTCGTGCCGGTCGCCGTCACGCAGCACGCGGTCGGAGACACCGCTGTCGACGAGCATGTTGACCGAGCCGTGCTCAAGGATGCCGGCACGGACCGTCTCGGAGATCTCCTGGTGGCTGCGGATCTCCAGGACGGTGGATTCGATGCCGGCCTTGGCCAGCAGGTGGGACAGCATGAGTCCGGCCGGGCCGGCCCCGATGATGGCTACCTGGGTGGTGATGACTTTTCGCTGTGCCATGTGCTTCTCGCTTCGTTGCGGGGTCCGGGCGGTCGGGGCCGGGGCCGTTTTCGTCTTCCGGCTAACAGTGTGCTCCCCCGGGGGTGATGCGCGTTACATGGATTCCGCTGAATGGAATACGGGATTCTCGCGGGGTTCTCCCAGCCGCCGCCCAATCCCCCGCGCCGCCGTCTGGAGGGCGGGAACAAGCGCCTGCAGGCGCACCTCGCGAAGGGGAACAACGACGCCGAGGGCCGCCACAGCGTGCTTCCTGCGGTCCAGCACCGGAACCGCGATCCCCCACGTGTCAGGGTCCACGACGCCGGCCAGCTGGGCATAGCCCCGGTGGGCGGCCTCGCCAAGGAGGGCGCGGAGATCCTCCAGTGCCAGCCGGCCGGCCGGATCACTGAATCCCTCGAGGTACTCGGCCTGGACGGGGCGGGGCTGGTTGGCCATGAGCACCAGCCCGGCGGAGGACACGTGCACGGGCATCCGGCCGGCCACCTGCGCCCGGTTGGCGACAGAGCCGCGGCGGGACAGCCGCTCCACAAAGAGCGCTTCCCGCCCGTCCAGCACGGCGAGGTTCACGTTTTGATGCAGCACCTGCTGGATGTCTTCCATGAACGGCAGGGCTGCCTGGCGGAGTTCGAGCGTGGGGGAATTGCGGTTGGCGAGCTCCCAGAGCCGCAGGCCCAGGCTGACGGAGCCGCCGGGGCCGACGTCGAGCAGGCCATGCCCGGCCAACTGCCGGACGAGTCTGTGCGCGGTGGTCAGGGGGAGCTCCGCCCTCGCGGCAAGCTCCGAGAGCGGCAGCGCTGTGACGCCTTCAGGGAACGCGGCAATCAACCGCAGGACCCGGTCCACCACCGAGTCGCCGGAGTTCGAGTTGGCCACCATATCCCTTCCGTTGAATGGTTTTAAGTGTCCCATGCAACACGGCCCGGTGATACAACTCTCACAATGGAAAGAGGCCCCGCGAACGCCGGCCGGGGTACGGAATCACCTAAACACTAACGCTGAGGTAACAATGTCAACGTCGTCATTGGACAAGTCGTCGTCATCGGGGGAGAAATCACGGTGGCCCGTGTGGCTCTGCTGGCTGGCCATGGTGCTGGACGGCTTTGACCTGGTGGTGCTCGGCACGGTCATCCCGACCCTCATCAAGTCGCAGGAACTTGGCTTCGACGCCGTTGGGGCGACGTTCGCGGCAACCGTCTCCCTGGTGGGTGTGGGGCTCGGCGCGCTCTTCATCGCCCCGCTCTCGGACCGCTTTGGCCGGCGGAACCTGCTGGTGGCCTGCGTGGCGTGGTTCTCCCTCTTTACGATCGCCGTCGTCTTCGCACCCAACGTGGCGTGGTTCAGCACGTTCCGGCTGCTGGCGGGCCTCGGCCTGGGCGCCTGCCTGCCCGCCGCGCTGGCGTACATGAACGACTACGCACCCGCCGGAACGGCCGGAAAGTCCACCACCCGGACCATGACCGGGTACCACGTCGGCGCCGTGGCCACTGCGTTCCTGGCCCTCATGGTCATTCCAAGCTGGCGGACCATGTTCGTGGCCGGCGGCCTGGCCGGCTTCGCCCTGGTCCCCTTCCTGTGGTTCAAGCTTCCGGAGACCCTCCCGCCGGTCCACCACATCCCCGCGGCCGCCAAGTCCCCGGCCGGCGCCTCCCCGGCCGGCAGCCAGGCCCGCACACAGGCCGCGGCCGCGCCCGCGGAAGAACGCGCCAGCTTCCGGGATTTGGGCCGCAAGCCCTACCCGCTGATTGCGGCCGGTGTGGCCGTGGCGTCCTTCATGGGGTTGCTGCTGGTCTACGGCCTGAACACCTGGCTGCCGCAGCTCATGGCCTCCGCCGGTTACAGCCTGAACGCCGGCCTCGCCTTGCTCCTGGTCCTGAACGTGGGCGCCGTGGTGGGCCTGCTGATCGCCGGCGTCCTGGCCGACCGGCACGGGACCAAGAAGATCGTCCTGCTCTGGTTTGGCCTCTCCGCCGTGTTCCTGGCCGCGCTCAGCGTCCAGATCCAGAACGAAGTGGTGCTCTATGCCGCCGTCTTCGTCACCGGCGTGTTCGTCTTCAGCTCCCAGGTTCTGGTCTACGCCTGGGTCACCCAGCTCTTCCCCGTCCGCCTGCGCGGCACCGCTTTGGGCTTTGCCGCCGGCGTGGGCCGGCTGGGGGCAATTATGGGCCCGGCCGTCACCGGCGCGCTGGTGGCCGCCGGCATCGCCTACCCGTGGGGCTTCTATGTTTTCGCCGCGGCCGCCGTCCTGGCGGTGCTCGCCCTCGCCTTTGTCCCGCAGACCGTCCCGGCAGTGTCCCGCGCCGGCGCCAGCGTCGGGCACTCGTAGCCGTCAGTCGCGCCTAGGAGAAGCGCTCCGGGGTCCGCGCCTCGCGGCGGCCCCTGAGTTTGCGCCACGCGCCGGGCGCCAGCACGACGGCGATGCCGACGGCGGCGCCGATGATGGTCTCGACGATTCTGTCGCGGAGCAGGAGGCCGGGCGGCACGGGTGCCACGAGAAGCGTCGAGGTCAGGGCCAGCGGCGTGACGAAAACCTGCGCCAGCATGTACTGGCGCGCGATGAACATCTCGGCGCCGAACTGGCACGCGGCAATGACCAGCACCGTCTGCCAGGGCGTCGGCTGCAGGAGCAGGATGCCGGCGAGCAGCACCAGCCCCAGGGCTGTGCCCGCGATTCGCTGCAGGCCGCGGCTGACGCGGTGCCGGGTGGTGTGGCCCACCAGCGGAACGACGGCGGCCACCATCGCCCAGTAGTTGTGGCCAATGCCCAGCCATTCCCCGGCCAGGGTTCCCAGGGTTCCCGCCAGGCCTGCCGCCACGAGGTAACCCCAGCTTTCATGCCACGCGGTGCGTTTCTCCCGCGGAGTGAGGGCCGCCGGTCTCGGATTCACCCACGGGGTCCGGTGGCTCCGGGCCACCCGCGAGGACAGGCCGAGCAGCAGGGAGAAGGCCACCGTGAGGACGGCCACCAGCATGGCCTGCCACAGCGGCGGCTGGTTGGGGATTGACGCGATGGCCGCGAACGCGAAGATATGGAACAGCGAACCGGAGGGGCGCAGGCGCCACCACGCGACAACCAGGGAGCAGCCCCACGCGATCACGGTGGTGGCCACCACGAGGACCCAGGTGGTGCCTGCCGCCGACAGCCCGGCCAGGGCGTCCACCCGCGCGGTGAGGGCGGCCAGGAACATCACCAGCAGCATCAGCCCGCCGCCGCGGACCTGCAGGGTCAGACGCCTGGCGTGCGGCTCGTTGCGGCCGTAGATGCCGGTGAAGGCGCCGAAGGAAGCGAAGATTGCCAGATCCAGGCGGTCCAGCAGCACCAGCGTGATCAGCGGAACAAAGACTCCCACGGCGCAGCGGAAGGCAACCTGGTGGTCCTTGTTGCCCGGCGCGATGGTGAACATCTCGGCGAACACCTTCACAGCGCCGGCCTCACAGCGAAAAAGCTCTTCATGGGCGGGTTCTCACGCATTTGTTCATGAGTTCAGGCGCCTTTCGTTGCAGCCGGAGTGTTACGACGGCGGCGCTGGCATCCAAGAGGGAGTTTACGCCGGAACGGCGCGGCGGCGGCATCGGAATCCGTTGATCGGGATCGGCCGGCTGCACCGCGAAGTGGTAGCGTCTATCGGTTGAATCAAGCCCGCAACGCACACCGGAGGTTCCCCATGCTCAAAGGATTCAAGGATTTCATCCTGCGCGGCAACGTGATCGAACTGTCCATCGCCGTCGTGGTCGGCACCGCTTTCACCGCCCTGGTCAGCGCGTTCACCGCAAACATCGTCAACCCGATCCTGGCTGCCGCCGGCGGAGTCGAGACCCACGGCCTGGGCTTCTACGTCTGGCCTGGCAACGACAAGACCTTCGTCAACATCGGCGCCGTGGTGACGGCCTTCCTGACCTTCCTCATCACCGCCGCGGTGGTGTACTTCATTTTCGTGGCCCCCATGAACCGGATCAACCGAATGGTCAAGAACCGGCTCAAGGCAGCCGAGCCCGAGGAGAAACCGATCCCGGCCGACACCGCGCTGCTGGCCGAGATCCGCGACCTGCTGGCCAATCTGGCCGGCCCGGACTCCGCCGCCACCCGCGCCCGCGTCGGGGAACACCCGGACGGGGAACACCGGGACGGGGAGTACCCAGACGGGAAGGCACACTCGTCCGAGCCGGCCGGAACCGCAAGCCGAACTCACGTCTGACCCGTCCTTGCCGGGCCCTCTGGCGGGCGGCCGGACCGGAGTGCTTTGATGTAGGGGCCCCGCCGCGCGAACTTGGCTGCCAAGGAGGAACACCATGCCGGACCTTAGTTGGAACCACGAGCTGGTGGACCAACTGGACTGGCATTTTGCCAATCAGGCCCGGCCGCGGCTGGAGGGGTTGACTGACCACGAGTACTTTTGGGAGCCGGTACCGGGCTGGAATGTCCGCCGCAAAGACGCCTCAACACCTCCGGCCGCGCCGGGTTCGGGCGAATTCACCATAGATTTCAGCTACCCGGAGCCCGTTCCTGCTCCGGTGACAACCATTGCGTGGCGCCTGTGCCACATTCTGGTCGGCGTCCTCGGCGCACGCACGGCATCGCACTTTGGCGGCCCACCGGTGGACTACCAGAGCTTCGCCTACCCCGGCACCGCGGCCGGGGCGCTGGCCCAGCTGGACGCGTACTACGGCCGGTGGATCCACGGCGTGAAGGGCCTCCACGAATCGGGTTTGGCGGCACCCTGCGGGCCGGCCGAAGGCCCGTACGCCGATGCCCCCATGGCAGCACTGATCCTGCACATCAACCGTGAGATGATCCACCACCTGGCCGAGGTCGCCCTGCTCCGCGACCTTTACGCCCACCGCCACCTGCTCCTGCGCGGCCCGGAGGGTGGACCGGGCCTGTAACAGCACGATCACCTGGCCTGGCCCGGTCCCGGTCCCGGCGCGAAACCGTCACCCGGCGGCAACCGTGCCGAAACAGCCGGCCGGGATCATGGGAGCATGACGCGCACCTCCGCAGGCAAAAACCCTGCCAAAACCACCGGCAAAGCCCAGTCCCCGGCCACCTCCGAGTTGAGCTGCGAAGTGTGCGGCCAGATGCCCGAACCGACCAAGGTACGGCTGACCCTGGCCAATGTCGCCGTGATGCTCCCGATCGAACTGCTGGTGCACGCGGCGGTGGTGGAAACCCACCTGCCCTACGTTGCCAAGGTCCTGGTGCTGACCCTGACCGCGACCATCCTGGTGATCTGGGTGGCCGAGCCCTCGGCGGCCCGGATGCTCAGGGGCTGGCTGCATGCCCCGGCCCTGCGGCACCGCAAACGGCTCGACGCCGCACCCGCCCTGTGGCGGGCGCGGACCGTCCTGAAAGACAAGCCCGGGTCGCTGCAGAAACTGACGCAGGCCCTGGCCGCGCTGAACACGAACATCCTCAGCATTCATGTTCACCCCGTGGCCGGCGGTGTGCTGGACGAGTTTGTGCTCTCGGCCCCGGGCGAAGTCCGCGAAGCCGAGCTGCTCCGGGCGCTGCGGGCCGGCGGCGGAGCGGACCCGCACGTCTGGCCGACCACCGCCCTGGCCATGGCCGACGGGCAAACCGGCGCACTGAGCCTGGCCGCCCGGATCGCCGCCAGCCCGGAGGAGCTGCCGCTGGCTGTCGCGGAACTGCTGCGGGCACGGATCATCCCCGGACCGGCCGCCGGCAACACCGAGGGCCCACCCCAGACGGGCGGTGACGGGACGGTCCTGAAAATCCCTACGGCGTGGCACGGGCCCATCACGTTTTCCCGGCCCGGCGAGCCGTTTACGCCTGCCGAATCCGCCCGCGCGCACCGTTTGGCCGAACTCGCGGAGATCCTGGCGCACCGGCCGGCGGCGCGTTAGCCGGCACGGCCGGCCGGTGGCCCGGCTGGCCGGTGAAATAGCCGGCCGGTGGTTGGCGCGGGGTCAGATGCCTGTCATCCGGATGGTGAGGGCATCCTGCTCGACCGTGACCTTGAGGTGCTTGGCCTTGCCGAGCGGGTCGCCGTCGAGCTGGAATTCCTGCTCGTGGGCGAGTTCGATCTCGGCTGACTTTCCAGCGAAGTATTCCACCGACGCGTTCTTGGCGTTCCTCCGGCCGAAGACGCCGGCCAGCACATCCAGCCAGCCGAACCGGCCGATGGGGGCCAAAATCACGACGTCCAGGATGCCGTCGTCGATCTTGGCGTCGGGAAAGATCTCCACGCCCCCCATGATCTTGCCGCAGTTACCCACCATCACGCTGCGGATGCGGCGCCGTACCGGGTGCTCGCCGTCCATGCTGATTTTCGCCCTGATGGGCTTGCCCGGCAGGTGCCGGATGCCCGCCTCAACGTACGCGAGCCAGCCCACGCGGTCCTTGAGTTCGTCGACGGTGTTGGCCATGATCGCAGCGTCGTAGCCAAGTCCGGCCATCACCAGGAAGGTGGATTCCGTCTCGGCGTGGTCCAGCGTGGCTTTCACTACGTCCACCTTGGTGTCCGTGCCGCTCAGGACGTCGTAGCTGGCCGCCACGGGGTCGGTGATGTCGATGCCGAGATTGCGGGCCAGCAAGTTCCCGGTCCCCAGGGGCACCAGGCCCATCGGCGTTCCGGTGCCTGCGAGGACTTCCGCCACGCAGCGGACCGTTCCGTCGCCGCCTGCGGCGATTACGACGTCGACTCCGGCCTCCAGCGCCTCGCGGGCCTGGCCCAGCCCGGTGTCCTCCTTCGTGGTTTCCAGCCACAGTGGCTCCGCCCAGCCCTGGGTCTCGCACAGGCGGAAGAAGGAGGCGCGGAAGCTCTCACCGGGAGACTTCATGGGGTTGATAACCACGGCGGCGCGCCGGGACGCTGTATTGTCCGCGGTTTCCAGGGTCTCCGACGTCGCGGTGCTGTTCTCTGTCATGGCGTCCTTAGGGGCAATTCGGCGGAGGGTTCCCGAACTAAAATCCTAGCCGCAGTGCCCGCGTAACCTGCGCAGGGCTGGCGCGAATCGTGGACGTGCGCTCCGCAGGCTCACTAGACTGGACTTCGTGATGTGCCGGAGGCTGCGCTCCGGACGCCGAAAGCGGGGGCAGATGACTGAAACAGAGAATTACTCAGCGACGGCAGAATCATCCAGCGTCGATCCGCACGACTGGGGCCGGGCGATGGCACTGGCGCTCACACGGCTGGCCGAGCAGATCGCGCCCGGAGGCAGCGAAGACATCCATGCCTTGCTGGTGGGCAGGGACCTGCACTTGAAAATCGGTGACGAACCCGGTGGCGTGACGATCACGGTTTCGACAGAGCCCATCCCGGATCCCGCTGCCTGACGGTTCTCTTCCCAGGACGTACCCCTTCCCGGACGTACTTCTTTCCAGACGTACCCCTTCCCAGACGTCTGAAACGCGGTTCACCGGCCCGAGGTCAGGTCCTCGGAGATAATTTCCGCCGTGGCCAGCGCCGCCTCACGCACGGCCTTGAGGTAGGCGTCCGGTTCGGGCTGCGCGGATACCGTCTGGGCCTGCAGCGAGACGTTGATGGCCGCCACGACTTTCGGCCCGTCGTGGACGGGCGCCGCGATGGACATCAGGCCCAGCTCCAGCTCCTGGTTCAGCAGGCACCAGCCCTGGGCGCGAACAGTATCCAGTTCCGCCAGGAGGGCGGCCCGCGTTCCGATGGCTCCGGGAGTCAGGGGCCGGATCTCGGCGGCCGCGAGGTACTCTTCCAGCTTCGCCGTTGGGAGGGCCGCGAGCAGCACCCTGCCCATGGACGTGGCGTAGGCGGGGAAGCGGGTGCCCACCGTGATGCCGACCGTCATGATCCGCCGGGTGGACACCCGGGCGATGTAGGCGATGTCGGTGCCTTCGAGCACCGCGGCCGACGTCGACTCCCCCAGTTCGAGGGAGAGCTCTTCCAGATGCGGCTGGGCGAGCTGCGGCAGGGAGAGCCCGGACAGGTAGGCGTAGCCGAGCTGCAGCACTTTGGCAGTCAGGGCGAAGATCTTGCCGTCCGTGCGGACATAGCCCAGCTCCGCGAGCGTGTGCAGGAACCGCCGGGCGGTGGCCCGGGTCAGCTCGGTCCGGGCCGCCACCTCGGTCAGCGTCATCTTGGGGTGTTCCGTGTCGAAGGCACGGATCACGGCGAGCCCGCGCGCCAGCGACTGCACGTACTGGTCGCTGGCCGCGGGCGCGCCGCCGCTCTTGGCTGGCTCAGTCATTTTCCGCCTCTCGGTCCCGCATCACTTTAGCGGTGCCCACAGCTTGTCCGGCCGCAGGCCTGTCAGCTTGGGTCCGCCGCCCGGAGCGGCATCGGGACCATGGCCTGAAGTTCCTCGAGCGTGCAGCCGAAGGTCTCCCGCACCTGGACGCCGTCGGGTCCGGTCAGGAAGACGGCCCTGTCGGTGTAGACGCGGGTCACGCAGCCGATCCCGGTGAGCGGGTACGTGCAGGTCTCCACGAGTTTGGACACGCCGTCGCGGGTCAGGAGCGTCATCATGACGAAGACGTCCTTGGCGCCGGTGGCGAGGTCCATGGCGCCGCCGACGGCGGGGATCGCGTCCGGGGCCCCGGTGTGCCAGTTGGCGAGGTCGCCGGTGGCGGAAACCTGGAAGGCGCCCAGGACGCAGATGTCCAGGTGTCCGCCGCGCATGATGGCGAACGAGTCAGCGTGGTGGAAGTAGGACGCCCCCGGCAGCTCGGTCACGGGGATCTTCCCTGCGTTGATGAGGTCGCCGTCGATCTGGTCCCCGGTGGCCTCCGGGCCCATGCCGAGCATGCCGTTCTCGGTGTGGAGCGTGATGTTCTGCTCCGGCTCGAGGTAGTTCGAGACCAGGGTGGGCTGGCCGATGCCGAGGTTCACGAACGATCCGGGGACGATGTCGCGGGCCACGAGGCGGGCGAGATCGTCACGGCCCAGCGGCTTGCCGGACGTCTGGAGATCAGCCTGGTTGCCGGTCCGCAGACTCTGGTCATTGGTTGGGATGCTCATCTCAGGCCACCTTCACGATGCTGTTGACGTAGATGCCGGGGGTCACGATGTTTTCCGGGTCCAGTCCGCCGGTCGGGACGATCCCGGACACCTGGGCGATGGTGTGTTTCGCGGCGGCGGCCATGATGGGGCCGAAGTTCCGCGCGGTTTTACGGTAGACCAGATTGCCCCGGCCGTCCGCCGTGAGGGCCTTGATCAGGGCGACGTCGGCGTGGATGGGGGTCTCGAACACCTGCCACTTGCCGTCCAGGAAGCGGGTTTCCTTGCCTTCGGCGAGCATGGTGCCGTAGCCGGTGGGCGTGAAGAAACCGCCGATCCCGGCGCCGGCGGCACGGATCCGCTCGGCGAGGTTTCCCTGCGGGACCAGTTCGAGCTCAACCTCGCCGGCGCGGTACCTGGCGTCGAAATGCCAGGAGTCGGACTGCCGCGGGAAGGAGCAGATCATCTTCTTCACCCGGCCTTCCTTGATCAGCAGGGCCAGGCCCTGGTCGCCCTGGCCGGCGTTGTTGTTCACCACGGTCAGACCGGTGGCGCCGCACTCCAGCAGCGCGTCGATGAGCTCGAACGGCTGCCCGGCGTTGCCGAAGCCGCCGATCATCACGGTGGAGCCATCCTTGATGCCGGCGACTGCCTCGCCGACGGTGTCGATGAAATTCAGCATCTGTCTTTGCCCTGTCCTCTATGCCGCATCGCGGGAAGTTACGTTTTCGAGCACGACGGCGAGGCCCTGGCCGACGCCGATGCAGATCGCGGCGACGCCCCAGCGCTGCCCGGAGGCCTGCAGGGAACGGGCCAGGGTGCCCAGGATCCGCCCGCCGGAGGCGCCGAGCGGGTGGCCCATGGCGATCGCGCCGCCGTGCCGGTTCACGATTCCCGCRTCGATGYCCCAGGCGTTGATGCAGGCCAGGGACTGCGCGGCGAACGCCTCGTTCAGTTCGACGGCGCCGACCTGGTCCCAGCCGATCCCGGCCTTGGCGAGGGCCTTGTTCGCTGCCTCGACCGGGGCGTAGCCGAAGTACTGGGGRTCGTTGGCGTGCGCGCCGCGCCCGGCGATCCGGGCCAMAGGCTCCAGGCCCAGGAKCCCGGCGGCCTTTTCACTGCCCAGCCACGCCGCGGACGCGCCGTCGGAGAGCGGGGACGCGTTCCCGGCGGTGACGGTGCCGTTCCCGGTCCGGAACACGGTCTTGAGCCCGGCGAGCTTCTCCGCCGAGGACCCGGGACGGATGCCCTCGTCGCGGACCAGGTCCGTGCCCGGGACCGGGACGACGAGGTTGTCGTAGAAMCCCTCGTCCCAGGCCGCGGCGGCGAGGTTGTGGGAGGCGGCGGAGAACTCGTCCTGCTGCTCGCGRGTCACGCCGTACTTCTCCCGGAGCCGTTCGGTGGCCTCGCCCAGGGAGATGGTCCAGTCCKYCGGCATGGCCCGGTTCACCAGCCGCCAGCCCAGCGTGGTGGAGGCCAGGGTCAGGTCCCCGGCCGGGTAGGGCYTCTCGGTCTTCGGCAGCACCCACGGGGCCCGGGACATCGATTCGGCGCCGCCGATCAACATCAGCTCGGCGTCGCCGGTGTTGATCTGGCGGGAGGCGATGATCGCCGCGTCCAGGGAGGACCCGCAGAGCCGGTTGACCGTGGTGCCCGGGACCGAGACGGGCAGCCCGGCCAGCAGGGTGCCCATCCGGGCGACGTTGCGGTTCTCCTCGCCGGCGCCGTTCGCGTTGCCGAACACCACCTCATCGATCCGCTCCACGTCCAGGGCCGGGGCGCGCTTCACGGATTCGCGGATCACGTGCGCGGCGAGGTCATCCGGGCGGATCCCGGCGAGGCCGGAACCGAACTTCCCGAACGGCGTCCTCACAGCGTCATAGATAAATGCCTGATTCATGGGTTCTTGTCCGTTTCTGCTTCGTCCATGGCTGCGTCGTCCATGGAATGGAAGACCTGCTGGGCGGTCTTGAACGCGGTGTTGGCGGAGGGGACCCCGCAGTAGATGGCGGTCTGGAGCAGGATTTCCTTGATCTCGTCCCGGCTCAGGCCGTTGGTGATGGCGGCGCGGATGTGCATGGCCAGTTCTTCCCAGTGCCCGTGGGCCACCATGGCGGTCAGGGTGACGGCCGAGCGCATCTGGCGGCTGATCCCGGGCCGGGTCCAGATGCCGCCCCAGGCGATCCTGGTGATCATGTCCTGGAAGTCCTCCGTGAAGGAATCCTTGTTTGCGTTGGCGCGGTCCACGTGCGCGGCGCCGAGGACCTCGCGGCGGACTTTCATGCCGCCGTCGTAGATCTCCTGGCTGGTCGCGCCGGGCTGGACCACACCGTTGCGTTCAGGCCCGTGGAGTTCAGCACTGCCGGTTTCGGAGAGAGTCATGCTCCCGCTCCCTGGGACTCGGTCCAGGTGATGAGGCCCATGAGCAGCTCGGCGACGTGACCCGGCGCCTCGAACGGCGCCAGGTGTGCCACGCCCTCCAGGCTGACGGCCGTGGCAGTGCCGCCGCCGGAGGTGATGCCCGCGGCGACTTCCCCGGCCATCGACGGCGGGGCGACGTCGTCCAGGGCGCCCGCCACAACCTGGGTGGGGACGCGGATGGTGCCGAGCTGATCCCGCACGTCGAAGCCGGCCAAGGCCTCGCAGCAGAAGGCGTAGCTGAAGCGGTCGGCGTCCCGGAGGCTGTGCAGGAGCCGGCTGCTGAGCTCCGGCTGGCTCTCCATGAAGCCCGGCGCGAACCAGCGCTGCGCGGAACCCTGGATCATCACCGGGGTTCCCTGCGTGCGCACGGTTTCTGCGCGTTCCAGCCAGCCCTCGGGAGTGCCGAGCTTCGCGCCGGAACACTGCACGGAGAGGCTCTTGAGCCGGTCGCCGTGCTTGATGCCAAGCTGCAGTCCGGTGGCGCCGCCGAGGGATACCCCGGCGTAGTGGAAGCGCGCGCCCGGGGCGATCGAATCGACCAGGCCGATCACTGCATCCGCGAGGTCGGCGACCGTGAAGGTCTCCTCCGCCGCGGGCGAGACGCCGTGCCCCGGCAGGTCCCAGGCGATGACGTCGACGTCGGCGCCCAGCAATGTGCCGGCCTGGCTCCACAGCAGGGAGGATGTTCCGAGCGAGGGCCCGACGATGAGGAGGGGCTTGTCGCCGAGTTCGCGCTGGGGCGACAGCAGGACTGCTTTGACGGTGGGTCTAGCCACGGGAAGCTCCGTTCTGGATTTGGTGGGCGAGGGCGCCGGCCTGGCCGGTGTCTTCCGGATACGCCGCGAGGATGCGGCGGGAGATCTCAACGGCCTGGCCGAGGTAGTTGGCCGGGTTCAAAAGTTCCTGAAGCCGGGCGTCGCTGAGCAGCTCCTCCGGGACAGCGGCGCGGAGCAGTGCCCGGTAGGTGTCCGCCTGCTCCGCAGCCGGGGCCAGGAGCGTTTCGTCCACGACGGCCTGCAGCCGCTGTTTCCCGGTCCGGGCGGCTCCCGGGCCGGCACCGGTCCCGTCCACAACGGTCCCGTCCAAAAGCGGTGCGACGGCGGCGTTGACGGCTTCGGAAAGCAGCAGCGGGCCGCCGAGCTCAAGGTTGCGGCGCATCGCTCCGGGGAAGACCGCCATCCCTTCGGCCAGTTCGCGCAGCTGCACCGCGGCGCCTAGGGCCAGGCGCAGCAGCTGGCGCAGGGCCGCCCATTCGCTGTGCCAGGCGCCGTCGGGGCGTTCGTCGTTGAAATTGGCGGCCGCGAGATGCAGCTGCGCGGCCAGGGCCGGGGCCTGCAGGGCGGCGCTGCGGATCAGCACGGAGAGCACGGGGTTCTGCTTCTGCGGCATGGCCGAGGACACGCCGCGCCCCGCGACGCGCGGTTCCGCGACCTCGGCAACTTCGGGCCGGCTCAGGAACAGGACGTCTGCGGCCATCTTTCCGGCCGCGTCGGTCACCGCCGCCAGCGCGTCGCCGAGCGAGGTCACGGCCAGCCGGTTGCTGTGCCAGGGGGCAGGAACGGGAGCGAGACCCAGGCGGGCGGCCAGCCGGTCGGCGAGGTCAAACGGGGACAGCGTCCCCGCGGCCGGCCCAGCGCCGTCAGTGAGTACAGCGCCGTCAATAAGTACAGTGCCGTCAATAAGTACAGTGCCGGAAGCCAGGGTCCCGGCGGCGCCGCCGGTCTGTACCGGCAGTTCGAGGGCCTCGAGCCGGCCGGCCGCGGCGGCCAGCCCGCTGAACCATTGCGCGGCCCGCAGCCCGAAGGTGTAGGGAAGCGAGTGCTGGGTCAGGCTGCGGGCCACACAAAGCGTGTGCCCGTGGGTTTCGGCGAGGCCGGCGAGGGCGGCCGTTGCCGACCGGAGCTCCGCGAGCAGTTCGCGGATGGCCCCGGCGGCCAGCACCATCAGGGCAGAGTCGAGCACGTCCTGGCTGGTCAGCGACGTGTGAACGGCGCGGACGGCGCCGAGTCCGGCGGTGTCCAGGTTCCTGACCTGCTCCCGGAGGTCGGCGAGCAGCGGGATGACGGGGTTGCCGCCGCCTTGGGCCCGGACGGCGAGGCCCGCGACGTCGTACCGCTGCACGTCCGCGGCGGCGGCCACCACCGCGGCGGACCCGGCCGGGGCCAGGCCAGCCTCGTCCAGGACCGCCGCCCAGGCGGCCTCGACCTTGAGGATGGCGGCGAGCACCGCACGGTCCCCGGTCAGCGCCGCCACCAACGGCGACGCCGACACGGGACTGAGCAGGCCGGCGTCGCCGTCGGTTTCGAAGAAGGTCACTTGGAGGCACCCTCGGCGCTGCTGAAATCCAGGAACACGGTCTCGCCCTCGCCCTGGAGGCGGATGTCCCAGTTCAGTCCGCCGTCGGGATCCCGGCGTGCGATCAGGGTCCGGCGCCGGTCCGGGTCAAGCGAGCTGAGCAGCGGATCCTTGGCCAGGGCTTCCTCGTCTTCCGGCAGGTAGACGCGGGTGAACAGGCGGTTCATCAGGCCCCGGGCGAAGACGGCGACGGCGATGAACGGCGCCGCACCCTCCTCGGTGGGGCCGGGGTTCACCGTGGTGAAGGTGAAGGCGCCGGTGTTGCCGACAGCGCTGCGGCCGAAGCCGGTGAAGGTGTAGCCGTCCCGGACCAGGGAGCCCGTGCGGTGCGGGACCTTGCCGTCCGCGTCGGCCTGCCAGATCTCCAGGATCGCGTCCGGGATCGGGTGCCCGGCGCCGTCATAGACGGTGCCCTGGAGCCGGATGGAACCCGGGGATCCGGGAGCCAGGAGCTCGCGGTCCTTGGCGAAGGGCAGGGCGTAGCCATAGAACGGCCCCACGGTCTGGCCCGGTGTCGGAGTGAGTTTACCCACGGCGTTGCTATTCATTCTCATCGCCTCCTGCGCCCAATGCCTCGTTTTCGGTCCAGGTCCGCTTGGACCCGGTCAGGACGATGTCCCAGTTGTACGCCAGAGCCCATTCAGGCTTGGTCTGCTCGTGGTTGTAGGTGGCCACGAGCCGGTCGCGGGCATCCTGGTCCACGATCGACTGGTAGATCGGGTCCAGCGGGAACAGCTGGTCACCGGGGAAGTACATCTGGGTGACGATCCGCTGGGTGAACTCTTGCCCGAACAGGGAGAAGTGGATGTGGGCCGGGCGCCAGGCATTGAGGTGGTTCTTCCACGGGTAGGCGCCGGGCTTGATGGTGGTGAAGCTGTAGGAGCCGTCCGCGCCCGTGATGCAGCGGCCGACGCCGGTGAAGTTGGGATCCAGCGGTGCAGGGTGCTGGTCACGCTTGTGGATGTAGCGGCCGGCGGAGTTCGCCTGCCAGATTTCGACAAGCTGGCCGGCGACGGGGCGTCCGTCGCCGTCGAGCACCCGGCCGGAGACCACGATGCGTTCGCCGAGCGGCTCGCCGTTGTGCGCGATGGTCAGGTCCGCTTCCAGCGCGTGCACGTCCATGTGCCCGAACGCCGGCGAGTACAGTTCGATGGTTTCCGGATCCGCGTGGTGCAGATCCTTGGTGGGGTGGCGCAGGACGCTGCTGCGGTACGGCGCGTAGTCGAGCCGCGGCTGGGTTTCGGCCGGGGCTCCGCCTTTGAGGGCGTGCGCGTACGCTTCGCCGATCGCCTTCATCTCGGCGCTGAGGTCCGCCTGCGACTCCGCGGCAGTATCCAAGGCATGCGCGGCGGGCGCATACGTCTTTGGTGCGGCCTCCGTGGCTTCGTCGGACACGTCCTCGGTGATCGGGTCGGCGTTGAAGACGTCGAGGTTGATTTCTTCAGGCACAGCAGCCTCCTTTCGTTGGTGTGTTTGTTGTTCGGATGGGGTCAGGAAGTACGGGTCAGCTGGTGCAGGTGGTCGTACTGGACGGCGTGCCGCACCGGGGCGTTCGGGGCGCCATAGCCGTCGTAGGCACCGCGGCGCTCCACCATTTCGAAGAACACGCTGCCCACCGTGGCGGTGTAGAAGTGCAGGAACTCGCCGTCGGCGTCGCGGTCATAGAGCAGGTTGAGCTCACGGAGCGTGGCCAGGAATTCCGGGTCCAGAGCGAACCGGGCGTCGAGGTCCTCGTAGTAGTTCGCGGGGATCTGCAGGAAGTCCAGTCCGCGGTCCCGTGCGGCCCGGGCCGTGGCTACGAGGTCATCCACGGCGAAGGCGATGTGTTCCTGGTAGCCGGGGCGGTGGCCGGTGCCGGCAGTCCCTTCCTGCTGGATCAGCGGGGCCAGGTTCAGCACCAGGCGGACGCCGCGGTCCTGCGTCAGCATCACCTGGGACCGGACCAGCCCGGTGGGGCTGGCCACCTCGGCGAACGGCTGCGGTTCCAGTGCGAGGGCGCTGGTGTAGAAGAGCACGGCCTCGTCGAAGTGCTGCCACGGCTGCGCGAGGTTCACGTGGTCGATCACCGCGCCCGGGTGCTCTGCCGGGTCCGCCGCGGCGACGTCCAGGCCGTCGCCGAATTCCCGGGTCCACGCGGCGGTGCCGTCCGGGCTGCCCTGGCAGAGGAAGATTTCGGTGGAGTCCGGCGCGGCGAAGCCCTGGAAGACTTCCTCGTTGGCCTGGCTCTTGCGCGGCACGGCGGGGGCCTTGAGCTGCCGGGCGCGGGCGGCGGCGATAACGGGAGAGTCGACGTCGAAGCCCAGGGCGGAGATGGCAGGGGCGGCGGGAGCCGGCTGGCCGGTACCGGCGGCAGCGGCCGCCGTGCCGATGGCTGCCGGTTCTTCGTTGATGATCACGCGCGCGTGGCCCATGGTCCACAATTGCACATCCTTCGTGCGATGCCGCCCGTTGAACGCAAACCCCAGCTGGCCCAGCAGGGTTTCCAGTCCGGCGGTGTCACCGGCCCGGACCTCGGCGAAGTTGAAGCCGGCGGGCTCGGCCACGCGGGGAAGCGTGGCAAGCTCCATGGGGTAGCGGCGCCGGGCACCGGACACCGGGCCTGCCGCCCCGCTGGTCATCCCGCCTGCTGCATTCGCCGGGTTTGCCTCGAGCCACGCGGCGCTCTGCTCTTCGAGCCAGATCAGCGACCGCATGGCGTCGACGGCGGTGCGCTCGACGTCGGCCTGGCGGAAGACGTCGTTGAACACTTCCAGTGACACCGGTCCCGTGTAGCCCGCGCGGACCACGTGGCCCATGAACTTGGCGAGTTCGAACTGGCCCTCCCCTGGAAACACCCGGTAGTGCCGGCTCCAGGACAGCACGTCCATGGACAGCTTGGGGGCATCGGCGACCTGGACGAAGAAGATTTTCTCCGGGTCGTAGGCCTCGATCGGCGCGGTATCCCAGTCCCGGGAGAGGATGTGGAAAGAGTCCAGGCAGGTGCCCAGGTTGGGGTGGTCCACCATCCCAACCAGCCGGTGGGCGTGCTCGTAGTCGTTCACGTACTTGCCCCAGGCCAGGGCCTCATAGGCGACCTTGACGCCGTGGTTACCCGCGAGGTCTGCGAGCCGGAAAAGCTGTGCGGCGCGGAGCTCGTCATCGTCGATCGTGGCGGTGCCGACGTTGGAGCAGAGCAGCATGGTGTCCATGCCCAGGCGGGACATGAGCCGGAACTTGGCGTCCGCGCGGCGCAGGTTGGCGGCTAGCAGGTCCTCGGGAACGCTGTCGAAGTCCCGGAAGGGCTGGTAGAGATCCAGGTTCAGGCCGAGGTCGGCGGCCAGCTTCCGGACGTCCTCCGGGCTCAGCGGGGACGTCACGAGGTCCTGCTCGAAGATTTCGACCCCGTCGAAGCCGGCAACGGCGCAGGCCTGCATTTTTTCCCGCAAGGTGCCGGATAGGCAGACGGTGGCGATCCCGGTGCGCATCAGGCGGGCACCTCTTCCGCGGCCACAAGTTCCAGGAAGTGGGAGCGCATGCGGTCGGCGTCGGCCTGGCGCCCGGTGAAGATCCGGAAGGCGTCCGCCGCCTGGCCCACGGCCATCCGGCCGCCGTCGAGCACCTCGCAGCCCTTGGCGCGCGCCTCGCGGACGAGCTCGGTTTCGATCGGCCGGTACACGATGTCGGCCACCCAGTGCCGGGACTCCACGAGGGACATGTCCAGCGGAACCCCCGGATGGGCGGCCATGCCCACGGGGGTGCAGTGCACCAGGCCGTCGGCCTGCGGCATGAGCTGCGGGAGCTCCGCCGTCGTCCGGGCGGTGACGGTCCGGTCCGGGAAGAACCCGGCGAGCTCGGCCGCCCGGGCGGCGGACCGGGCCGCGTCGGTGTCCACGAGGTCCAGCTCGCGGACCCCCGCGGTGAGCAGGGCGTAGGCGACGGCGGAGCCGGCGCCGCCGGCCCCCAGCTGCACCACGCGATCCAGGGTGGCGCCGGGAAGCCCGGAGGCCAGCGCCGCGGCGAAGCCGGAGAAGTCGGTGTTGTGGCCAATGAAGCGGCCGTCGCGGATCACCACGGTATTGACGGCGCCCAGGCGCCGGGCGTCGGCGGAGACCTCATCCAGGTACTCGAGCACGAGCTGCTTGCAGGGGTGCGTGATATTCAATCCGTTGAACCCGAGGCTTCGGGCGCCGGAGAGCAACTCCCCCACGGCCCGGCCGGGCAGGCCGAGTTCGGTGAGGTCGATGGGGCGGTAGAGGTACCGGAGGCCCTGCACGTCGCCCTCGCGTTCATGCATGTAGGGCGTGAGGGAGGGCATGACGCCGTCTCCCACGAGGCCCACGAGGAAGGACTCTGCTCGATTGCTCATCCAGTTTGCTCCTTTGACAACGGCACTCGGCGGGCTGCGACGCTTGCGGCGTCCGCGGCGGGCCGCGTGATAGGGATTACATTACAGACTTTGTTCACATGTTGCACTGTTGTTCGAATGACGAACATATTATTACGGCGCCAGCGTATTTCGGCGCCCGCTTTCATGAAGCCGGCTGGTCGGCCGTCACCGCTGGGGCAGCCGGGCCGACAGCTCGGCGGCCGCCGCCTGCAGCAGCGGCACGAGGGCCACGAGGGCCTCCATGCTCAGGCGGAAGACCGGGACCGCCGTGGCCAGCGAGGCGAAGGCGTGCCCCTGGGCGTTGAAAACCGGGACGGCGACGGCGCGCATGCCGAGTTCGTTTTCCTCATCCATGGTGGCGAAGCCCTGGCGCCGGACCTGCTCGATTTCGGCCCGGAAAGCCTCGCGGTCCGTAATGGAGAGCGCCGTCAGCGGCTCCAGGGGCAGCTCCTCGACGAGCTGGGCGCGGGTGGCGTCGTCGGCGAACGCCACCAGTGCCTTGCCCACCGAGGTGGTATGAAGTGCCCCGAGATGCCCGGGGTCGCTCGTGACCCGGAACGTCTGCGGGCCGTCCACCTTGTTCACCGTCAGGTGGTGGATGCCGTCCCGCACGGAGAGGATGGTCGCCTCACCCGTTTCCTCGGTCACGCGCCGCAGGATCGGCAGCGCCGTACCCGCGAAGCCGTGGTGGTTGGAGACGCGCTGGCCAAGCTGGAAGACCCTCAGTCCCAGGTGGTACCGGCGGCCGTCCGGCTCGTAGTCAACGAAGCCGTCCCGCGTCAGGGAGCCGAGCAGGCGGTAGGTGGTACTGAACGGCAGATCCGCGCGGCGGGAGATCTCCGCGGCGCTGGCGCCCCGCGGCTCGTCGCCCAGGAGGACCAGCAGGCCCAGGGCCTTGCCCACCATGTCCGTCCGCGAGTCCTCCCTGGCGGCCTTGGCAGGCTTCGAAGGGGCTTCCGCCCGATACGCGGAAGCGGCGGGAACATCTGTGGTTTGATTCACACTCATGCATCGATGTTCCCACATAGTGAGAGCTATTTCTAGATGGTGATTATTTTTGTTGACAAGTGACTGCGCTCACAGCCATGATTGCTACATCGCACAAGTAGCTTCCACCATGTGGCTACTAGTCCGGGTCTTTCCACGGACCTCCGGCTGCACCACACTTAAGCAAGCGGCAGCCGAGACCTTCCTGATCCATCCGCGACAACGTCGTCACACCAAAGGAACACCATGAGCCACACTGTCCCGTCCACGACGCCGGGTATAACCACAGGAGGGACGCCGAAGAAGGCGGCCCTTGCCAGCTTCCTGGGCAGCGCCGTCGAGTATTACGACTTCTTCATCTTCGGTTCCGCAGCCGCGCTGATCTTCCCGCATGTCTTCTTCCCCGATGCGGACACCAACGCGGCGATCATGTCGTTCGCCACCTTCGGCTTTGCCTACATTGCCCGCCCGGTCGGCGCCGTTATCCTCGGCCACTTCGGTGACAGGATAGGGCGCCGGAAGGTCCTCATGTTCACGCTGTTGCTGATGGGCGCTTCCACCTTTGCCATCGGCTGCCTGCCGGACTTCAAGACGGTCGGCTGGTGGGCCCCTGTCCTGCTGGTGCTGGCGCGTCTTTGCCAGGGCTTTTCCGCTGCCGGCGAGCAGGCCGGCGCCTCGTCCATGACGCTCGAGCACGCCCCGGACAACCGCCGCTCCTTCTTCACCTCCTGGACCCTGACCGGCACCCAGGGCGGCCAGATCCTTGCCGCCCTCGTCTTCATCCCGGTCCTCGCCCTGCCTGACGACATCAAGTACACGATCGGCTGGCGCATCCCGTTCTGGCTCAGCGCCGTGGTTGTGCTGATCGCGTTCTTCATCCGCCGCACCCTGCACGAACCGCCGGCGTTCGAGGAGGCCCAGAAGACCAAGCAGATCTCCAAGCTCCCCGTCGCGGACCTCCTCAAGAGCCACTGGCGCGATGTCCTCCGCGTCATCGCCTGCGCCTTCATCGCCGCCGTGTCCACCGTCTTCGGCACCCTGGCCATCAGCTACGCCAAGAACGTCGCCGGCGTGGACGGCACCACCACCCTCTGGCTCGTCGTCGGCGCCAACTTCATGGCACTGGGCACCCAGCCGCTCTTCGGCATGCTCGCCGACAAGATCGGCCGCAAGCCGGTCTTCATCTACGGCGCACTGTCCAGCGCAGCCCTGACCCCGGTCTTCCTGCTGAGCCTCGAATCCGGCAACGTCGCGCTGATGTTCCTTGCGGCAATCGCGTTCTTCTCCTTCGGCTACGCTGCGGCCAACGCGGTCTGGCCCTCCTTCTACGCCGAGATGTTCAGCACCAACGTCCGCTTCTCCGGCCTCGCAATCGGCACCCAGCTGGGCTTCCTGATGGCCGGCTTCGCCCCGGCGATCGTGGCGGCCATGGGCGGCATCCAGCCCGGCGGCTGGGTCCAGATCTCCATCTTCACCGCAATCATCTGCCTCATCGCCACCGTCGCGGCGCTGACGGCCAAGGAAACATTCCGGGTCCCCACCAAGCAGCTCGGCCAGCGGTAGCCCCCGCACCGGCAGCGGATCCCAACCGCACTTCCGCACAGCTTTTCCGCACCAACGACGGCGGCCCGTCCCTTTGGGGGCGGGCCGCCGTCGTTGATGCGTTGAGCGGGTCAGCGGGCTAACCGGTTAGCGGGCGGCGCCCAGTACCGCGGCGAGATCGAACTTCACCGGTTCCTCCAGCTGGTCATAGGTGCAGGAACGCGGATCACGGTCCGGACGCCAGCGCAGGAACTGGGCTGTGTGCCGGAACCGTTCGCCCTCCATATGGTCATACTTCACTTCCACCACGCGCTCGGGCCGCAGCGGGGTGAAGGACAGGTCTTTGCCGCCGCTCCACCGGCTTCCCTCGGCCTTCCGCGGAGTGCGCGCCCCCTCCTCCTGCCGGGCCCAGGCCCAGGGGTGGTCGTCAAAACCGGTGACCAGCTCCTGCAGCTCGGCAAACAGCTCCGCGCGCCGGGCCATCGGGAAAGCTCCCACCACGCCGACGTTCGCCAGCACCCCGGCGTCGTCGTAGAGCCCCAGGAGCAGCGAGCCGATCCGGTCTGGACCGGAGGTGTGCACGCGGTATCCGGCGAGCACGCAGTCCGCCGTCCGTTCGTGCTTGACCTTGACCATCGCGCGCTTGTCCGGCTGGTAGCTGCCCTCCAGCGTCTTGGCCACAATCCCGTCCAGTCCGGCGCCCTCGAACTGCCGGAACCAGCGCTGCGCCGTGTCCCGGTCGGAGGTCGCGGCTGTGAGGTGGACCGGCGCCGCGCTGGCTGCCAGTGCGCGCTCCAGCTGCCGGCGGCGCTCGGAGAAGGGTTTGCCCGTGAGATCCTCGTCGCCGAGGGCCAGCAGGTCGAACGCCACGAAGCGCGCCGGGGTCTGTTCCGCGAGCAGCTTCACCCGGCTGGCGGCCGGATGGATGCGCTGCTGGAGCGCGTCGAAGTCCAGCCGGTCACCGGAGGCCGCCACCAGGATGATCTCGCCGTCCACCACGCAGCGTTCGGGCAGCTCCGACTTCAGCGCCTCGACAAGCTCGGGGAAATAGCGCGTCATCGGCTTGCCGTTCCGGCTGCCGATCTCCACCTCGTCGCCGTCACGGAAGATGATGGAGCGGAACCCGTCCCATTTCGGCTCAAAGAGCCAGCCCGTTCCGGCGTCCGGCGACGGCAGGGCCGGCAGTGCTTTGGCCAGCATGGGCGCAATGGGAGGCATCAACGGCAAGTGCATAGCGCCCATTCTTGCGCCGCGGACCCGGGACCGCCAGCCCCACGCTGTGGGTCCTCGCGAGGGGCTCCTCAACTGGGGGCTCCTCGACACGGCCCGGCCCCGGCGGTAAACATGGGTGATGGCTACCATCGGGTTCCACGCCTCGCATGAGCAGATCAGCCCCCGGCGCCTCCTGCAGGACGTTCAACTGGCCGGGCAGGCCGGCTTCTATGCCGCCATGTGCTCGGACCATATTGAGCCGTCGTCCGCCCGGCAGGGCCACACCTTCGCCGAACACGTCCTCCCCCAACTCCGCCCGGCGGCGGGACAGGCTCCGGCCGGAACGGACGGTGCGCTGTGAGAATCGCCGAGACCTCGGACCTCTGGTGGAAGAACGCGGTGATTTACTGCCTGGATCCGGAGACGTTCATCGACGGCGACGGCGACGGCACCGGAGATTTCGGCGGACTGATCCAACGGGTGGACTATCTTGCCGCTCTCGGCATCACGTGCATCTGGCTCATGCCCTTCTACCCTTCCCCGGACCGCGACGACGGCTACGACGTCACCGACATGTACGGCGTGGATCCCCGGCTCGGAAGCCTGGGGGACCTGGTGGAATTCATCCGCACCGCCAACGACCGCGGCATCCGGGTGATCGCGGACTTCGTCATCAACCACACCTCCGACCGGCACCCGTGGTTCGTCCAGGCGCGCAAGTCCGTGGACAACCCCTACCGCGACTACTACGTCTGGCGGAAGGACACGCCGCCGGACACCTCGGACCAGGTGGTGTTTCCCGGCGAGGAAACGTCCATCTGGACCCAGGACAAGGCCACCGGTGAGTGGTATCTGCACATGTTCGCCAAACACCAGCCGGACCTGAACGTGATGAATGCCAAGGTGCGGGACGAGATTGCGAAGTCAATGGGATTCTGGCTGCAGCTGGGCCTGGACGGCTTTCGGCTGGACGCGGTGCCCTTCTTCCTGGAGCTGGTCGGCGAGCCCAAGGATGAAGCCGCGAAAATCGACCCGCACCAGTACCTGAGCGCCCTGCGCAGCTTCCTCAACCGCCGCCATGGCAGCGCGGTGCTGCTGGGCGAGGTCAACCTTCCATACAAAGAGCAGCTGAAGTACTTCGGCGGCCCTGCCGGCAACGAGCTGAACATGCAGTTTGATTTCCTCTCCATGCAGAACATGTACCTGTCACTGGCCCGGCAGGACGCCCGGCCGCTGGCCCGGACGCTCGGCAGCCGTCCGAAGGTCAATCCCGACAACCAATGGGCCATGTTCGTCCGGAACCACGATGAACTCACCCTGGACAAGCTCAGCGATGCCGAACGCGAGGAGGTCTTCGCGGCCTTCGGTCCGGATCCCGACATGCAGATGTACGGCCGCGGACTGCGGCGGCGGCTGCCCACCATGCTCGGCGGCGACCCGGCCAGGATCCGCATGGTGTACTCCCTGATGTTCTCGCTGCCGGGCACCCCGGTGCTCTTCTACGGCGAAGAGATCGGGATGGGCGAAGATCTGCGCGCGAAGGGCCGCTCGGCCGTCCGCTCCCCCATGCAGTGGGACCACACCGAAAATGGCGGCTTCTCGACCGCCCCGCCGGGGGACCTCGTCGCCCAGCCCGTGGACGGACCATACGGGCCCGCGCGCATCAACGCCGCGGCCGCGAAACGGGATCCCGATTCGCTGTGGAACTTCATCGCGACACTGATCCAGCGGTACCGGGAATGTCCCGAGCTCGGCTGGGGCAGGTTTGCCCTCATCAAGCAGGCCTCACCGGCAGTGTTGCTGCACCGCTGCACGTGGGACGGCTCTACAGTGGTGGTCGCCCACAATTTTGGCGCCGAACCGGCGTCTGTGACGGCCTCGGTGGTCCCGCCGAAAGGCGAGGAAGGCGGCCCGGAGGGTCCGGACGGGAAGGGCGCGGCGGGGCGGTCCTACGCCGGGGCCGTGCTCCGGGACCTGCTCGGCGGCGAGGACATCCCGCTCTCCGACGACGGCGCCTTCGAAGTTCCGCTGGACCGCTACGGGTACCGGTGGTTCCGGGTCGAGCGCCCGGGCGAACGCCAGCTCCCCCGAGGGCGCCCGCAGCCCTGATGGTGGCCGGTATCCGCTGCGCCCCCGAAATCTAACCGGCCCCTTACCGTGCCGAAACGCGGACGCAACATTGGCGCAGGAGACTGGAAGTGCCGGCAAGAGCAGGCACCGACTCCAGTCCAGGAGGCCCCGCCATGTTGAAGGAAGCGAAAGCCCATGTAACCCGCGTCCGCGCGCTCGACCAGCTGCACCGCGGCGACGAGATCGAGGCCCGCCTGCGGGTGGGCCCGAACTACGATGACGTCGTAATCCGCCGCGGCAGCGTTCAGGAAACGGCCCCCGGAATCGGCGTCGTCTGGATCATGGACCGCCACACCGGCATGCGCAAGGCCATCAATGCCGACGAATGCAGCGTCTGGCGGGTCGCCTGAGACATCAGCCTCCGGCCACCGACTGGATGATGAGGACTTCCTGGCCCGGCGCCACGGCAGTCACCAGACCCTGCAGCCGCCGGATTTCATTCCCGTTGACGTATATATTCACGTAACGGCGAACACTTCCGGTCTCGTCCCGCAACCGCCGCGACAGCGCCGGATAGCCCCCGGTCACCGTATCCAGCACCCACTCCACCGTCACCGCTGCCTCGGCGGGCGCAGTCAGGATGGACTGCCCGCCGGCGAGCGGTTGGAGGACGCTGGGCAGGACCACGCTGATCGCCGAGTCTGCCGGCATGGCGTCGCCGCTGATCTCGCCGCTGTTCATGCGCTTTTTACCCCTTCACGCCTGCGCCGGGAGCAGGGCAGTGGAGACCACGGCTGCCCGCACGCACAGCACATCCGGCAGGTGCGAGGCGACCTCGGTAAAGTGTTCTCCCTCGTCAGCGCTGGCGTAGACACTGCCGCCGCGCGTCCCGAAGTAGACGCCCGCAGGCTCCGCGCTGTCGACGCTGGCAGCATCACGGAGCACGGCGTTGTACTCGGCTTCCGGCAGCCCGGCATCGAGCCGTTTCCAGTTGGCGCCGGCGTCATCGGTCCGGTGTACGGCCAGCTTCCCGTCCGGTGGGATACGTTCGCCGTCAGCCTTCAGCGGGACCACCCAGGCGGTACCGGCCCGGCGCGGATGCGTCAGCATCACAAAACCGAAGTCCGCCGGCAGCCCTTCGGCGATCGACTCCCACGATTCGGCGCCGTCGTCGCTGCGGTACACGCCGTGATGGTTTTGCGCGTACAGGCGGCCGTCGACGGCGGCGTCGGCCGCGATCTTGTGGACGCACTGGCCGAATTCCGGGTTGGGATCCGGCATGAAGTACGCGGAAATGCCCTTGTTCCGCGGCTCCCAGGAGGCGCCGCCGTCGAGCGAGCGGTAGACCCCTCCGGTGCTCATGGCGACGTGGACTTTCTCGCCCGTGGGGTCGACGACGATCGAGTGCGCCGCAGCGCCGCCATAGCCTGCGCCCCATTCGCTGCGGTGCGGATGGTCCCAGAGGCCGCGGTTGAGCTCAAAGTGCTCGCCGCCGTCGGTGGATTTCCAGACCGAGATCGGTTCGCAGCCCGCCCACACGACGCCCGGGCGGGAGTCGGCGTCGGGATAGATCTGCCAGATCCGTTCCAGGGCGGCGTCGGTGCCGTCGGGGAACGTGATGGCGCCGTTTTCGGGTTCGGTCCAGGATCCGCCGAGATCATCTGAGTGGAAAACCGTGGGGCCCCAGTGCTCGGAGCGGACCCCCACCAGGATCCGGGTCCTGTCATCGCGGGTATCGATGGCGATGCTGGGCACCTCACTCATCAGAAAATGCGGGCCGGACAGCGACCAGTCCTTCCGGTCCCGGCTGGTCGCCAGCCAAAGGCCTTTCTTGGTCCCGATCGCCAGGACGTAACTCTCTGCAGTAGCCATGGGGTCCATGCAACCATCCCCGCCCGAAGGCCGCAACGGTTTTCTCCCCGCGCCCGCCGGCATGCGCTGCCGCGCCGGTGGCATCTTTCAGTCGACGAACTCCGACTGCGTCTCGATGAAGTCCCAGTCCGCGGCCGTCAATACGGCCGCGCCGGCGGCGGACGGCTCAGCCGGACCGGGCCCGCCGGCATCGGCGATTCCCCGCTGCACGGCCTCGGGCAGTTCAATGGTCCGCAGGTTTTCCCGAAGCCATTCCTTGCTCGCCAAATCCAGATCCAACCACCACATGTAGATCTCCACGGCGGCCACCTCCTCCTGTGTTCTTCAACCGTAGGCCCCACCCCCGGGCTGTTCAAGGGAGGCCGCGGCAAACGGCGCCCGCACCCTCCCGGGCCGGCAGACGGGAAGTAAGCCCCTGTTCAGGGCCGCACCCCGGCGCCAGAATGAAGTATGCCTGACGACTCCGCCCACGGCCCGGCGCCCCTCGTGGTGGGTGTGGTTCCGGGACAGCATCCGGAAGTGCTGCAGACGGCGGCATCCCTCGCGAAGTCCCTCGCCGCGCCCTTGATCTGCGCCTACGTGGACGAGGCCAGCTACCTCGTGGAGTGGGACCCGGCGCGGTCCGCGCACCGCCTGTCTCTGCACCCGGACGCGGACGACGCCCGGATCCGGGCCACCGCCCAGGAGCTGCGTTCCGCTGTTGAGGCACTCTGCGTTCCCCTGGGAATCGACTGGACGCTGCGCACCCTGGCCGGGGATCCCGCCCGGGCGATCGGCAGGCTGGCCGCGGACACCAACGCATCCATGATCGTGGTGGGGACCCCCGAACGCGGCATCGGCCACCGCATCTCCGCCGCGCTGAACGGCTCCGTGGCGGCATGGCTCAGCCACCATCAGGAACGTCCGATCCTGATCGTTCCGGGCGTCGCTCCGGCAGGAAGAAAATAAAGCGAAAGTACTTATTCAGAGCGCTGGTGTTACCCCACTACCGGCGAGTAAGCTCGATCTGTAGGCCGGAGGAACGGCCTACCCCAAAGCTGCTCCGGAGTGCGTATCCCCCAATAACGCACTCCGGAGCTCTTTGTTTTACCCAACATTCCACATGCTGCGCCGGCCGGGCCGCGGGCTTGAAACATACCCCTAGGGGGTATATGTTGAGGGCATGAGCGAGTCAGAAGTCCCCGGCACGGCACGTCTGGACACTGTTCCCCTTGACGCCCCGCCCCATGAACACGGCTACACGTCCAACAAGGACGCCTACCTTCGCCGTCTCAAGCGGATCGAAGGGCAGGTCCGCGGCATCGCCCGGATGGTTGACGAGGACAAATACTGCATCGACATCCTCACCCAGGTCGCCGCCGTCACCAAGGCCCTGCATGCCGTGAGCCTCGGGCTCGTCGAAGAGCACATCGGCCACTGCGTTGTCGGGGCCGCCGCCGAGCCAGACCCGGAGCTTCGGGCGGAGGCCATCGATGTCAAAGTCAAGGAGGCCACCGATGCCATCGGACGCCTGCTCCGCTAGTACCCGTACCACCCACCACACCACCGGGCCGGGGAACCACACCCGGCCCAGCGACAAGGAGCACCCCATGGCCCCCGTTTCCACCACCGTCAACGTTTCCGGCATGACCTGCGGCCACTGCGTGTCCTCTGTCAGCGAAGAACTTGAGGCGCTCTCCGGCGTCGAAAAGATCGACGTCGACCTCAACGCCGGCGGCATCTCCACCGTCACGATCACCTCCAACGAAGCACTGTCCTCCTCCGAAATCGGCGAGGCAATCGCCGAAGCCGGCTACCTCGTGGTCGCCAGCGAAGCCTGAGTGACAACAGCCCCGGGCGGGCGCAGACACCGGAACGGCAACCGCCGTCGGGCGCAGACACCGGAACGGCAGAAACCAATCGAGCCGAAAAAGAAGGGCGCCGTGAGCAGCGAGCAGTTGTTGGACCAGCAGTTGTTGGACCGGGCCGGGAGCCGTGTCATTGACCTCGATATCGAGGGCATGACGTGCGCCTCCTGCGTCAACCGGGTCGAGCGCAGGCTCGGAAAGCTCGACGGCGTCGAGGCCAGCGTCAACCTGCCCCTCGAGTCCGCCCGGGTCAGCGTCCCGGCGGACATTACCGATGACCAGATCACGGCCACTGTCGCGGCCGCGGGCTACAAGGCCACGGTCCGGTCCGCCAGGTACCCGGGCACGCCGGTGGAGGACGCAGGACTCCCGGCCGGCACCGATTTTCCGGCCGGCACAGCCGCACCCTCGCTTCGCCCGCGGCTGGTTCTGGCGGCCGTACTCACGGTCCCGGTCTTCGCGATCTCGATGATCCCGGCATTCCAGTTCCCGAACTGGGGCTGGGTGGCCGCGATCCTGGCCCTGCCGGTAGTTGCCTGGGCGGCGTGGCCGTTCCACCGCGCCGCGGCCATCAACGCGCGGCATCTGGCCTCGACCATGGACACCCTGGTGTCCATCGGCGTGATTGCCGCCTACTCGTTCTCGGTTGGGCAACTCCTTGCCGACCCGGGCATGACCGAACATCCCGCAGCGGAGGGCATGGGCTCCGGCGGCCTGTATTTCGAGGTCGCATCCGTGGTCACCACGTTCCTGCTGCTCGGCCGCTACCTCGAGGCCAACGCCAAACGGAAGGCGGGCGACGCCCTCAAGGCCCTCCTGGACCTGGGGGCCAAGGACGCTACGGTCCTGCGCGGCGGCACCGAGCACAAGATCCCGGCCGACCAGCTGGCCCTCGGAGACGTGATCGTGGTCCGCCCCGGCGAGAAGATCGCCGCCGATGGCGTCGTCATCGACGGCGCCTCTGCGGTGGACGCCTCCCTCGTGACCGGCGAATCCGTGCCCGTGGAAGTCGGCCCGGACAGCCAGGTCACCGGGGCCACCATCAATACCTCAGGCCGGCTCCTGGTCCGTGCCACCCGCGTCGGGTCCGAGACCACCCTGGCCCAGATGGGCAGGCTCGTCTCCGCGGCGCAGACCGGAAAGGCGCCGATCGCCCGGCTCGCCGACCGCATCAGCGCCGTCTTCGTGCCGGTCGTCCTGGTCATCGCCGCCCTCACCTTCGGGGCCTGGCTGATTGCGGCCGCACCGGCCGTCAGCGCCGACGAGGTCCGGGCCGCCTTCACCGCCGCCGTCGCCGTGCTGGTCATTGCCTGCCCCTGCGCCCTCGGGCTGGCCACGCCCGTCGGACTGCTGACCGGCACCGGGCGGGGCGCCCAGCTGGGGATCCTGATCAAGGGTCCGCAAGTCCTCGAGGACACCCGGACGGTGGACACGATCCTGCTGGACAAGACCGGGACCGTCACCACCGGCCGCCTTGCCGTGGACGGCGTCCAAAGTTTCGGGCCGCACAGCGAAGCCAAGGTCCTGCGCCTGGCGGGGGCCGTGGAAAACGCCTCCGAGCACCCGATCGCCCGGGCCATCGCCGCTGCGGCGTTGGGCGCGGCGGCGCGCGTGAACAACGACGGCGCGGGCCTCCCCGCCGTCGCCGGCTTCCGGTCCGCACCCGGCGGCGGAGTCGATGGCACGGTCGAAGGACGGCGCGTGGTCGCGGGGCGCACCGGCTGGCTGTTGGAGTCCGGCGTCGCTCCGGCCCCGGCTCAGCGCGAGGCGCTTGGTGCTGCCGAAGACTCCGGCGCCACGGCCGTCTGGGTTGCCGTGGACGGCGAAATCGCCGGAATCATCAGCCTGCGGGACACCGTTAAGCCCAGTTCCGCGGCCGCAGTTACCCGGCTCCGGGAGCTCGGGCTCCGGCCGATCCTGCTGACCGGCGACAACGCCACTGTGGCTGCCCAGGTGGCGGCCGCCGTCGGGATCAGCCCGCGCGACGTCTTTGCCGGTGTGCTCCCGGCGGGCAAGGTTGAGGCCGTGCGGACGCTGCAAGCGGCCGGCGCCACTGTGGCCATGGCCGGGGACGGCGTTAACGACGCCGCGGCGCTGGCGCAGGCGGACCTGGGCATCGCCATGGGCTCCGGCACCGACGTCGCCATCGAGGCAGCCGATCTGACGGTGATGGGCAACGACCTCGGACAGGTGGCGCAGGCGATCGAGCTTTCCCGCCGGACGCTCGGCACCATCAAGACGAACCTCTTCTGGGCCTTCTTCTACAACGCCGTGGGCATCCCGGTGGCAGCCCTGGGCCTGCTCAACCCGATGATCGCCGGCGCCGCCATGGCCGCCAGCTCCGTGCTGGTGGTGGCCAACTCGCTGCGGCTGCGCAGCTTCGGAAAGTAGTCAGGCCTTAGGCCGGGCGCCCCGCCTCAGGCCGCGCCATAGCGGATGGCAGCCCTGGCTTTGGCTTTGGCCGCTTCCTCCCCGCGGTCCTTTGCCGGGGCGTGGGTCACCAGGGAGTCGAGGAGGTGTTGCGTCGCATGGGCAATCTCATGCACAGCCCGGTTGAAGGCCTCCTCGTTGGCCTTGGACGGCTTGGTGCTGCCGCTGATCTTGCGCACGTATTGCAACGCGGCGGCCTCCACCTCCGCGGTGGTGGCGTGGGGTTCAAAATTGTGGAGGGTCCGGATATTTCGGCACATATCTCCATGCTAAGGGCCTTGTGGTGATTGAGGCACGGTTAGGCGCGTTGTAGGCTGTCGCCCGATTGAGATTCCTTCGGGCCCGGGAACGAGGTGCCCGGGCCGAACGGACAACCGACTACGGCACGGGCTCGCAGTCGTTCGCGTGGTCCAGCGCTGCCGCGCCGGTGCCGGACGGGGCCCGGAGCTCGTCCAGCCGGACCAGCACCACCCCGCCGACGATCAGCAGGCCGCCCAGGAGCTGGATGGGTCCGGGCAGTTCGCCGAGCAGCAGCCACGCCCAGATGACGGCGAACAGCACCTCGGTGAGCGAGACAAAGGACGCGACTTTCGAGCCGAGTGCCCGGGCGGCGACAATTCCGGACACGTACGCCACCACCGTGGCCAGGACCACGAGGCCGCCCAGCGCCACCCACCACGGGGTGACCCAGGCCCCCAGGCGGGTGTCGGCCGTGCTGAAGGCCATCGGCAGCAGCCCGGTTGCCGCGGCAAGCCACATGACGATGGCGCCCACCATGAGCCCGCCGGAAGCCAGCAGGATGGGCGGCAGGGTGTCGTTTTCCTTGGCCGTGATGAAGAAATAGATGGCCAGGCACACCGCGGCCGCGATCCCCCACAGCACCCCGATGAGGTCGACTTTGACGGCCCCGGTGAGGTCCAGGACCAGGATCAGCCCGCCGAGGGACAGGAGAGTGCCGGCAATGGTCAGTGGCCGCGGCCGTTTCCGGCTGGCGGCCCACAGCCAGAGGACGATCAGCACCGGCGCCAGGTACTCCAGCAGCAGGGCGACGCCGACCGAGAGCCGGGATACGGCGTTGAAATAGAACAGCTGGCAGGCGGCGACGCCGATGAATCCGAACAGCAGCACGGTCAGCCAGTTGTCCCGGAGCTGGTGCCAACGCCCGCGCAAGGAGGGAATGGCGAAGACGGCCAGAATCAGGGCCGCACCGGTAAGCCGGGCCGTGACGGCCGCCCCGGGAGTCCAGCCCGTTTCCAGGAGCGCCTTGGCGAATGATCCGGAGAGCCCGAATACCGCGGACGAAAACAGGGCGACGCCCAGGCCCGATGCCATGAACCCGGATGGTGCGGCGGCCCGCGTGGTGCTCTGCCTGGCGGCCTGCTTGCCTCCCCGTTTGCCTTCGAGTTTGCTTCCCTGCGGGGTGCCGCCCGGTTCGGAGGCAGACCGCTGGGCGGCTAGGTCTCGGACCGGTGTGGCGACGGGGCGCTGGGGGGCAGACACGGGCATTCTCCTGTCAGGAGTAAAGTAGGGTTATGCTCATGACATTACGCCCCGGCAAGGTAAGGAGTCAAGATGGTTTTTGCCCCTGACACGGAAGTTGCCCTGCGTTCTGTGGTCAACCTCATCAACACCGCGGCCAACGGTGAGGAACATTTGGCCACAGTCAGGGATCTGGATGCCTTCCTGGAGGCCGAGGGCTTCACCGGTTCCCGCACCCGGGACGGGGCCGAGCTGGCCAGCGTGCGGCGGCTCCGCGGCGAGCTCGCCGAGCTCTGGCAGGCCGAGGAGTCGGCAGCCGCGGGAACTGTGAACCGGCTGCTCCGGGAGGCCCGGGCGCTGCCCCAGCTGGTCAAGCACGAACCCTGGGACTGGCACCTGCACGCCACCACCCCGGAGGCGCCGCTGGCCGACCGGATGAGCACGGAGGCGGCCATGGCGATCGTGGACGTGATCCGCAGCAAGGAAATGGACCGCCTGCTGGTGTGCGCCGCGGACGACTGCGACGCCGTCGTGCTGGACCTGAGCCGCAACCGTTCGAAGCGCTACTGCGACACGGGAAACTGTGCCAACCGCGCGCACGTGGCCGCGTACCGGGCCCGGAAAGCCGCGTCCTGACGCCGAAGGTGCCGGCGGGAGGGGCCCGCGGTGTCGGGCCCCGCTGTCAGGCCGGCCTGTCGGGCCTCACCGTGGGGCCACGCTGCCAGGCCTCGTTGCTAGGCCTGCGGGCCGCTGTCACGGGAATCGCCGGGGCCGGCCTCGGGCCGGGGCTGCGCTGACGGGCCGCCATGGCCGGAGGGCGTGCGTTTGGAACTGAGGTTGACGCCGGAACCCTTCCCCAGGTCAGCGGGATTCTCCTTGTGGCTCATGGCCAGCATGGCGGCCACCACCAGGATCACAATAAAGGCGATGCCGGCGCCGATGAGCGCCAGATCGAACCGGGGCGAGCGGGCGCTGCCGCCCGAAGCGAAGATCAGGACGCCGAAGAAAACCACCACGGCCCAGAACGCGGAGAACATGAGCGGTCCCTTGACCGAGGTCCGCAGGCTGCGGGGCGCTCCGGGTTTCTGCTGTGCCAAGGTGTTTTCCTCCTGCAGCCCGCGCAAATAGCGTGGCTGTCTTGTTACCGCGATTGTTCTACGCCGGGTAGAACCTGTCGGTACTAGTTTACGGCCTCCGCGGAATCGCCCGGAGCATCATGGCGCAGGGTCAGTCCGGACAACATCCACAGGACGCCGCTGATGATGGCCCCGCCGCCGGCAACCCCGAGGAGGGCATGCGGGCCGAGGCCGATGAAGAACGGCAGCGCGATCGCAGTGCCCAGTCCGATCACGCCGGAGGCGATCCAGTCACGGGCCAGCACGGACCGGCCGCGGCCACGAATGCCCGCGAACAGCTCCGCGGCGCCGGCCACGCCCAGGCCCAGGGCCGCGATGGTTCCGAAGACGAGCGGGGCGGGGATCAGGGCCACGGCCGCGCCGGCTCCGGCCAGGGCTGCCCCGCCGGCGGAAAGGACTCTGCCAGCGCCTTCCCGCGGGGGGAATCCGGTCTTGGGTACGGTCCAGATCATCACCACACCGGTGGCCAGCAGGTAGAGGCCGCCGGCCCAGCCCATGCCCGATTCTGGCGGCGCCGCCCAGAACACGGTGACCGCGCCAAACACGAGCGCGACGGCCGCCCTGACAAGCACGGGCTTGAAGAGGTCGGCCGCGGCGCGGATGGCAGGGGTCGCGTCAGGCGCTGCGGGAAGAGTCACCCGTCCAGTTTAGTGCTTGGCACGTACCCAGCCCGAACTCACCGCGCGCCGAGCACCATCCACCGGTCCGTCCTGGCCCGGAGGCCCAGCGTCAGCGCCCGCGCCGCCATGTAGCCGAGTGAGAACGCGGCCCACAGCCAGAGCAATCCCGCGCCGGCACCGGCGCCGGAATACAGCACGGCCAGCAGCAGCGGCAGGTAGGCAGCGAGGTTGACGACGCCGGCGATCGCCAGGTAGCGGGCGTCGCCCGCGCCGATGAGGACGCCGTCAAGGACGAAGACGTACCCGGCCAGCGGCTGCCCGGCGGCGAGCACCCAGAGGGCGAGGGTGAGTGCCGCCCGGACTTCGGCGTCGGGTGTGAAGAGGGCGCCCGCCCACGGTGCCGCGGCTGCCAGAAGGATTCCGGTCAGGACGCCGAAGCCGACCCCCCACCGGGTCATGGTGCGCGTCAGCGCTCGTGCCGCCACCGGCCGGGCCGCGCCGAGTTCCTTGCCGATCAAGGCCTGGGCCGCGATCGCGAGGGCGTCGAGGGCGAAAGCGAAGAACGTGAAGACGGTCATGGCCAGCTGATGCGCGGCGAGATTGACCGGCCCCTGGGCGGTGACCACCACCACCGTGGCGAGAATCGCGATCCGCAGGCTGAGTGTGCGCAGCATCAGCCAGGAACCCACCCCGGTCAGGGCCCGGATGCCACGCCAGTCCGGCCGCAGGGACACCCCGTGGTTGCGGGCGTTGCGCCGGACGATCAGCACATAGACGGCCGCCATGGCCCACTGCGCGATGCTCGTGCCCACGGCCGAGCCGGTCACGGACCAGCCCAACCCGTAGACGAGGACCAGGTTCAGCGCGATGTTCAGCGTGAAACCCGCAGCGGCGACGATCAGCGGGGTCCGGGTGTCCTGGAGTCCGCGCAGCACCCCGGTGCCCGCGAAGATGAGCAGCATCGCCACGAGGCCGGGCATGGACCCGCGCACATAGTCCACGGCAAAGGCATGCACCTCGCCGTCGGCGCCCATCAGGTCCAGGAGCGGGCCCGCGGCCAGGAACCCGGCGACCGCAAGGACGAGTCCGAGCAGCAAAGCCAACCAGATGCCGTCGCGCCCGGCGGCGAGGGCTTTGGCCAGCTGGCCGTTGCCGATGGCCCGCGCCACTGCCGGGGTGGTGGAGTACGCGAGGAACACCATCAGTCCGACTGCCGTGTGCAGGACCGCCGATGCCAGCCCGACGCCGGCCAGTTCGGCCACGCCGAGATGGCCCACAATGGCCGAATCCGCGAGCAGGAACAGCGGCTCGGCGATCAGGGCGCCGAAAGCCGGCACTGCCAGGCGCAGGATTTCCCGGCGCTGCCCGGTAGTCGGCGGCGGGGCGGTGGACAGCTGCGGGGAAGGTTGCACGCGTTAACCCTAGCCGGGCCGTTGAATCGACCCAGCGCGTCATTTAGTTGACATTTCAACTAAATATCCGGAAGACTGGATCTTGAACGCAACCGAAGCCGCGGCGGCTGAGAGCCGCGCCGCCCCCTACTTACGAAACGGTATTTCCCATGAACCAGCCCGCCCTGACCACCTCCGCCCGAACCATCCTGCGCGTCATCGCCGGCTTCCTTTTCGCCGCCCACGGCTGGCAGAAGTTCAACGAATTCACGATCGCAGGCACCCAGGCCGCCTTCACCCAGATGGGTGTTCCGGCAGCCCAGGCGGTGGCTCCCGTCGTCGCGACCCTCGAGCTCGTCGGCGGTGTCGCGCTGATCCTGGGCGTGCTCACCCGCGTGTTTGCGGTCCTCCTCGCACTGGACATGCTCGGCGCCCTGTTCATGGTCCACGCCTCCGCCGGCGTCTTCGTCGCAACCGGCGGCTATGAACTCGTCCTGATCCTGGCGGCCGCCGCCGCAGCCGTGGCCCTCGTCGGTGCCGGCAAGTTCTCCGCCGACCGCGCCCTCTTCGGCCGCGCCGACTCGAAGCTCCGCGTCCTGGCCTAAGGCATCCACGGCATGGCTCACGGCCTGGAGCGCGACGGCGGGCGGTCACCTTTTGGTGGCCGCCCGCCGTCGTGTGTCTCCGGGTTATGGCGTGGTTATGGCGTGGTTGTGGCCTGCAGGAGAGCGATTGTGTCGCTGGCCGGCCGCGCCTGCCGGGCCAATCAGTAAACTCGCATTATGAGCGAGAACGCGCCCAATTCCGTGACCCTGCGCTTCCTGGCGGCCCCCACCGATGTCGGCCACAGCGGCTCGGTCGACGCCGGCACCGTGCTCGAGTGGGTGGACAAGGCGGCCTATGCCGCCGCCGTCGGCTGGGCAAAGTCCTACTGCGTGACGGCCTACGTGGGGAACATCCACTTCGCGGACCCGGTCAACAGTGGCGACATGGTGGAGGTCGAGGCCACGATCGTGTACACCGGGCGGTCCTCGATGCATATCCGCACCGTGGTGTCCTCGGGCGATCCGAAGGGCGGCCCCGCCACCATGCGCAGCCAGTGCATCGTGATCTTCGTTGCCGTGGGCGCGGACGGCAAGCCCATACCGGTGCCGCAGTTCGTCCCTGAGACGCCGGACGAAATCGAACAGCGGGACCACGCGCTGGCCCGAATCAAGGTCCGCGAGGACATCGTGGAGGCCATGAGCGGACAGGAATATACCGACGCCGGCACGGCCGAGCGCGTGGTGCTGCGGTTCATGGCCGCGCCCACGGACGTGAACTGGGGCGGCAAGGTGCACGGCGGCATCGTCATGAAGTGGATCGACGAGGCTGCCTATGTCTGCGCCTCCCGCTACTGCGGCAAGGACACCGTGGCCGTATTCTCCGGCGGTGTGCGGTTCTACCGGCCGCTGCTGATCGGCCACGTCGTAGAGGTGGAGGCCCGTCTGGTCTACACCGGCACCAAGGGCATGCACATCGCCGTCCACGTCCGCTCCGGAGACCCCAAGGGGCGCGAGCTGAACCTGACCACGTACTGCCTGACGGTCATGGTCGCCCGCGACGAGACCGGCACCTCGGTCCCGATTCCGCAGTGGGTGCCGGTGTCAGCGGAAGATATCCGGCTGCACGCCCACGCCCGCGAACTGCTGGAAATCCGCGGCCGGGCCCCGGGGAACCGGCTGCCCAACCACCTGCTCGCGGCCCGCGACCACTAGCGGGGCGGGGCTAGAAGCCGCCGCCACCGCCGGCGTCGGCGGCCATGTTGGCAAACCGCGAGTAGTGGCCCTGAAAAGCCACCACAATGTCTTTTGTGGGGCCGTTACGGTGCTTGGCGATCAGGATGTCCGCCTCGCCCGCGCGCGGGGACTCCTTGTCATAGACGTCTTCGCGGTGCAGCAGGATCACCATGTCGGCATCCTGCTCGATGGAGCCGGATTCGCGCAGGTCCGAGACCATGGGGCGCTTGTCCTGGCGCTGCTCGGAGCCACGGTTCAGCTGCGACAGCGCGATCACCGGCACCTGGAGTTCCTTGGCCAGGAGCTTCAGGGCACGGGAGAACTCGGAGACTTCCTGCTGGCGGGATTCCACTTTCTTGCCCGAGCTCATGAGCTGCAGGTAGTCCAGGATCACCAGCTTGAGGTCATGCTGCTGCTTCAGGCGCCGGCACTTGGCCCGGATCTCCATCAGCGACATGTTGGGGCTGTCATCGATGAACAGCGGCGCATCGTTCATCCGGCCCATGGTGGTGGCAATCTTGGACCACTGTTCGTCCTTGATGGTGCCCTTGCGGAGGTCCTGGAGACCGATCGTGGCCTCGGCGGACAGCAGGCGCATGGCGATCTCGTTGCGGCCCATTTCGAGGGAAAACATGACGGTCGCAAGGTTGTTCTTGATGGCGGCCGAGCGGGCGAAGTCCAGCGCGAACGTGGACTTGCCGACGGCCGGGCGGGCGGCGATGACGATCATCTGGCCGGGATGCAGGCCGTGGGTGAGTTCATCGAGCTCGTAGAAGCCGGTGGGTACACCCACCATGCCCTCGCCGCGGTGGCCGGAGGCCTCGATCTCGTCCACGGTGGATTCCATGACGTCCTTGAGGACCACATAGTCCTCGGCGGTCCGGCGTTCGGCGACGGCGTAGACCTCGGCCTGGGCCTGGTTGACCAGGTCTTCGACCTCGCCGTCCTGTCCGTAGCCGAGCTGGACGATCTTGGTGCCGGCGTTGACCAGGCGGCGCAGCACCGCGCGTTCGCCCACGATTTCAGCGTAGTAACCGGCGTTGGCCGCCGTGGGGACGGTCTGGATGAGTTCGTGCAGGTAGGCGGGTCCGCCGATCCTGTTGATTTCGCCGCGCTTGGTCAGCTCGTCCGAGACGGTCACGGCGTCCGCGGGCTCGCCGCGGCCATAGAGGTCGATGATGGCCTCGTAGATGGTTTCGTGCGCCGGACGGTAGAAGTCCTGGCCACGCAGGATCTCGACGACGTCGGCGATGGCGTCCTTGGACAGCATCATGCCGCCCAGGACTGACTGCTCCGCGGGGATGTCCTGCGGAGGCTTGCGGCTGCCCTCGGCTCCCCGCGTACCCTCGACTGAGTCCAGATGCGTAACTGACAAAACTGCCGTCCTTCATTGTGTGCCGTGGCGGATGTCCGTTCGCCGCGGCGCGTAAGCACTGCGCCTTATGCCCAATGCCCTCGTACCCAGTGCTTTACAGCCAAGCGCCGTATCCCGGCGGGTCAACGCCCAGCCGCTGCGGTGCTCAACGGCCGTGATGCCGAACTGTTGTCATTGCGGAGCTGTGATGCGTACCTGCTGTGTTGCCGAACTGCTGTGATTCCGAACTGCTGTGATGCGGGCGGCAAAACCCGGCACATGCCGGCCGCTCTATTCTTACCAGTCAGCTCCGACAGTTCGCGCCGGAGCAGCAACCGCCGTTATCCACAGTGCTGGTGCGGCCGCAGGGCGCCGGATCCCGGAGCCGGTGTCCTGGTGGGCACCATCCGGCGACCGCAGGTTTTTCCGCTTCCCACGCCCGATATCCTGCTACGTTATCCGCCGCCGGGGCAGGCACCAACCCGGCCGCTCCGCTGCCCTGTGGATAACCTGTGCACTAGTGCCTGATGCTTGTGCACAGTCTGTGGGTAGAGCTGTGGATAGAAAAAAAGTTAAGCCTGTAATCAGCGCTTGACCTGCGGAAATGTTGCATTCATCTTGTGGACACAAAACAATTTCCGCCAAGCTTCATCCACAGCCTGCACCTTGGAGCTGGGGATACGATGCGGCACAGGAGGCCACATTTGCCGCCCGATACGCACATTTTGTGACCGGATTCATTCCCGCCGAGCCGAATTGACGCCAGCAGCGGCGCACTGTAAGCGAGGTGCGGAACATGCTGTGGATAACCGCAATCTGGCATAAGCTCTAATCATGGGCGATGTACTGATAGTCATGTTGCCTGCCCTCATCCTCGCGGCGGTGCTCTGGGCGGCGGTCACGGCGTTGAAGCCGCGGAACCACGGCATCTCAGATGCCGAGCGTTACCAGCAGGAACTGGCGCTCAAGTCCCAGGCCCACTACGCGGCACAGGTCCGGGCTGCCGAGGCCTCCCGCGCCCGGATTGAAGCTACCACGCGCCCCAGCCAGAACTCCCAGCAGCAATCGCAGCAGGCCGACCACGCCCGCTCCGCCCTTTTGGGCCGGGACAGCTCCGGCCACCAGGATGCGTTGTCCGCCATTGGACACCTGAGCCCACAGCTCCTCTTGCAGCTACAGTCGCTGGCCCACGACGGCCACAAGACGAAGGCCGTCCGGCTGCTGCGGCAATCGACGCGCTCGGACCTGAAGACCGCAAAGAATTACGTAGATCGGCTCTAGCACATGGACTCCCTGCTCATTCCCGTACTGATCCTGGTGCTCGTGGCCGCCGCCGTACTGCTGGCGATACGGGCGTGGAGCCGCCGCGGCGAACGCACCATGCCGGCACCAGCGCCGCAGCCGGACCCCAACTCCGCGGAGCTGGCCCGGACGGCGGCCGCCAGGCTCACCGAGGACCAGCACCGGCAGCTCTACGCGCTGATCGCGCAGGGGCAGGCCATGACCGCCATCAAGGTCTACCTCGAGGCCACAGGCGAGGGCCTCCGGGCCTCCCGCGATGCCGTCGCGGCGCTGGCAGCTCACCCCCAGCCCTTCCGCGCCCCTGAGCCGGCGCCGGCGGCCGTTCCGGACGACGACGACGTGCCCCAGCGGTTCTCGTACCGCTACCGCGCGATCGCCAGCAAGGGCGATGTCACCCGCGAGGTGAGCAGCAACATGCTCAATGATGAGATCTACGGGAGGATCCGCACCCTGGCCAAGAGCGGCGACACCGAGGCCGCAGCGACCGCCCTGACCCGCCACTCGGATATTTCCATGAAACAGGCCCGGGAATTCATCGCACTGCTTGGCGACTGAGCCCCGCGGGGCCCGCGCCGGCTCCGGGCCACCGGCACGGCCGGGGCCCGGCAGGGCTAGAAGTCGAACAAGTCCCCCAGCCAGCCTTCCTTCTTCTTCGGACGACGGCGGTCATCGTAACGCGGCTGCTCATACCTGGACTGGTCGGGACGCGGACGGTCGCGGCGGTCATCGTACCGGCGCTCGTCATAGCTGCCGTCATCCGGACGCCGGTCGTCCCGGCGCGGGTCGAGGTTGTACAGCGGCGGCGGAATGTGGCCGCCCGCCGCAGGTGAAAACGACGCAGGTGAAAACTCAGCAGGTGAAAACGCCGCAGGTGGCATCGCTGCCGGCGGCAGTGGTTTAGCGGGGACGCCGGCTGCCGGGCCCAACGACTCCGCCGCACGGTCAATGATCTTGTCCAGCTCTCCCCGGTCCAGCCACACTCCGCGGCATTGGGGGCAATAGTCAATCTCCACGCCGCTGCGTTCACTCATGATCAGGTCAATAGAATCCACGGGACACTTCATGTCCCGGACAACGAGCGGGCGGCCGAAAAGGTTCGGACGGCGCTGCAGGCCCGGAAGCCCTGCGCCGGGCAGACCTACCGCTGGGCAGCGATCCCGGCCAGCAGCTGCTCAAACGGCAGGGACTCCAGCGCGACCGGCTTCTGCTGCGGCCCTGAGTCCTGCAGCAGGGCGACAAACTCCCCCGCCGCCCGGTCCACGCGCACCGACAGTGGCGAGCCGCCGTCGTCGTTGTTTCCCCAGTCCTGCGGCCCGGCGAAAACCGCGGTGGCGGCGATCCGGGTGCGCAGGTAGGTGAACAGCGGCCGCATCGCGAAGTCCAGCACCATCTGGTGCCGGTCCGTGCCGGCGGTGGCCCCGATCAGCACAGCCTTGCCTTCGAACGCCTTAGGATCGAGCACGTCGATGAAGGACTTGAAAAGCCCGCTGTAGGACGCGCTGAACACGGGGCTGACGGCGATCAGGCCATCAGAGGCCTCGACGCCGGCAATCACTTCGGCGAGCCGCGGAGCCGCATACCCGGTTACAAAGTTGTTGGCGATGTCCACGGCGAGGTCCCGCAACTCCAGGACCTCGATGTCCACGGCGTAGCCGGCCGCGGCAAGCTGCCGCTCGGCCGAGGCCGCCAGCTGGTCCGCGAGCAGGCGGCTTGAGGAGGGGACGCCGAGTCCGGCGGAGATAACGGTGATACGGCGGGTTTCCACGGAGTGCTCCTAAGTTGAATCCTGGTCAGCAACGCGACTACATGCGTTTGCATCTACCTTTAGAAGCGGCGGGATAGGGGATTTATTCCCGGCCACCCTCCCCGCCTGACAGGAATGTCGCGCTCTGCAAGACTGCCCTCATGGCAGAAAACAAAACGCAGGCAACCGGCGCGTCGGTTCAGGAGTTCCTGGCCGCCGTCGAGCATCCGGTCCGGCGCGCCGACGGGTTCCGCCTGCTGGCACTGATGTCCGAAATAACGGGCGAACCGGCGCAAATGTGGGGTCCGACGATTGTGGGCTTCGGCCGCTACCACTACAAGTACGCGAGCGGCAGGGAGGGCGATGCCGCGGCGGTGGGCTTCTCCCCCAGGAAATCCAGCCTGTCGCTCTACGGCCTGACATATGGACCGGAGGCCGCCGAACTCCTCGGCAGGCTGGGCAGGCACAAGCTCGGCGCCGGCTGCCTGTACGTCAACAAGCTCGACGACGTCGACGAGGCCGTGCTCACCGAACTCGTCCGGCTCGGCTACCGGCATGTCACCACGGCGCTGCACCACGCCTAAGGGGATCCGCCCCGCCAAAGCAACGCGGGGTCACCTACGGCCCATGACGCCGTCCAACATGGACCGCAAGTGACCTCGTGTTGGGGTTAAAGCAGAAGGCCCCCGCCTTCGGTCCTCAGAGAGGTCCGGAGGCGGGGGCCTTCCAGCAGTTCAGACTGCAGCCGGTGAGGGCTACTTGCCTGCGACTACGTCGAGTTCGATCACAGCGGAAACGTCGTCGTGCAGACGGACGTTTGCCTGGTAGGAACCGGTCGACTTGATGTGTGCCGGCAGTTCAACCTTGCGCTTGTCGATGCGGCCCAGGCCTGCGGCCTCAACAGCGTCGGCCACGTCGCCCTGCTTGACAGTGCCGAACAGGCGTCCGGTTGCGCCAGCCTTGACGACCAGCTTGACCGGCTTGGCGGAGAGTGCAGCAGCCTGCTTCTGAGCGTCTTCCAGGGAAGCGTGCTCGCGGGCAACGCGGGCAGCCTTGATGGACTCAACCTGCTTCTCGCCACCCTTGGACCAGGTCAGGGCGAAGTTGCGGGGCAGCAGGTAGTTACGTGCGTAACCGTCCTTGACCTCGACAACGTCGCCAGCAGCACCGAGACCGGTTACTTCGTGGGTCAGAATGAGCTTTGCCATTTTAGTTAATCCCTTCCTTAGCCGCGGCCAGCGCCGGAGTAAGGCAGCAGAGCAACTTCGCGGGCGTTCTTGATTGCCTGGGCGATCTTGCGCTGTTCCTGCACCGTGACGCCAGTGACGCGACGGGCGCGGATCTTTCCGCGGTCGGAGATGAACTTGCGCAGCAATGCTACGTCCTTGTAGTCGATGACAGTGATGTCAGCGGCCTTCAAGGGGTTGGACTTTGGTTTGGGCTTACGGAGTTCAGCCTTAGCCATCGTGGAGCTCCTATTCGATGGAGCCCGTGGATATTGATCCACGGGATGGTGGTGATCCGGCGCAGTCTGCACCAGACCGCCTTGCGGCGGCCAGTCGGTTTTCGTTGCCGGACCTTAGATGTTGTTTAGAAGGGAGGTTCGGAATCCGGGCCGTTGCCCCAGCCGCCGCCCGCATTGCTGACCCCGGGCGTGGCCCACGGGTCTTCCTGCGCGGCGGGCTGGTTGCCGCCCCATGTCCCACCGGTGTTGCCGCCCTGGTTTGCACCCTGGCCGCCACCGAATCCACCGCCGCTGTTGCCGCCGCCGAAGCCACCCTGACCACCCTGACCGCCGGAGCGCTGGGTGCGGTTGACCTTGGCGTTGGCGTAGCGCAGGCTCGGGCCGATTTCATCGACCTCAAGCTCGATAACGGTGCGCTTCTCGCCTTCTTTTGTTTCGTAGGAACGGCTCTTCAAGCGGCCGGAGACGATAACGCGCATGCCCTTGGTCAGGGACTCGGCGACGTTTTCGGCTGCTTCGCGCCAGACCGAAGCGCGGAGGAACAGGGTTTCCCCGTCCTTCCACTCATTGGACTGCCGGTCGAAGGTGCGGGGAGTAGAAGCGATGGTGAAATTCGCTACGGCCGAACCGGACGGTGTGAACCTGAGTTCGGGGTCATTGGTGAGGTTACCGATAACCGTGATAGTGGTTTCGCCTGCCATCTACTGCCTCCTTGTGCGTTCCTGCGGGGATGAAGATTGAAGGTTGGCCGCTGAATTACTCAGCAACAACTTTCTGCTCTTCGGGGCGGGTGATCTTGGTGCGCATGATGGTCTCGTTGAGACTCAGCTGGCGGTCAAGTTCCTTGGCGGTAGCCGGCTCAGCGGTGAAGTTCACCACGGCGTAGATACCTTCGGACTTCTTCTGGATTTCGTAAGCCAGGCGACGACGGCCCCAGATGTCAACCTTTTCGATGGTTCCACCATCGTTGGTGATGACGTTCAGGAACTTCTGAAGCGACGGCTCAACGGCACGCTCTTCGACCTCGGGGTCGATGATTACCATCAATTCGTAAGGACGCATATGTGAACCCACCTCCTTTGGGCTAAGCGGTTACGGCATTTCCGTAACAGGAGGTTCATTTGCGGTGTCGTGCAATGCCCGGCCGCCGGAACGGAGGCAGGGCGCAGCACAGACTTCAATAGCTTAGTGCATGCGGGCCGGAATCCGCGATTCCGTGCCTCCACCGTACGGCCCCGCGGCGTGGCCGGGAAGAGCGTCGGCGGCCATGTGGATAATCGCCACACGGCCAGCGTTCAGTCGGGGGGCGCATCGGCTGTGCCATGATCTGAAAATGCACACCAACCCCTCGTCAGCCGTGCCGCCACCGCTCCGCCGCAGCCGTCTCCGCTTCGCCGCCATGGTGCTGTTGGGGCTACTCGCCGCCGGGGCGGCCGGAATGTCAGGGCACTGGGTGCAGGCTCCCACGATTGGCTGGTGCGCCGCCGCCTTGACCTACGTCGTCTGGGTCTGGCTGGTTATCGGCCGCCTCGACCCCGCGGACACCCGGTTGCACGCCACAACGGAAGACCCGGCCCGGAGCACGACGGACCTGCTTATCCTGGCCGCCAACGCCGCCAGCCTGGCGGCGGCGGCAGCGGTCATCGTGGATTCGCACAACAACACTGACACCCTCTCCAGGATTGCCGGTGGGCTGCTCGCGGTAGTCTCGGTGGCGCTGTCCTGGACCCTGGTCCAGACGCTGTTCACACTGCGGTACGCGGAGCTGTACTACGGCACGGGCACGAGGGCAGGCTCCCGGGTGGGCGGCATCGACTTCAACCAGAGCCGGCCGCCGCAGTACACCGATTTCGCCTACTTAGCCACAAGTCTGGGCATGACGTACCAGGTATCGGACACCGCGCTGCAGAACCATGGCATCCGGGCCGAGGCCCTCAAGCACAGCCTGCTCTCCTACCTCTTTGGGACCATCATTCTGGCAACCACCATCAACCTCGTAGTCGGCGTCGCCGCGTAGGGCGCCAGGCGTCAGGCCGCCGTCCGGAAGAACGTCCGGGTCACCGCGGCCAGCCGGTGCGGGTCCTCGACGCCGCAGAGCTCGCGCGCCGAATGCATCGACAGCAGGGCGACCCCGACGTCGACCGTCCGGATTCCCAGCCGCGTGGCGGTCAGCGGGCCGATCGTCGAGCCGCACGGCATCACATTATTGGAGACGAATTCCTGGTACGGAATACCGGCGTCGGTGCACAGCCGGGCCCAGAGGGCGGCGCCGGCGGCGTCGGTGGCATAGCGCTGGTTGGCATTGATCTTCAGCAGCGGACCACCGTTGAGGACCGGCCGGTTGGCGGGATCGTGCCGCTCGGGATAGTTCGGGTGCACGGCGTGGCCGGCGTCCGCGGAGACGCAGAACGACGCCGCGAAGGCCTGCCGCCGCTGGCTTGCAGAGGCGCCGAGTCCGTCCGAGATCCGCACGAGGACATCTTCGAGGATGGGCCCGCACGCCCCGGACCGGGACGCCGAGCCGATTTCCTCGTGGTCGAAGGCGGCCAGCACGGCAATCGGCGCACCGTCCGGGACGGGCGTGGCGGCGTGCGCCACCAGCGCCGTGAGCCCGGCGTGCGTCGCGGAGAGGTTGTCGAGCCGGCCGGAGGCGAAGAATTCGCCCCTGGCGCCGAACACCGCCGGGGCCTGGGTGTCTGCGATGACGACGTCGTACCCGCCGATCTGCGCCGGATCCACCTCGGCATCGGCAACGCGGTCCGCAAGGAGTCCGAGCAGGTCCTCGCCGGCGGGATCGCCCAGGCCAAAGACCGGATTCATGTGCTGCTGCTTGTCCAGGGCCAGGCCCTCATTGACGGCCCGGTCCAGGTGGATGGCGAGCTGCGGGAAGCGCAGCAGCGGGCCGGTGGCCGTGAGGTGCTGCGTGCCGTCGCGCATGACGAGCCGGCCGGCGAGCTGGAGTTCGCGGTCCAGCCAGGAGTTCAGGAGGGGTCCGCCGTAGACCTCGACGCCGGCCTGCAGCCAGCCGAACTTGCCGGTAGTGGGCTTCGGCTTGAGTTTGAAGGAGGGCGAGTCCGTGTGCGCGCCGAGGATGTTGAAACCCGTGGTCGGTCCGGCGCCTGCCGGCACCACCCAGGCGATGAGGGCGCCGTCGCGGATCACGTAGAACTTGCCGGCGGCGGCCGCGGGCTCCGGCCAGGGCTGCAGTTCGTCCAGGCCGGTGAAGCCCGCCGCGTCCAGCCGGCGCGCGGCCTCGTGGACGGCGTGGAAGCTCGACGGCGACGCGCTGACGTACGCGCCGAGGTCCTGGATGTGCTCTGCGGCAGTGCTCGGTGTGGGCATGGCTCCGAGTCTAGCCCGGCACGCACGGGCCCCGGGGGCCGCGGTGCCGGGCGACGCCGCGCCTAGACGGTGACGTTGAGACCGGCGGCGTAGCCCGCGGCCACCGAGCCGGTGATGGTGGCCAGCTGGTAGATGCCGCCGTCGTTGCCGAACACGTTGTCGGACTTCAGCGTGGTGCGGGGGAAGTTCTGCGCGCTGGATTCGTACCCGGCCGACGCGTAGACCTCCTTGCACGCGGCCTCGGTCAGCGCGATCTGTGACACCGCCAGGACCTGGCCGGCCGCCGTCGCATTGTTCATGGACTCGAACACTTCGAAGTGGATGTGCGGCCAGCGGCCGTTGTAGGCGCCGGGGTAGATGGTCTTGAACGTGACCTGGCCGTTGGCGTCGGCCTCCTGGACGCCGCGGAGGTAGTTCTCGTTCTGAAGCCCCGAATCGTACATGGAGTATTTGCCCTCGCGGTCACAGTGCCAGGCGTACACCGCGGCACCGGCCAGCGGGGTGCAGCCGTTGGCGTTGTCTAGAAGGGTCAGCGTGACGGTCAGCGGTACGCCCTCGGCTGTGCTGGTGGAGGTCCCGAAGCTGGATGTGATGTCCTGACGGACCACGCCGGATGCCTCGAGGACGTTGGGTCCGTTGGAACCGTCACCGGGGTACGGGCCGGCGGTTTCCTGCGGGATTTCGACCCCGCACTCGGCGATCGCCCGGGTGAGCGTCGGAGTGGCCGAGGCCGAGGCCGAGGCGGCCGAGGGCGCCGGGGCTGTTGCCGCCGAGGTCCCCGCGGCCGACGTCGAACTGCCGCTGGTGCCGCTGGTGCCGCCCGGGCTGCAGGCCGCAAGGGCTGCGGCCGTTCCCGCGCCGAGGAACATGCCCAGCGATCGGCGGCTGACGAGGGTGGAGAGATCGAATTCCAGGCCGCGGTCGTGGTTGGGGTGCGGCTCGTGCGGGGGCTGCGGCATTTTTGTCATGACCCCATCGAACCCGGCAGCGCTATGGGCTGGCTAGTCCCTTCCTGTGACGCGGCTGTGCCCCGGCACACGTGGACATGCCCTCCCCTCGGCCCGGGGCGCGGCTGTGCCCCGGCACGCATGGACATGCCCTCCCCTCGCGCCGGGCAGTGGACATGATGGCGCTATGTCCAGTGGTGGGCGCAGGGGGAGGGCATGTCCGGTGGTGCGGGACGGCCGCGGGAGCCTTCCGGGGCTACGACACCGGGCGGGCGCCCACTGTGGCGTCTTCAGCGCCAGGCTCGGCGTCAACCGGGGTGGCGTCACCGGCAGGAGCCTCGCCGGCACCTGTTGCGGGAACAGCGGCCTTGGCACCGTTCCTGCGGTAGCGGATGACGCCGATCCCCACGACGACGGCGGCGAGAGCCAGCGAGAGCAGCAGCGATTCCCGCGTGGTTTCCAGGATCACCATGCCGATCAGCAGGGCCACGATGCTCACGATCGACACCCAGGTCAGGTACGGGAAGAGCCACATTTTCAGCTGGAGGTCCTTGGCGGCGGCGCCCATGCGGCGGCGCAGGATCAGCTGGGAGGTCGCGATGACGAGCCACACGAACAGCGCGATGGCGCCGGAGGTGTTGACCAGGAACAGGAAGACCGTGTCCGGGGCGACGTAGTTCAGTCCGACGGTGACGAAGCCGACCACGGTGGAGGCCAGTACCGCGGCGGCGGGCACGCCGCGCTTGGAAATCCGCATCCACGACTTGGGGGCGTCGCCGCGGCGGGACAGCGAGAACAGCATGCGGCTGGCGGTGTAGAGCCCGGAGTTCAGGCAGGAGAGCACCGAGGTCAGCACCACAATGTCCATGATGGTTCCGGCGCCGGGGATGCCGAACAGCTCAATGACCGCGACGTAGGGGCTCTTGGCGACGGAAGCGGAGTTCCAGGGCAGCAGGGTGACCACAATGGCGATGGAGCCGATGTAGAACACGAGGATGCGCCAGACAGTGGACTTCACGGCCTTCTTGACGGCATCGACCGGGTTCTCGGATTCGCCGGCGGCAATGGTGGCAATTTCCGCGCCGAAGAACGAGAACACCACCACGAGGATGCCGGCCAGGACGGCGCCGGGGCCGTTGGGCATGAACCCGCCGTTGCCGATCAGGTTGTCCAGGCCGGGCGCCGGAACGCCGGGGATGAGGCCCAGGATCGCGGCGACGCCGAAGAGCAGGAAGAGCACGATTGCCGCGACCTTGATGGAAGCGAACCAGAACTCGAACTCGCCGAACGACTTAACGGACCCGAGGTTGGTCAGCGTCAGCAGCACCATCAGGGCAAGCGCCCACACCCACTGGTCAATGCCGGGGACCCAGCGGTGCATGATCGCTGCCCCAGCCGTTGCCTCGATGCCGAGGACAATGATCCAGAACCATGCGTAGAGCCAGCCGATGCTGAACCCGGCCCAGCGGCCCAGCGCCTTGTCCGCGTAGGTGGAAAATGAGCCGGTTTCCGGGTTGGCCGCGGCCATCTCGCCCAGCATCCGCATGACGAGGATGACGACGAGTCCCGCCGCGGCGTACGCAACCAGGATGCCGGGGCCGGCCTGCTGGATCGCCGCACCCGAACCGACAAACAGTCCGGCGCCGATCACTCCGGCGATGGCAATCATGGACAGATGCCTGGGTTTCAGGGATTTTGAAAGCTGCTGGTCAGCGGGCATGGAAGCGCCGTCCTTCGTGGGGGGTTCAGGCCCGCTCGATGCCGGCACGGAATCGAATCCATGCTGTGCGGCGGACCACAATGTCGTTTCACACTAGACCGCGCGGCGGACCGTCCGTCTTGTGCAGTCCCACAAATGACGGCGGGTCAGACCGGGCCATCACCCAACGCGAGGGCCATAGGGTCAACCAAAGTTGCCTCACGGGCAATTCGGCAATGTGCCTGAAACCACTGCTTCAGGTACTACCTGCCGGTAACCTGCCTTGCGGCGGCAGGGCGGCGGCGGTCAGTAGTCCGCGTTGCTTGGCACCACGAGGCCGGTCTCATATGCGTACACCACGGCCTGGACGCGGTCGCGGAGGTGGAGCTTGGTCAGGATCCGGCGCACATGCGTCTTGACGGTGGCCTCGGACAGGAAGTATCGGTGCGCGATTTCGGCATTGGAGAGTCCCTCCGCCATCGCCCCGAGCATCTCGTTTTCGCGGGGCGTCAGGTCTTCCAGCAACGGATCCCGCGCCGGGCGTGCGGGGCCGCCGGCCTGCTGACCGCCGGCGCCGCCTGTCCCTGCAGGATCCAGGCCGCCGGCACCACGGACATAGGTCTCCAGCAGTCGCTGCGTAACACGGGGTGCCACCACGGCGTCGCCGCTGGCCACCACCCGCACCGCGCTGACCAGTTCTGCCGGCGCCACGTCCTTGAGCAGGAACGCAGAGGCCCCTGCCCGCAGTGCTGCAAAGGCGTATTCATCGAGGTCAAAGGTGGTCAGGATAATGATTTTGGCGTCGGAGCCCGAGGCGGCGATCGCCCGGGTGGCCTCGATCCCGTCCAGCACCGGCATCCGCACATCCATCAGGACGACGTCGGGCGCGAGCTCCCGGACGTGGCGGACCGCTTCGGCGCCGTTGGACGCCTCGCCCACGATGCACAAATCGTCTTCACCCTCCAGGATGAGGCGGAAACCCATCCGAAGCAGCGGCTGGTCATCCACCAGCAGGACGCGTACCGGCGTGTTGTCGGACATTGTTCCCCCTTGATTCCATGGCATTCTCGCCGTTGCAGTTCAGTTCCGCGTGCACGCGCCAGCCGCGGTCACCGGCGCGCCCGGCGTACACGGTGCCAGCGTAGATCCTGGCCCGCTCCCGCATCCCGGCGATTCCATGCCCGGTGCCGAAGGAGTCCAGTGTGTCAGGCTTCGCCTGCGCGCCGGTCCCGGGAGCCCCCGGGTCAACGGTGCCCCTGCCGTCGTCGAGCACTTCAATGGTGACGCGGGAGCCGTTCCGGACAATGCTGACCTCCACCCGGCTGAGCGCGCGGCCGTAGCGCAGCACGTTGGTCAGCGACTCCTGCACAATTCTGTAGACGGTCAGCTGGAACGCCGCATCGTCGGGCAGGGACGGGCCGGTGTGCGTGTAGTGCAGCGGCAGTCCCGCGGTGCGGAAGCCCTCGAGCAGTTTGGCCAGGCTGCCCCCGGCCACCAGCGGCTCGCGCGGGGCATGTCCCGTGGCGGCGTCCTCGCGCAGCACGCCAAGGACGCGCCGCATGTCGGCCAGCGCGGTGCGTCCGGTCCGGGAGAGTTCGGCCAGGACGCCGGCGGCGCGCTCCGGATCCTTCTTGACCACGACGGCGGCGCCGTCCGACAGGCTGATCATGACCGTCAGCGAGTGCGCCACGACGTCGTGCATTTCGCGCGCGATCCGGTTCCGTTCCGTGACCGAGCCCAGCTGCTGGGCCCGGGCGGCCCAGGCCGCGATCTCGTGCTCGTGCTCGCGCCGCTGCCGCACCGAGATCCCGATCCCCGTGGCGATCACATTCGAGAGCGCGATGCCGATGCCCGCCGCGATGCCCGTCAGCAGCTGGAAATTCTCCGGTGTGCGGACGGCCATGTCCGGGAGCCGGCCGTCCAGCGGGCCGACGGCCAGCAGGAAGTACAGGAGCAGCAGCGGGACGGTGGTCAGGGCCAGGGCGGCTAGGGCGAACCGCCGGGTGCGGACGACGGCGACGGCGTACAGCGAAAACCAGAGCCCGGCGGAGACATTGGACCCCCAGGGATGCAGGAAGGTGACCGCCAGTTCCAGGGCCCCCACAACAGCCGCCACCCGCACCGGATACGCCCGCCGGAAGAGCAGGACCGGCGCGGCCGCGGCGAGCAACACGGCCACCGGCCAGTCGCCGTGGATGACCGATTCGACCGCCGTGGGCGTGACCAGGACCAGGTAGCAGAGCACCACCAGGACGTCCATGACCCGAGGATTGGCCAGCAGGTAGCGCCGGAGCCGGCCGCGGCGGCGGGCCGTGAGTTCAGCAAGGGACGCGTCGGCCGGTCCGGCCGGCGCGTCCCTGACAGGTACCGCATCGATCATGCTCTGAGCCTAGATGCTGAAGGGCTTGGACGCTGCCCGTGGCGCCGGCCTAGACGTCCCGCCTCTTGAGCAGGACGGCGGCCAGGAGCACCGGGATGACAACCCAGGCGCCCAGCACCAGGGCCGCCTGCCAGGCTTCGAGGGTGTCCGGGATGTGCTCCACCGCGGTCAGCGGATCCACGGTGTTGCCGGGCAGGTATTTGCGGGCCTCCACGAAGAAGTCGCCCGGAATGAGCTGGAACGCGATGGGTGCCACGAAGAACAGTCCCACCAGGCTCATGATGCCGCCCGCCGAGTTGCGGATCAGCGTGCCCAGCGCCATGCCGATGGCCGCGGCCGCCGCCACGTAAATGCTGTTGACAAGGAGCAGCTTGACCGACTGCGGGCTGCCCAGGTCCAGGCCCAGGCCGTAGTTGTCCAGGATCGGCACGGATACAAATCCGGCGGCCAGGGTGGATGCGGCGGTGACGACGAAGGAGGTCACCACCACCACCACGAGCTTGGCCGCGAAGGCGGGGATGCGTTTGGGCACCGCCGCGAACGTGGACCGGGCCATGCCCGTGGTGAACTCGGAGCTCATCAGCAGCACGCCGAGGGAGCCCAGGATCAGCTGGGCGAACGCGATGCCGGAGGTGGGCACGCTGACGGCGATGTCGCCGCCCTGGGCCGCGAGCCTGGCGCCGACCTCCGGGTCCCGGGCCGCGGCCTCGGAGAACTGGCCCGTCCCCCAGGCCGAAAGCGCCCCGAACCCCACCATGACCACCACTGTGGAGCCAAGCAGGATCAGAGTGGAGAGCAGGGTGCGGAACTTGATGAATTCGGAGTTGAGGACCCGCAGGAAGCTGGGGCCGGGACCGGAACTGCTGCCGTTTCCGGACCTCTGTGCGTCGGCGCCGCGGCGCGAGGGCGTGGATTCAACGGTTGTGGAGCTCATGGCTTAGTTGCCTCCGGCTTCGACGGGAACGGCGCCCGTGGTGATCAGCGAGTGGTATTCGACCTCATCCTTGGTCAGTTCCATGTAGGCCTCCTCGAGGCTGGCCTGCAGCGGGGTGAGTTCGTAGATCATGACGTGGTTCTCCAGCGCCGCAGTGGCGATCTGGCGCGGGTCCAGGCCTGTGACTTCGAGGAGTTCGCGCTCCTGGACCTCCACCGAGACCCCGGTCCCGGCCAGCAGCTGCATGAGCCGGTCCGGCTGGTCGGTGCGGACCCGCGTCCGGCCCTGGCCCTTGCCGGTGATGATCTCCTGGATCGGGGCGTCCGCAATGATCCTCCCGCGGCCGATCACGATCAGGTGGTCCGCCGTGACGGCCATCTCGCTCATGAGGTGGCTGGAAAGGAAGACCGTGCGGCCCTCGGAGGCCAGGTACTTCACCAGGTTGCGGACCCACACCACCCCCTCCGGGTCAAGGCCGTTGACGGGCTCGTCCAGGATGACGGTCTGCGGGTCGCCCAGGAGGGCGGCGGCGATGCCCAGCCGCTGGCCCATGCCGAGCGAGAAGCCGCCGACCTTCTTCCTGGCCACCTCGGCCAGTCCCGTCATCTCAATGACTTCGTGGACCCGTTTCTTCGGGATGCTGTGGGTCGCCGCCATGGCCAGCAGGTGGTTGTAGGCGGAGCGGCTCGTGTGGACTGCCTTGGCATCGAGCAGCGCGCCGACGTCGCGCAGCGGGGCGGCGTGCCCGGTCAGCGGGAACCCGTTGACGGTCACCGAGCCCGACGTCGGCCGGTCCAGCCCCATGATCATGCGCATGGTGGTGGATTTTCCGGCCCCGTTCGGACCCAGGAAGCCGGTGACCCGGCCGGCTTCGACGGTGAAGTTGACGCCGGCGACGGCGGTCTTGTCGCCGTAAACCTTGGTCAGGCCTCGTGCTTCGATCATGGAAGCGTTCCTTTGCGTAGCGGGAGATGATCCGGGGCACCGCAGTCACGGGCCCGTCTGCACACCACGCTACCGAGGCAAGCTGCGTATTTCGCCGGTCTCAGGGATGATTCAGGGGCTAATCAGGGTAGTCCGGGAGGATGACAGGGGTTGGATGACGGGTTTGGATGACGGGGTTCAGCCGAGGGGCGAGTAGTAGGTCAGCGCGCCGGGGCGGACCGTGAATTCCACCCGCCGCACCCCGGGCATGACCTCTCCGTCGACGGCGAGGACCATGGGCCCGTTCCCGGGTTCCACCGTGATCCGGTCCGTTTCGCTCAGATGGGTGATCCCGGACGTGGCCACGGTGCCCGTGAGCACGGCCCAGAGCAGGCGCAACCGGGCGAACGGCTCATCGGCAGTGATCATCCGCAGGTCCAGGACACCGTCCGCGAGTACCGGACGCACCAGCGGCGCGTGGTCGCGGGGGTAATAGCGGCCGCGGCCGATGTACAGGATCCACAGCCGGTGCCGCACCCCGTTGACGATCAGCGTGGTGGGGGTGCCGGCTGCGAAGGTCCGGAACATGGCCACCACTCCGGCCAGGGGTTTGCCCAGTGCCGGCTGGAGCTGCTCCCGCCGGCGGACCAGGTTCGGGTAGAGGCCGATGCTGGCCGTGTTGAGCATGATCAGCTCGAGCTGCTCCGGGCTGTCGGGGAGCCCGCGCTCGACACTCACGTGGCCGACGTCGGCCACGGCGGCCTCGCCGCGCGACGCCGCCTGCACGGCGTCCGCCAGGGTGGGGGTGCCGGCGTCGCGGGCGAAATGGTTCAGCGTTCCGCCGGGGAGCACCACCAGCGGGAGGGTACGTTCGACGGCGGCGGCCGCCGCGGCGCCCACGGTTCCGTCGCCGCCCCAGACGCCCAGGGCCGCAATGCCCGGCCGGGTCGCGACCTGGGCGATGCCCGCGTCGACGGACTCACCCGGCCCGATTTCCTTTATATACGCTTTAGGGAATACTTTTTGCAGGGCGTCGACAGTCTCGTCAGCATAGGACCCGCCAAGGGTGTTGACCGCGATGCCGAGCCCCTGGCCGTCCGGGAGTTCCGCGGCCGGGGCGGCGCCGCGGCGGGTTTCCGGGAACGGCGGTCGGACAGGCCACCACTTCCGCGTCACCATGGCCGCGCCGGCGCCGATCGCGGACCCGAACAGCACATCCGAGGGCCAGTGGGCCCCGGTGTGGACCCGGGAGTAGGCCACTCCGGCCGCGACGGGGGCCAGCGCCGCACCGAGGACCGGGCGGACCATGCCGACCCCGAGAGCGAAAGCCACCGCGGAGGCGGAGTGTCCCGACGGCATCGACGAACTCGTCGGCTGCGGGTTCACGAAGCGGAAGACCGGAAGGTGTTCGGGCAGGGGGCGGGCCCGGGGCAGGAGGGTCTTGAACACGACGTTGGTGACTGCCGAGGCAGCGCCTTGCGCAATGAGTCCGTGCACCGCTGCCCTGCGCGTCTTACCGGGCACCAGGGCCAGGGCTCCGGCAACGCCGAACCAAAGTTTGCCCTTGTTGGCGGCGGCGGACAGACGGCGGAAGAAGTCATCATGGCCTCCTCCCGGCAGATTGGAGACGGCGCGCACCAGTTTGCGGTCGAATTTCGACAGGCGGCCCGGGGCCTTCCTCAGCATGGTTCGCATTGGACCACCATACTGCTACCTCGCGGGCAGCGGCTTCGCGGCTCCGGCGAGGACCAGGGCCACCACAATCGGAATCCCGATCGCCAGCAGGGCGGTCCTGACACCGGTGACATCCCCCAGGTAGCCCAACAGGGGCGGCCCGGCGAGGAAGGCAATGTAGCCCAGCGTGGACACCACGGACACCCGGGCCGCCGCCTTCCTGGGGTCGTCCGCGGCGGCGGACATCCCGATCGGGAACGCGAGTGCTGCCCCCACGCCCCAGAGCACGGCACCGGCGGCGGCCAGCCAGATGTTGCCGGCGAACACGAAGAGGCAGAGGCCCGCAGTTGCCGCCGCCATGCTGGCCCGCAGCACGGCAACACGGCCGTAGACGTCGATCGCACGGCCACCAAAGAAGCGCATGGCGGTCATGGCCAGCACGAACGCGGCGAACAGCAGCGCCCCCGTGGACTGTTCGGCGCCCAGGCCGTCAACCGCGGCCTTGGCAATCCAGTCGTTGCCGGCGCCTTCGGTCAGGGTGGCGCCGAGGACGACGACGCCGATCAGCAGCGTGCGCCCGTCCCGCCAGGCCGAACCGGAGTTGCCCCGGTCCGCGTCCCCCGCGGCGGGCGCTTCGGCAGGCCGATGGGGCAGGAAATACCGGGGGGCCACAGTGGTCAGGACGGCGACAACGGCGGCTATGACCAGCAGGTGCTCCGGGAGCCCGACCCCCAGGGTGGATAATCCGGCGCCGATCAGGGCACCGACGAACGCGCCGCCGCTGAAGGCCGCGTGGAACTGCGGCATGATGGTGCGCCCGAGCCGGTGTTCGACGTCGGCACCTTCAATGTTCTGCGAAACATCCCACAGCCCGACGCCTATCCCGAAGAAGAACAAGGCGATGGCAGTCCCCGGGATGGAGGCCGCCATCAGTGAGAGCGCGACGCCGACACCGGCCGCCGCGGCCACGAGTCCGGCGCTGCGGACGGTGTTGGCGGTGCCGATCCGGCCGACGACGAACCCGGCCGTCGGCAGGGCGATCAGCGAACCGACCGCGACGCACAGCAGCAGGGTTCCCATCTGGCCCGCGGTGATCTGCAGGATCTCCGTCACGGCCGGGATGCGGGCTGCCCAGCTGGCGAAAACTAATCCGTTGATCCCGAAGACAAGGAAAGTCGCCCCGGTGGCAGCCTTGAGTTGCGGGACGGTTGCGGTACTGGTCATACGATCACTGCTTCCACCGAGTGCTGGGCGAGTTGGTCAAGTTCTTCAGGGCTGAGCTGCCGGTCGGTCACGATGGCATCCACGGCGTCCAGGGATGCGACGAGGGCGACGGCGGTGGCGTTCCATTTGGCGGCGGCACAGGCGACGATCACCCGGGCGGCGGATTCGAGGCCGGCGCGTTTGACTGCTGCGTCGTCGAGGTCGTGGGCCAACAGCCCGTCCTTGAGGTTCAGGGCGCAGGGCGTGACGACGGCGGTGTCGAAGCGCAGCGAGCGGATGTTGGATTCCGTCATCGGTCCTCGGAAGGAAAGTTCGCCGGGGACGAGGCTGCCGCCGGGCATCAGGAGTTCGGGGCGGCGCCCGGCCGGACCGTCGTCCGCGGACAGCGCGGTGACGGACCGCAGCGACATCGGCATGATCGTCATCTCACGCTGGCGCAACTGGCGGGCGATCTCCGTGGCGGTGGTGCCGCTGTCCAGCCAGACGTGTCCACGGTCCGCGAGCATGGCCGCCACCCCGGCGGCGATCCGCATCTTGGCGGTGTGGTCCTCGAGTTCGCGCTGCCCGTAGTGCGGGTTTTCGCCGCCGAAAACCAGGCTTCTGGCTCCGCCGTGGACCCTCCGCAACACGCCGTGCAGGGCCAGGATGTCGAGGTCACGGCGGATGGTGGCGCCGGAGGCGCCGCAGGCGGCCGTCAGATCGTCCACCGTCACGTGCTCCCGGTCGCGCAGCAGTCCGCCGATCAGGCGGTGCCGCTCATCAGTGTTCATGCTCAAATGCTAGCGGTTGGTGATCATTTAATCATTTGTTGCGCGTTTCAAATAGCAACGCGGGGTCACTTAGCGCCCATAACCGCCCCCGGAATGGGCTGTATCTGACCCCGCGTTGCTTAGTGGACCCCGCGATGGCTCTAGCGGGCGCGCTCGACGCGCTTTTCGTCCCAGACCGGTTCGGCGGACTCGTAGACCCTGCCGTCGGAGCCGAAAACCAGGAAGCGGTCGAAGGTTCGGGCGAACCAGCGGTCGTGGGTGACGGCCAGGACGGTGCCCTCGAAGTGGTCGATCGCCCGTTCCAGGGCCTCGGCCGAGTGCAGGTCCAGGTTGTCCGTGGGCTCGTCGAGCAGCAGCAGCGTAGCGCCGGAGAGCTGCAGCAGCAGGATCTGGAACCGCGCCTGCTGGCCGCCGGAAAGGGATTCGTACTTCTGCTCGGACTGCGCCGCCAGCCCGTAGCCGTCGAGGGCCCCGGCGGCGGCTTCGCGGCCCATGCCCGAGCGGTGCTCGTCGCCCCGGTGCAGGATTTCGAGCAGGGTCTTACCCAGCAGGTCGGGCCGGACGTGGGTCTGGGCGAAGAATCCGGGCCGGATCCGGGCGCCGAGTTTCACGGTGCCCTCGTGCGGCACCTCGGCGATCTCGACGTCGGACACCGGCAGGTGCTCCCGCTCGGGATCCGTGCCGCCGGTGGCGAGCAGGCGCAGGAAGTGGCTCTTGCCCGACCCGTTGGAACCCAGGACGCCCACCCGGTCGCCGAACCAGATTTCGGTGGAGAACGGCTTCATCAGGCCGGTCAGTTCCAGCTTCTCGGCCACGACGGCGCGCTTGGCGGTGCGCCCGCCCTTGAGCCGCATCTGCACGTTCTGTTCGATGGGAAGGGCCTCGGGCGGGCCGGCCTCGAGGAACTTCGCGAGCCGGGTCTGCGCCGCGTGATAGCGGTTGGCCATGTCGGAACGGAACGCGGCCTTGTTCTTGTACATGTTGACGAGTTCCTTGAGCTTGACGTGCTCCTCGTCCCAGCGCTTGCGCAGTTCCTCGAAGCGCGCGTTCCGGTCGGCCCGGGCGTCCACGTAGGACCCGAAGCCGCCGCCGTGGATCCAGGCGCCGGCGCCGTTGATGCCCGGTTCCAGGGTGACGATTCGGCCTGCGGCGTTGTTGAGCAGTTCACGGTCGTGGCTGATGAAGAACACGGTCTTCTTCGAATCATTCAGTTTGGCCTCGAGCCAGCGCTTGCCCGGAACATCGAGGTAGTTGTCCGGCTCGTCCAGGAGCAGCAGTTCGTCGGGGCCGGCGAAGAGGGCCTCGAGGACCAGCCGCTTCTGCTCGCCGCCGGAGAGGCTCGACGCCGGGCGGTGCTGTGCCCGGTCGAAGGGCAGGCCGAGGGCGGCCATGCAGACCTCGTCCCAGACGGTTTCGACGTCGTAGCCGCCGGCATCCCCCCAGTCCACGATCGCCTGGGCATAGGCCATTTGGGTGGGCTCGTCGTCATGCTCCAGCATGGCGAGCTCTGCCTCGTCGACGGCCCGCGCGGCGGCGGCCAGGGCAGGCGGGGCGGCGGAGACCAGCAGGTCGCGGACCGTGGACTCGTCCCGGACCTGGCCCACGAACTGGCGCATGATGCCCATGTTGCCGGACCGGCCGATCACGCCTTCGTCCGGGACGAGATCGCCGGAAATGATCCGGAACAGCGTGGTCTTGCCGGTCCCGTTGGGCCCGATCAGCGCTGTCTTGGTGCCGTCCGGGACCTTGAAGGTCACCCCGTTGAGCAGCTGGGTGCCGTCGGAGAGGAAGTAGTCGATGCCGGATACGTCAATATGAGCCACGCGTTCAATCTTCCCACGGCCGGGAAAGCGTCCGCTCAGCCGGCCCGGGTCAGGAACTCCTTGAGCAGCGGCCCGGACGTGGTGGCCCCGAGTCCGCCGTCCTCGACGAACACGGCGACGGCGAGGTCACCGTGCACGGCCACGATCCAGGCGTGCGTCTTGGGCGGGGTGTCGTTGCCGAACTCGGCCGTTCCGGTCTTGGCCCCGACGGGCTCGCCCGGGACGGAGGCCAGGAACCCGGCATGACCGCTGGTGACGACGGCCCGCATCATGTCAGCCAGTGCCGCGGCTTCCGCTGCAGTTACCGGCTTTTCGACGGCCGTGGCCGGTGCGGGGGCCGACGGCGTCGCGTCACCGGAGGCCGGGGCAGCCGGCGACGTGCCGGCTGTAGCCGTTCCTGTGGGGGCGGCGCCCTGGGCATCTGGGGGACTGTCGCCCTCGTTCGGATTCAATACCAGCTGGGCGGCCACCGGGGCTCCCTTGGCAACCGAGCCGGCCATGACGGCGGCGGCCAGGGGGGACAGGAGCACTTTGCCCTGGCCGATCATGGAGGCGGCATGTTCGGTTCCTTCGGCATCCCCGGGGACGGAGCCGAGGAATGCGGCCGCGCCGAGCGCAGGTGCTTCAACTGCCACGCCCAGGGAGGTCGCGGCGGATTCGAGCTGTGCCTGGGTGACGGTGTCGCGGGCGTTGATGAACGCGGTGTTGCAGGAGTGCGCAAACGCGTCGCGCAGCGTCACGGACCCCAGGGAGGACTCAGGGTATCCCTCGGCGTTCTTGAAGGTGCGGCCGTCCACCGTGAGGGTGGGCGGGCAGTCCACCTTGGAGTCGGGCGTCATGCCGTTGCGGAACATGGCCAGGGAATCGACCATCTTGAAGATCGATCCAGGGGCATACTGTCCCAGCATCGCGGTGTCGTAGCCGTTGCTGCCCGGCCCGGAGGCGGCCGCCAGGACGGCGCCGCTGGAGGGCCGGATCGCCACAATCGCCGACGCCGGGCCCACCTTGCCGAGGACGTCTTCCGCAAGCTGCTGCAGCTTCGGGTCCAGGGTGGTTTTCAGCGGGGTGCCTTCCTTTATCTCAGTCTGAAAAAGTACGCGGCGTCCCGCGTTGGGCAGAGCCTGCTTCTCTGCGGCGGTGAGGCCTGCCTTCTCGGCGAAGACCTGAATGCCGTCGCTGCCGCGAAGCTGCGCGTCGTATTGCTGTTGCAGGCCACCGGTGCCCGTGGTGTCCCCTGCTTTGAGTGCGCCGTTCGATTTTTCGATCTGTTCTGCATTCGCCTCCGCTGCCGTGCCCAGCAGGGCGCGGGCGAAGGTGCGGTTTGGTGCCAGCGGAAGGGAGTCGCGGATGGCACGGGCGCCGGGAATCTCACCGATCTGAGCGTCGGTGATGGTCCGTCCTTCTTCACGCAAAGTGATGGCGGCAACGAACGCCTCGGGGCCGGCCGCCGCGACCTGCTGGCCGTACGCCGCAGGGTCGACCCCCACCAGTTGGGCAAGCTTGGTGGCGGAATCGGCGGCGTCTGCACCGCCGAGCGCCGGCTTGTCGATGCCAACATTGACCACGGGCCGGTACGTGACCAGCGGGACCCCGCCGGCGCCCAGGATGTCGGCGCGCGACGGCGAATGGGTTGCCGAGCCGACGAGCTCGCCTTCGGCCAGTTCGGGGACCAGGGTGGCCGGGTTCCAGACCGTCAGCCATTTGTCGCCGGACTTCTTGAATTCGGCGAAGGTGGTGTACTTCCACTCTTCGGAGCCGATCTTCCAGCGGTAGTTGAGCGGGACCGTGGCCTTATCGGACTCCAGCGTCAGTTGGCCGCTGTCCACTGCAGGCCGGGCCGGGTCAAGCCCCTTGAATATTTCCTTGAGCTGGTCGTTGGCGGCACCGGAGTCCTTGCCCTCAAAGGCGACGGATCCGACGTCGAGCGCGGACACCGCGGAGGCGAGCTGTTTGGCAGCGCTTTCGGCGCCCTCACGGCCGTCGCCGCAGGCGACCAGCGAGCCGCCAAGAACAAGGCCCACAAGGGCCAGTGCAAGTTTTGATGAGTTCCCCATGGCGCCCATTATGCCCCGGGCCACCGACAATTCTGTTGTCACATAACACCGTCACCTGCCCGCCGGGAACGCCTAGGGCCGCCGGATGATCCTGCGCTGCGCTGCCACGGCGATCGCGGCGGTGCGGTTGTCCACGCCGAGTTTGCCGTAGATGTGCACCAGGTGCGTCTTGACCGTGGCCTCGGAAATGAACAGCTGCTTCGCGATCGCCCGGTTTCCCATCCCGGTGGCCAGCAATCCGAGCAGCTGGACCTCGCGGGCTGACAGGGCGGGCTCCGGATTCCTGATCCGGCCCATCAGCCGGGCCGCGACCTCGGGGGCCAGCGCGGTGCCGCCCGCCGCGGCAGAGAGCACCGCCTGGCGGATCTGCTCGGGCGGGGCATCCTTGAGCATGTAGCCGCTGGCGCCGGCCTCGACGGCGGCCAGGATGTCGGCGTCGGAGTCATAGGTGGTCAGGATGAGCACCGGCGGCGCCGGCTCGCCGGCCTCTCCTGCCTTGATCCGGCCGGTGGCGGTGACGCCGTCCATGCCGGCGCCCATCTGCAGGTCCATGAGCACCACGTCCGCGGGCTCGCCCTGGGTGTGGAGCCTGGCCAGCCCGGCCAGCGCGGCGGCGCCGTCGGCGGCCTCGGCCACCACTGTGATGCCCTCCAGATCACCCAGCATTGCCCGCAGACCGGCCCGGACCACCGGGTGGTCGTCCACCAGGAACACCCGGATGTTGTTCATTTCCGGTCCCCGCGGGCCGGCGCCGGCGCGGCGTTGGAACCGGGCGCTTGGCCCAGTGGCAGCCGGATGGCCACCACGGTTCCCTCACCCGGGGCAGACTCGATGTCCAGCTGCCCGTGGAGGGCGGCCACGCGGTCCCGCAGCGACGTCAGACCATAGCCGGACCCGTCCGGACGGGCCGGCAAGGCCAACGGGTCGAATCCGGCGCCGTCGTCGTAGATGTCCATGGCCACGTCCGGGCCCAGGAAGGAAAGGGTGACGACGGCGGTGCCCGCCTGCGCATGTGCCCGCACGTTGGCCAGGCTCGCCTGCGCGGCCCGGAGCAGGACCGTCTGGTGGGCGCCGGGGAGTTCCACCGGCACGCCTTCGACGTCGAGGCGGCACCGCAGCCCGGCACCCCGCGCCGCGGTCTCCGCTTCGGTCGTTTCGCACAGCCGGAGAAGTCCGGCCACGAGGGAGCCGTCCTCAAGATCGGGGGACTGCAGGGCCCGGACGAAGTTGCGGGCCTCTGCCAGGTTGGCGGCGGCCGTGTCCCGGACAATGCGGAGCCTGTCCCGTGCCACGGCGGGTTCGCCGTCGTCCAGGGCCTTCTCGGCCGCGCGCCCCATCAGCACAATGCTGGACAAGCCCTGGGCGAGGGTGTCATGGATTTCCCGGGCCAGCCGGGTCCGCTCGGCCAGGGTGCCGGCATTGTGCTGGGTCCGGGCGAGTTCGGCACGGGTGCGGCGGAGCTCTTCGGCCGCCAGCCGCTGGTTTTCCGCCTCCAGGAACAGTGCCCGGTAGGCCAGCCCGGTGACCACAGCGAAGGCTGCGCCGAAAACGGGCCCGAGCACCATGGGCAGCTGCAGCCCCACGCTGGCCGGATCCGCACTGGCCAGATCGGGAGACGCGGTACCGCCGTTGTGGAACCAGAGCGCCGCAATGACAAACACTGTGCTCAGTGCGATCGCCGGCAGCGCCAGCCGGCGCCGGAGCACGTGCAACTGCAGGAAGAACAGCGGGAAGGCCAGCCAGACGAAGTCGGCACTGGCCCAGACCAGCAGCAGCCAGAGGAGGCAGACGCCGCCCAGCCACCAGGCCGAGTAGGGCCGCGGATCGAACCGGGTCCGGCGGGCGGCGTGCCGTTTCTCCAGCACGGTGCCCGCGAGGTAGAACGCGGCGAGCAGCACGGCCAGCAGCAGGGTGATCCACTCCTGGCCCGTGATGCCGCCGGCCAGGAGCCGGAGCAGCGCCACCAGGAGCAGCACCGCAAAGCCGACGTGCAGGCTCACGCGAAGGACGCGCAGAATGACGGCCGCCCCGGTGGGCTCCGTGCCCGGCGCCGGTGCGCCGGCATGCCCAGCGCCCTTGGGTCCTGTGCCGTTGTGGACCGTGTTGCCGGCGTCGCCCTCCATGCTTCCAGCGTAGTGCCGGTGCGGCGGGGCTCCTGCGGAAAACGGCCCGCCCCCGGCGGAATCAACCTTTTGGTTGATCGCAGGGCCGTCCGACCGGTGCCGGCGGTCCAACCGGGCGGCCGATGCCCTGGAGCCCGGCGGAAGGAAGGCTGGAAGCAACGCCACAAGCGCCTCAAACGACACCACGAAGGACACCATGTATCTCGCCATCCGCGATATCCGCTTTGCCAAGGGACGGTTCGCCCTGATGGGTGCGGTCGTCGCCCTCATTACCCTCCTGCTCGTCATGCTTTCCGGACTGACGGCCGGCCTCGGAAACCAGTCGACGTCGGCCCTCGCCGCCCTCCCGGCCGACCAGCTGGTCTTCGGCGCCCCGGCCGGGAGCGCAGCCAAGGCCTCGTTTACCGAATCCGAGGTCACGCGCGCCCAACAGGGCCTGTGGTCGGCGCGCGACGGCGTCGCCCGCGCCGACGCCGTTGGGATCAGCCAGAGCCGCTTCCAGGCACTCGGCGCCGGAGGCGTGCCGGCACACACGGCAAGCGTTGCGGTCTTCGGCACCGAGCCCGGCGCAGGCCTGGCTCCCGCCCCGCTGGCAGAGGGAACCATCGCCGTCGGAGCCGGACTGGCGGAGGACCTGGAGCTCAGCATCGGCAGCCACGCCTCGGTGGGCGGCGCCGACCTCGTGGTGACGGCAGTCGTGCCGGAGCAGTGGTATTCCCACACCGGCGTCGTGTGGACCACGCTGGCCGACTGGCAGAAGCTGGCCCATATCCAAGACGCGGACGCCGCGACGGTGCTGGCCGTGACATTCGACTCCACGTCCGGTACAGGGGTGGATCTCGGTGCCGCCAATACCGCCGCGGGAACCGTCAGCACCACGATCGACGGGTCTTTCCAGGCCCTCGGCTCCTACAAGAGCGAGAACGGCTCGCTGCTGCTCATGCAGGCCTTTCTCTACGGCATCTCAGCCCTCGTGATTGTTGCCTTCCTGACGGTCTGGACGGTCCAGCGCACCCGGGACATCGCCGTTCTGAAGGCACTGGGCGGGTCCGCCCGCTACATCCTCCGGGACGCCATGGCGCAGGCGGCCCTGGTCCTGCTGGCCGGCGCGGTGGCCGGCGGGCTGGCCGGTGTGGCCGGTGGAGTCCTCGCGTCGCAGGCGGCACCGTTCCTCCTCACGCCCTGGACAACGCTGCTGCCCGTCGCCGGAATCGTGCTCCTGGGCCTGGCCGGGGCAGCCCTCGCGGTCCGCAGCGTGGCCCGCGTCGATCCGCTCATCGCCCTCGGCGGCAACTGAGCAGCCCCGGCCCGCCTCATATATTCCTAGAAAGGCATATCTCGTGAATTCAACCCTGAACAACACCGCCCTGAACCTCGTCAACGTCACCCTGGAGTACCCGGACGGAGACGGCACCCTTAAGGCCCTGGATTCCGTGAGCCTCAAGGTGAACGCAGGCGAATTCGTGTCCCTGATCGGCCCCTCGGGGTCCGGCAAGTCGTCCCTGCTGGCCGTCGCCGCCACCCTGGTCCGGCCCTCCGCCGGCCTGGTGGTGGTCGACGGCGAGGACGCCGGCGGATTGCCCGACTCCGGCCGCACCGCACTGCGGCGGGACAAGATCGGCATCATCTTCCAGCAGCCCAACCTCCTGCCCTCCCTCACCGCGGTGGAGCAGCTCGTGATCACCCAGCGCCTGCGCGGCGGGACGGCGCGGGCGGCCGGGGAACGCGCCGCGGCTCTGCTGGACCTTGTCGGTCTCGGGCATGCCCTGGCGAAGCGGCCGCACCAGCTCTCCGGCGGCCAGCGCCAGCGCGTCAACATTGCCCGGGCACTCATGGGCAACCCTGCCGTGCTGCTGGTGGACGAGCCGACGGCAGCCCTTGACCACCAGCGCAGCGAAGCAATCGTCCGGCTGCTGCGGCAGGTCACCGACGAGTTCAGCGTGGCAACGGTCATGGTCACCCACGACACCGATTTCGTGCCGCTCACCGACGCCGTCGCGAGCATGCGCGACGGCCGGCTGTCCGCCAGGGCGGCGACGGCGGCCGTTGCGGCGCCGCGTCGGGGCTAGCGGCTAGGGGACCCGGTATCCGAGGTCCGGGACGCCGAGACCGAACATGTCCTTGAGGGCATGCCGGGCGGCGTGGAAGCCGGGCATCCCGGTGACGCCGGGACCGGGCGGGGTCGACGACGAGCACAAGTACACCCCTGGCAGCGGCGTCCGCCAGGGCACCGGGCTCAGCACCGGCCGCCGCAACATGCCCCAAAGGTCCATGCGGCCTGCGCCGAAGTCCCCACCGACGAAGTTCTCGTCGTACGCCGCCAGCCCTGCGGCCGTGGTCACCTTGAACTGCACCACCACATCCCGGAACCCGGGCGCGAAGCGCTCCAGTTGCGCCATGACCGCATCGCTCATGTCCACGGTGGAACCGGCCGGAACGTGGCAATAGGTCCACAGGATGTGCCGGCCGGCCGGCGCGCGGCCGGCATCAAAACGCGAGGGCTGGGATACCAGCACGTAGGGCCGGTCCGGATGCCGTCCCGAGGCGACCAGGCGTTCCGCTTCGGCGGTTTCCGCCCGGGTGCCGCCCACGTGCACCGTCCCGGCATCGGCGAGGCCGTCCGCCGCCCACGGCACCGGTCCGGAGAGGATGAAATCGACCTTGCAGGAAGCGTTCCCGAAGCGGAACGACGCCAGGGCGCTCCTATAGCGCGACGGGAGCCGGCCCTCCGCCAGGTGCAGCAGCGCGGGGGGTGCCACATCCAGCAGCGTGGCCCGGGCCGGCGGCAGCTCCGCGAGCGATGTGATCCGCCTGCCGGTCTCGACCACCCCGCCATGGGCCTCGATGTCAGCGGTCAGCGCCCGGGCAATCGCGGCCGATCCGCCGCGCGGAACCGGCCAGCCGCCGGCATGGCCCAGGGCGCCCAGCATCAGCCCGGCGCCGGCGGCGGTGATCGAGGGCAGCGGCGCCACGGCATGCGCGGCGACGCCGCTCAGCAGTGCGGGAGCCAGGTCCTGGCTGAACCTCGCATTCCACAGCGGCGAGCCTTGTTCGAGCGCCCGGAGGCCGAACGCGGCGGCGGCCAGGGGATCTGCCGGAATCCGCAGCAGCTGGTTCAGGGTGAGGTCCGCGACGCCCTCCACCCGCCGCACGAGGGGCGCCATGAGCTGGCGGTAGGCGGCGCCGTCCCTCCCGAGTTCCGCAACGGTGCGGTCCAGGGAACGGTAGGCCAGCGCCGCGCGGCCGCCGTCGAGCGGGGATCCGTACGAGAGCTCGGGCACCTCCAGGGGCACGCGCCTGGACAGCTCGAACCGGCGGAAAAAGGGTGAGGCCAGAACCATGGGGTGCACGGCCGAACAGACGTCGTGGAAGTGGCCCGGTTCCATCAGTTCGGCGGTGCGCAGTCCGCCGCCGGGTGTGGCGGCCGCCTCGAACACGTGGACTTTGAGTCCGGCCCGCGCCATGGTCACCGCCGCGGCCAGCCCGTTGGGGCCGGAACCGACGACGGCGACGTCAGTCATGCGCTGTGGCTTTCCGCCACGGCACGCTTCCGCCACGGCACCAGGGACGCCGCGGGCCGGCGCAGATCAATCCGCAGCCAGTCCGGGGCACCGTCGAAGGGGCCGCCATGCGGATCATCGATGCGGTGGCGGCGGATCACGTCGCTGGACGGATCCCAGATGTCCCAGGCGACACGGGCCATCAGGTACGCGGTGGCGAGCATGTGGGCAACCACGGCCAGGACGTAGTAGGGCATGTCGATGTTGTGCTGGGTCGAGCCGCCGCTGGTTGCCTGCCCGAGGTACATCCAGATGGCGCCCCAGTGCAGCGCTTCGATGGCTTGCCAGATGACGAAGTCACGCCAGCGGGGCCGGGCAAGGGCGATCAGGGGGATCAGCCACAACACGAACTGGGGGGAGTACACCTTGTTGGTCAGGATGAACGCGGCCACGATCAGGAACGCCAGCTGCGCGATCCTCGGCCGGCGGGGTGCCGTCAGTGCCAGGACCGCAATCAGGATGCAGGCCAGGAGAAACAGGTCCAGTGCCAGGGAGTTGATGGCCGCGGCCTCAAGCGGATTCCAGCCCAGCCGGGCGGCCACCAGGTTGTAGGCGAACCAGGGCGAGCTGTAGCCCGCCGGCCGCTCCTGCGTGAACTGGTAGAAGTACTTCCAGCCGTCCGGATTTGCCGCGGCTGCCGGGACGTTGACCGCCAGCCAGGCCGCGGTTGCGGCACCGGCCGTGATCAGCAGCGCCCGGATGCGCCCGCTCCGGAGCGCCAGCAGCAGGACGGCGCCGAGGATCAACAGCGGGTAGAGCTTGGTGGCCGTGCCCAGGCCGATGAAGATCCCGGCGAGGACGAGCTTGTTCCGCGCAAAGAAGTACATGCCAAGAGCCAGCATGCACACGGCCCACATGTCCCAGTTAATGACGCCCGCCAGGACAATGCCGGGGGCGAGGGCAACCATCGCCGCGTCCCAGGACCGCCGGCGGTTCGTCCGTGCCGTGGCCAGCACGGTGATGATCCAGACGGCGGCGATCAGGGTGGCGTTGACGTCGAAGTAGCCAAGGACGCGGGGATCGTCGGTGCCGGCGCCGGGCACCAGAAGTGCGGTGGCACCCGCAATCAACCCCATCAGCACGGGGTACTCGAAGAGGCTTCCCGGGGTAATGAAGGGGAAGGCGCCATCGCCGAGGCCGCGGTTGCGGAACAGCTCCGGAAAGTCCGAGTAGCACGTGGCGTAGAACTGCCCGGGTGTTTCCCAGCCGTTGGTGCGGCAGAAGTTCTTGAGCAGAATCCCGGCCAGGGCGGCGAGGACAGTGAGGATGACCAGAACACGATCCACCGTAAAGAATCCCGGCGAAACGATCCCGGGCGCCGAGCGGTGGCCCAAGGGACCGCCTACCAGTTCCGTGAAGTTTCGGAGAAAAGGGTCGCTGCGGCTCGGGATGACCAATCGGACCCGTTTGCGCTCCGGCGGCTTTGTCTCCTGCATGACCTTGAGCTTACCGGGGGACATTGACCCGTGCCGCGCCGCGGTCTTCGCTGGCACGTCGTATCGGAGCCGCCACAACGGCTGGCCACGAAGGGATGCTTAAAAGGGGGAGCCCGTGCGGCGACGCACGGGCTCCCTGGGATCGGTTCCAATGTCAGTCATCAGGTCCTCCTTCGCTGCGGACAGTCCTGCCGGCAACGGGCTCCGCCCCTGCACGGGACTAGTCCATGCGCCGGTGGCGGAAATGTCCGGCCGTCAGCAGATCGGGCGTCAGCGAATCAGGCCGGCCTGATGCATGGCGAGGAACGTGTCGTCCCGCCTTTGGTCCAGGAGTTGGCCGTTGAAGCGTGTCGACTCCCTGCGGCTCAGCTTTCGGAACAGGACCGTATAGAGCTTGTTCATCATGGTTCTTACCTCCCCTCGGGGACTCGATCGGCGCGCCCTGGTGGCGGGCAGGGCTGTGCGGTGGGCAGGAGCGGTGGTTGCGGTAGTCACAGGGACCTTTCGTTGGTGGGGATTGAGCCGCCTTGGTTCAATGGGGCGAACAGGAGGCAGCAGGAATGGGCGGATGAAACGGGCCGCCGTATTTTGGGCGCGACAAATAGAGCGCTGGATGCAGGGAATTCGAATAACCGGTTCCGGGCGTGGCAATTAGCCCGAAAATCCCTGGCCTTAATTAGGCCGGAATTCCGGATAGGAAAAAGTTATTCGATGGAGAATGGCCCCTGGACGCGGTAGCGCCGAAACCCCAACAAGAAGCTGGGTTCCGAACTATGGGGAGGCTGCGCAACCGCGTGGTTCCGCCTGTTCAGGCTGCCGTCATTGGGCTTTCCGCCATGGAAGGCCAACTGCCGCGGGCCCCAGGCTGCATTGCCTGGGACGGGAAAGCGGTCAGGAAACAGTCAGTCCGACATTTGGGCGCGGGTCAGCGAACGAGGCCGGGTTGGCGGTGGTGGAGTACATCCATCCGCTAGTCAAAGTAATCATCATTTTCCCAACCTCCTTTTCTGTTCTGCCGTGGCTCCGGCTGACAGGCCGGGCGACGCGCGCCGTGACCCCGGCAAGTCGCCTTGGGGTCAGAAATAAAAATACACTACGAATGCGGCAGTTGCCTACCGAATTCATAAACTTTTTTTAACTTTGTTTTAAAAACCGGTTTTAGAGTCCCCAGCGCACGATTGCCGGTGTCTTCTTATCCCATCCCAGTGTGCAGACTTTGGCGGTCCCCAACACGAAATGCCGGCCCTCGCGGGGGTCCAATCCGAGCCACCGGGCGGTCAGGATGCGGGAGAAATGCCCGTGCGCGACGATCAGCACATTGTCCAGGCCCGATTCGAGCACCCGGGCCACGATCTTGTCCGCGCGGGCGGCGACGTCGTCGAGCGCTTCACCATTGGGCACGCCGTGCGTCCAGATCAGGTATTCGGGGTTGTCCTTGCGGATGAGGTCCGAGCTGATGCCCTCGTAGTCGCCGTAGTCCCACTCCACCGCCAGCGGCTCCAACTGGGCGTCGGGGTAGCCGGCGAGTTCGGCGGTCCGGCGGGCGCGGCGCAGGGGTGAGGTCAGTACGAGGTCGAAGTCGACGGTCTCGAGCACCCTGCGCGCCTCCACGGCCTGCTGCTCGCCTTCCACCGTGAGGGGCATGTCCGTGAGACCGGTGTATTGCCCGCTCTTGGACCACTCTGTTTCACCGTGCCGCAGGATCCACAGTTGGGGGCGGGGGCCGTTGGATGGTGCAATCACTTAGGACTCCTCAGTGGTGGAGAGTTCGGCGCCGGCGGGCGCCGCCTCGGGCTGTGCCGCCCACCAGTCCCGCAGGCGGGATTCGGCGACGGCGGGATCGAGCGGGCCGTGCTCCATGCGTTCTTCCAGCAGGAATTTGTAGGCGCGGCCCACCACGGGACCGGGCTTGAGACCAAGCAGCGCCATAATCCGGCCGCCGTCCAGGTCCGGGCGGACGGCGTCGAGGGACTCCTGCTCCCGCAGCGCCGCGATCCTGTCCTCGAGGTCGTCGTAGGCGAAGGACAGCCGGTCCGCCTTGCGCTGGTTCCGGGTGGTGACGTCGGAGCGGGTGAGCCGGTGCAGGCGCTCCAGGAGGGGACCGGCGTCGGTGATGTAGCGGCGGACCGCGGAATCGCTCCAGCCGGCCTCACCGTAGCCGTAAAAGCGCATGTGCAGCTCCACAAGCCTGGCCACGGCCTTGATGGTGTCGTTGTCGAAGCGCAGCGCCTTCATGCGCTTGGCGGTCAGCTTGGCGCCCACCATGTCGTGGTGGCGGAAGCTCACTGCGCCGCCCGGTTCAAAGCGGCGCGTGGCCGGCTTGCCGACGTCGTGCATGAGGGCGGCGAACCGCAACACGAAGTCCGGGCCGGGAACCGGGCCGTCCGCCTTCGACTCCAGCGCTGCTGCCTGTTCCAGGACCTGCAGCGAGTGCTGGTAGACGTCCTTGTGGCGGTGGTGTTCATCGGATTCCAGGCGCAGGGCCGAGACTTCCGGCAGCACCAGGTCCGCGAGTCCGGTATCGACCAGCAGGTCCACGCCGGCCCGCGGCTGCGCGGCGCAGATGAGCTTGATCAGTTCATCGCGCACGCGTTCGGCCGAGATGATGCTGATCCGTTCAGCCATCCGGACCATGGCCTCGCGGACGTCTGCGTGCAGCGACACCCCCAGTTGGGCCGCGAACCTCGCGGCGCGCATCATGCGCAGGGGGTCGTCGGAGAAGGACGTTTCCGGCGGCCCGGGCGTATTGAGGATCGAGGCGTGCAGGTCGCGGACGCCGCCGAAAGGATCGACGAGCTCCAGCATGGGCAGCCGCAGGGCCATGGCATTGATGGTGAAGTCCCGCCGCAACAGGTCATCCGTCAGGGATGTTCCGAAGGCCACTATCGGCTTGCGGGACTCCGGATCGTAGGCGTCGGCCCGGTAGGTGGTGATTTCGATCTGGAAGTCGTCCTTGCGCATCCCGATGGTGCCGAAGGCGCGCCCGATCTCCCAGTAGTTGTCCGCCCATTTCTTGATCAGGGCAACCGTCTGGTCCGGAGTGGCGTCAGTGGTGAAGTCCAGGTCGGGCGAGACCCGGCCAAGAAAAAGGTCACGGACCGGCCCGCCCACGAGGGACAGCTCGTGGCCGGCGTCGACGAAGCGCTGCCCGAGCTCCAGAACCACCGGATCCACCTGGAAAGAAACGGTGTGGGAGTCAGTCTTGTGATGTGCGTGCGCCATAGTTACTTAAGCTTGTCAGAAAACCGCGCCAGCACCACACCGGAACCCGCAAGGATCCGGCGGGTTCGTCACGATTGCGCACGAACCGGCGCGGGCCGACTTTCCCGGCCGTCTACTTTCCGGCCATGTTTAGGTCATCAACAGCGGGCAAGAGTCGTTAGAGTGGACCTCATGGCCCATCCCGTACCGAGCGCTCCCGGCAGGAGGACAAACGCACCGTTGCCGTCGGCAATAGGTGCCAACGTCGCGCCTGTCCAGCACACGGGCCAGGCCTCCCTGCCCACCGTGGAGGAAATCTCCGCCGGCGGCGTCGTGGTGGACATGTCCGACGCCGACCTGCGGGTAGCGATCATCGCGCGCCTTAACCGCGGCGGACGTCTCGAATGGTGCCTGCCGAAGGGCCACCCGGAAGGCAAGGAAAGCAACGAGGAAGCCGCGGTCCGCGAGATCGCCGAGGAAACCGGGATCGAAGGCAGGATCCTGGCACCGCTGGGAAGCATCGACTACTGGTTCACCGTGAGCGGGCACCGCGTCCACAAGACCGTGCACCACTACCTGTTGCGGGCCACCGGCGGGGAACTCACCATCGAAAACGATCCGGACAAAGAAGCCGTGGACGTCGCGTGGGTTCCGATCCAGGAGCTGGCGCGCAAGCTGTCCTTCCCCAACGAACGCCGCATCGCGGATCTGGCCAAAGAAGTCCTGCCGGAAGACCGCTGAAGGCCGCCGGTGCGACCGGTCACGTCCACGGATAGCGACTAATGCCCCGCGCGGGTGAGACGATGAAGACGATGTCATCAGCCAAACCCGCCCCCGTACCCTCCGGCCCCGCCGATTCCAAAGCTGCCCAATCCGGAGAAGCCCGTTCCAGCGCCGTCATGGCCGCCGGAACCCTCGTTTCGCGTTTCCTGGGCTTCGCCAAGACCTGGATGCTGGCCGCCGCCCTGGGCCTGGGCTCGACGGTCAACGACACTTTCATCAACGCCAACAACCTTCCCAACCTGATCTTCCTGCTCGTGGCCGGCGGGGTGTTCAATGCTGTTCTGGTGCCGCAGATCATCAAAGCCAGCAAGGCGCCGGACAAGGGAGCGGACTACATCAGCCGGCTGCTGACGCTGGCGGTGCTGGTGCTGCTCGTTCTCACGCTGCTGGTCACGCTGCTGGCGCCGTCAGTCATTCAACTGACCACCCAGGGCTACTCGCCGCAGCAGAAGGCCCTCGCGGTGTCGTTCGCGTTCTGGTGCCTTCCGCAGATCTTCTTCTACGGCCTGTACGCCCTGCTGACCCAGGTCCTCAACGCCCACGGGGCCTTTGGACCCGCGATGTGGGCGCCAATCATCAACAACGTCGTGGCGATCGCCGGGCTGGGCATGTTCATCGGCATCATGGGGGCCAACGCCACCAACCCGCACACGATCGACAACTGGGGCCCGTTCCAGACCATCCTCGTCGCCGGGTTCTCCACAATCGGCGTCGTCACCCAGACCGCCGTGCTGCTCATCCCCGTGTTCAGGCTCCGGCTGGGGCTGCGGCCGCGCTTCGGCTGGCGCGGGGTCGGTCTGGGCCATGCCGCGAAGCTGAGCGTCTGGACCCTGGCGACAGCCGCCGTCGGGCAGTTCGCCTTCCTTTACGTCATGCGCATCGCGACGATCCCGGGCGCGGAACGGCTCCGCCTCCAGCAGGCCGGGGATCCCGCGGCAGCCTTCATTCCGGGCAACGCGGTGCTGGAGGTGGCCAGCCAGCTGTACCTGCTGCCGCACTCCATCATTGCCCTGTCCCTGGCCACCGTGCTGTTCAACCGGATGACCCGGGCGTCCCAGGACGGTGACCGGGCCGCCCTGCGAAACGCGCTCTCCCACGGGCTGCGGACCATGGCCGTGGCAACCGTCTTCGGCGCGCTGGCGCTCTTCGCGCTGGCCGGACCGCTGGGCATGTTCTTCTCCGGCAACAATCGCCTGGACGGCGTCATGCTGGCCCAAACCCTCACGATCCTGGCCCTCAGCACCCCGTTCATGAGCGCCAACTTCATGATGTCGCGGGTGTTCTACGCCAATGAGGACGCACGGACGCCGTTCTTCATCCAGCTGGTCCTGGCGCTGGTCAACCTGTCGGCCGCGTTCGCGATCCAGTTCCTGCCGTTCGATCAGATCATCTTCGCCATCGCGATCCTCTACACGGCCGGCAACATCCTTTCCGTGATCGTCAGCGCGACCTTCCTGCGCCGGCTCCTGGGCCACCTCGACGGGCCCCGCATCGCCAGCTCCTACATCCGCATGGGGTATGCGGCCCTGGGTTCCGCCCTCGCCGGAGCTGTGGCGTTGTGGCTGCTGGGCAGCTACAACCCGGACGGCTACGCCTGGAGCGACCGGACCGCCGCCCTGGTGACAATCGTCGTCGTCGGTCCCGTCATGCTGGCCGCCTATTTCCTGCTGCTGAAGCTCTTCCGGGTCACCGAGCTGCAGGACCTCCTGCAGCCGCTGCTTGGGCGGCTCCGGCGCAGCACCGCCGCAGGGCCCGGCACGGGGGCGCAGGCAGGCGGCGCGGCGGAGGTCCGGAGGGCACCGGAGCGGGCCACCGTCTCGGTGGATACGGGCCTGATTCCGCGAATTTCCGGCGAGTTCGACGCCGAGTCGTTCCGTGCCGGTCCCGACATCAGGGAAGAGGACTCGTTCCCTTACGGCCGTCCCGCGGGCCCGGAGGGCGGTTACCTGCCGGCAGAAGACCTCCCCAGCACCGCGCAGGGCGGCTTGGGCAAGGGCGATGTTCCCCTGCCGGGCCGCCGCACCTACCAGGGGCCGGCCGGCCACAACCCCTACTTCCCGTTTGGCGGGAAAAAGAAAAAATGATCCCGGCTCCGTTTCGAACTGCCGTGCTCACGCGGCCTGGACAGAGCATCGGCTAGGATCGAAGACTAACAAGGGAAGTTGCGGACCAGCGGTCAACCGGCTTACCGGAGGGCACACGGTCGCTCTCGGAGTGACCACGTCGGCAGGTCCCGGACAGTCTAGGAGGAGCCCGTGTCCCACCCGATCGATGTCGGATCAGTACTCGGTGGCCGCTACAAGGTCACTGCCACCGTACTGACCTCACATGACCAGGATCTGGTGCTGGACGGTGTGGACCAGGTGCTCAACCGCCCCGTGAGCATCCTCGTCGCAGGCCCGGGCAACGCCGACCAGGTGGCCCAGAGCGCCCGTGAAGTGGCCACGGGCGAACGTCCCGGCAACGTGCAGATCCTCGATCTTGGCGTCAGCGACGCCACCACGTACCTGATCACCAACCACACCTCGGCGGCGGATCTGCTGGATCTTGTGGTCTCTTCCAACCCGCCGTACGTCGAACCCTTCTTCACGGACACGCTGGGCAGCGAGATCTTTGGGCAGGCCCGCTCCCACGAACCCGAAACCTACGACGGACTTTACGACGACGAGGAAGTCGACGCCGGGTACATCAACTATGGCCAGGCCCAGGGCACAAACGCACAGCCGCCGGCTTCTCCGGCACCGCCCCCCGCGGGAGTACCGTCGCGGCCCGCTTCCGCTCCTGCTGCCGCGGCAGCAGCCGCGGCGGCCGCCAGGGCACCCACAACCGCACCGCAGGAGACGGCGGCGCATTCAACGGCGCCGCAGCCCGTCCAGAACGGCTCGCCCCGCCAGGCCGAACCGGCAGCGCAGCAGCCGGCAACCGCCGCGGCACCAAAAGTTTCCTTGTGGTCCGACGACGACTACACCGGTGACGATCACCGCGGCGGAGAGCACCACGGCGGCGCAGCCGCGGCTGCCGGAGTGGCTGCTGCCGGCTTCGACTCGGCGGATCGGGCTCCGGGCAACTTCCCCGCCTCCGCCCGTGCCGCCGTCGACCAGGATGAGGACGAGTACGAGTACGAAGACGAGGACGAGCCCAACCGGGAGCCGCGTTCCATGCGCTGGCTGGTGGGCGGGCTCCTGGCTGCCGTGCTGGTGGTCGGCCTGATCTTCGCGGTCACCAACCTTGGCAGCCTCTTCAAGAGCAGCCCGCAGACCAACGCCGCAACCTCCGCCTCCTCCAGCGCACCGGAACCGTCCACCGCGCAGCCGTCGTCGACCGCCACCGAGGCGCCGGCGGCCGGACCGCCCGTCATCGAAGACGTGACGCGACTCGGCAACTTCGATTTCGCCGGAAATTACGACTCCGACCTCGTCAAGACTTTTGACGGCAACGGCGCGAGCTTCTGGTCAGACATGGAATTCGCGACGGACGACTGGGGCGGACTCGCCTCCGAAGTTCCGCTCGTGGTCAAGCTGAAGGACCCTTCCAAGGTCTCTTCCGTCACTCTGAGCCAGTTGGGGGCCTCCGGTGGCAACATCAGCGTCTTCACCAATGACAAGCCGACCCTGGACGGTGCAAAGCAGATTGGCAGCAACAGCTTTACGTCACCGGACCTGACCATGCCGCTGTCTGAACCCGTCACGGCGCAGTACGTGATCGTGTCCATCAAGAAGCTTCCGAAGCTGGCCGCACCCAAGACCCGCTATGGGTACGGCCTGCGCCTGGCCGAAATCAAAGTCCAGTAGCGGCCCTGCGCGGCTGCCGCTGCGCCCCAAGGCGGCGGCTGCGCTGTAAGGCTGCGGCTGCGCTCTAAGGCTGCCGCTGCGCCCTCAGGCGGCTGTCGTGCAGCGGAGGCCGTGCCCGCCGGATGGCCGGTAATCCTGGGCCGTCTCCGGCCCCGGCCCCGGCAAACCGGTACCCTGAGTAGTGGTGTTGCTCCGTGACGCCCATTTCGGCCGGAATATTCAATGCCCGGCAATAGTTGTGCCATGTGGCCGGCCATCGAGGCGGGCGCATCGACAAAGGAAGAGGTTCACCGTTCAGTGAGCAACGCAGAAAACACTGCCTCCGAAGTACGTGATGTCATCATCGTCGGCTCCGGCCCGGCGGGCTACACCGCAGCGGTGTACACGGCGCGCGCGAACCTGAAGCCGCTGCTCCTGGCAGGCTCGGTTACGGCCGGCGGCGAACTGATGAACACTACGGACGTGGAGAACTACCCAGGATTCCCCGACGGCATCATGGGCCCGGACCTGATGGAGAACTTCGAGAAGCAGGCTGCCCGTTTCGGCACGGAGATCCAGTTTGAGGACGTCACCGATTTGGACCTCGACGGCGACGTCAAGACCGTCACCATCGGCACGGGGGAGACCTTCAAGGCCCGTTCCATCATTCTTTCCACCGGTTCGGCCTACCGCGAGCTCGGCTTGCCGAACGAGAAGAGGCTTTCGGGCCACGGTGTGAGCTGGTGTGCAACCTGCGACGGTTTCTTCTTCAAGGATCAAGACATTGCCGTCATTGGCGGCGGCGACTCCGCCATGGAAGAGGCCCTGTTCCTCACCAAGTTCGCCAAGTCCGTCACGGTGGTCCACCGCCGCGATGCCCTCCGCGCTTCAAAGATCATGGCTGACCGCGCCTTGGCCCACGAGAAGATCAACTTTGTGTGGAACACCGGTGTGGAAGACGTGTTGGGACAGGACAAAGTCACCGCATTGCGGTTGAAGAACCTGGTGGACGGCACGGAATCCGAACTGGCCGTAACCGGAGTATTCGTGGCAATCGGCAACGATCCCCGCACCGATCTGGTCAAGGGCAAACTCGAGCTGACCGCAGAGGGAACCATCGCCGTGGACGGCCGCACCTCGAAGACCAGCGTCCAGGGCGTCTTCGCTGCCGGCGACGTCATTGATCCGACCTACCGCCAGGCCATCACGGCCTCCGGTTCCGGGTGCGTGGCCGCCCTCGACGTCGAGCACTACCTCGCAGATTTCCACGCCTAACCGGCGCGCAGCAACCAACGGAAGAGAGACAAAGGTTATGAGCAACGCAAAAGACGTAACGGACGCCAGCTTCAGCACTGATGTACTGGCCTCCGAGAAGCCCGTCATTGTCGATTTCTGGGCCGAATGGTGCGGCCCCTGCCGCAAGCTCGGTCCGATTCTTGACGAGATTTCGGTCGAGTACGGCGAGAAGGTTGATGTGGTCAAGGTGAACGTTGACGACAACCCGGCCATCGCTGCCGAGTACGGCATCACCTCCATCCCTGCCGTGTACCTGTTCCAGGGCGGCGAGGTCAAGGGCACCGTGATCGGCGCCCGGCCCAAGCAGTTCTTCGAGAAGGAATTTGCGGACGTCTTGTCCTAGGCTGACCGAAAGTGGCCCCCGCTTCTGGCGGGGGCCACTTTTTTGTTGTGCTTCACGGCCCACGATCGGGGAGTAGGACTAGGCGGACAGCCCCTAAATCTGCCATAACCGGTATTGCAACCTTGGGTGGCTGTCTATCGGAGTGGTTTTTTGTTCTGCTGGCTGAGAATTCCCCTGGCCGCCGCCGGCTTGTGAAATGGGCCATCCCTCGGCCGGCGAACTGCTATTCGTGCTGACAGTCACGGAAGGTGTTTGGCCGTTGCTTAGGGGACGCCACCCTCTTGTTTCACGTGAAACATGATGATCGCTGCACCCCCACTTATCAGTTCGGTGCGCGATGTGAACCTGTGCGTAGACACAGCGGTTTCCTACTAGAACATCACGGTCGATTTGCGTTGCCTGCGTGTAGGCCGAGGGCTGGTTGCCCAAATTTCGCCGAAGCACAATGCGCCATGTCGCGTAATGGACGTGTTTCACGTGAAACATCCAACTTCCTGAGGGTCATGAAGTTTGGGACGGCTTTCGGATGAGTCCGGACTCGAAATGCACTCCGTACACCCGTGGCCCGCCGCGGGGGAGTCGACGGTGGAGGTCCCACATATACCAGGGTCGTGGTTTTCTGACGGGAAGGCTTCCGCCGATACTGCCGTTAGGGCGGTGCCGCACTCCGCTGCCGCCCCGAGTTCGGGCAGGGGCAGCGCCCTCCTGCCAGCGCAACACGCCATGACTGCTCCTGCACGTCCGCCACGGGTCCGGGGAGGGTTGGGGGCCACCCGGGTCCGCGGCGAAATAGTAGACCAGTCGGCGGGTGGCCAGGACTGCGATCGACTGTCTCTAACACACACATTCGCCCCGTTTCCCAAGAACGGCGATCAATGCCGGCCAGTCACGACCGGCCGTAGCCACCGGCCGCCCGCTTCGGACCCTGTTTCACGTGAAACAGGCGTGTACGTCGCAGCTGCCGAATTGCCCGGCCCACCTCCAGGCTCCCCATGTTTCACGTGAAACGGGTGTGCACGGCGCGAGAGTGCCGACTCCTTCCGCCCACCTCCGCCGCGCCGATGTTTCACGTGAAACACCCCTAGTCGCAATCCATAAATCGCAACTTGGTGCGAAGTGATAGTGGACTCTTCGATAAGCCACTGCGGTTACCGACTCAGCGTGCCCATTTCCGCAGGAAAAGAGGTCGGTGGGACGCAAAGATGCGCTTGATGGTCTGCGCCTCCCTGCTGGAAAGGCCCGGCCCAACCTTGGCTGAGCGGCCCCAGGGACGTTGGCCTGCGCCCGTGAACGCCATCGTTCCTCGCCCTAACGCTCGCACCAGCACCGCCGGCTCCGACCCAAATTCCGCACAACAGACCGGATTTCGCACGGTTCACCGGATCCGATCCCGTCCCAACATCTCCAGACCGCCTGGTTTCACGTGAAACATGTCGGCGGACCAGAAACAGTCTGCGGCGAAGCAGACCCGAGATTCCCGTCCGTAGCCACCGACGGGGGAACGCCCGCCAGCCTTCAGGCCTCTGTGACCCGCCGAGTGTGGGGACAGGCGAACGTGGGTGCCTTTGAAGCGGCGTGCAGTGCGCCCCGGAACCGGCGAGGGGACTTGCCTGTGCTCAGCCGCCGGAGCTTGGGGCAGAGTGTTCATGGGCGTTCTCGGCCGCCCGCTTACGACCATGGGCCTATGTTGTCTGATTTGAAAGCGAACCGATGATCAATTTCGGATCGCTGCGGCAGTCAGTCATCGAATGAACACGTCCGCCGCCGTTACGGCCGCCGCAGTTCCCGCACCCTGCGCGGCGTGGGACGCACGGAACCGGTCCTGCATTCCATAGGGCACCCGACCAAACACAGGGCCCGGCTCTGAGGCGATTCTGGCGGTCAGGTCCGACACTTTGTCCAATTCATGGCTAGTCCCGACAATTGGACCGTCGCAGCCTCGGGTCCGCGTCCTACGCCCCTGTACGAGACGCTGCTCCGCTTCACCAGGGTTCCTGTCCAGGGTCACTCCGGCGGCGGTCAAGGTCAATCGTGCAGTGCCTGTTCAGAGTTCGTGGGCTGATCGGTTCATCAATCACCATCACCGTTCAGCCCGCGACATGATCTTGTCCCCGCTGATCAATGCCCACTGTCTCCGCCCAGGCCCGGTTCGGTCTCAGGCTCCACTCAAGCTGCATTGGGCTTGCCCAAACTCCTGTGCCGTTAGCGGCTGGTCTCCCCATTTTGCTCTAGAGGGGACCGGATTGGGCCGGCTCTTGTGTCCCCGGGTAGGGTCCATTCGGCATTCGCGGGACAAGAAGATCGCACGCCTGCTCTCATGAAGTCTTGTTCTCATGAAGGTTGGTGTCTGTGCCCTGACAGTCGCGGCGCAGGAGGTTCGATTCCATGGCGGCAAGACCAAGGACACGCAGGTCCAGCCGCGAACCTGCCCCCGCCCCGGCAGGCGCCGCAACCGCCGCTGCCCGCTATGGATGTCCTTCGAGCCCTCGGCGTCTGTCCGCAATTCCCCACTCTCGTAGTGACCGGTGCAGGCCTTACGACGGTCAATCCACGAGCCATCACGACCGCCGACCTGGGTACCAGGCGGAGGTCGGCGGTGACCGAAACCCAAGCATTTCCCGTCTGTCCAGCGGCTATAGGATCCGGAGCTCACTCGATATCCACCAGTTTCTCCACAGAAGTTATTCACACCGTTATCCACAGGTGCTGAGAGATTATTCACATGCCCTTCCTGGTAAGCGGCCGAGCGCCGTCGCCCCTCCGGCACTGGTCCTCTGACCAGCCACCCGCCGTGCCGGGGATAGGTCCTGGACCCCAGTGAGGAACTCCGGCCCGCAATCAGGTCTTCGAGCGTATATCCCTGAAAAATTAACCGTAGAACGGCGATTTAGTACATCTTCGCGAATGTTTCGACCATCGTCGCTGCACCATAGTCATGTTTCACGTGAAACGGACAGTGGGCCCTTCAAAGGAGGTTCGGGGCAGTTGTCACGGCAGCAGCTCGTACAAGGATCTGGCGTCCCGAGCGGGCTGCCGTCAGTCACTAATCCACAAAGTTATCCACAGCAATATCCACCGCCCTATCCACCGCGCCATCGACCGGCCGCTGGCTAAAACTCGGGCCGGGAGCGGCCCCGCGAACCTCGCCTGGATGCAGCTTTGACCTGCGATGAAGTACCCTCCGGACGTGTCATCCCACGGCGGCCGGGAGCTGCAAATCCAGGTGGGTCGAACCAAAACCCGTCGAACGCCGGGACCGCCGACGTGTCATTGCATCGCCCGCCGCGCCGGCCGAAGCCAGCTTGTTCCACAGCGCAAGGCGGACTTCAAGAAGACCAGGGGAGCGGAGTCACTGTCCCAAGGAACTCTCCCGTCCCACGTCCAGGGGATCGTTTTGCCGGGCCAAGATGCGACGACGGCACCCGCTGAATCGATGGGCTTTGCCGGGCAGCTCACATGCTCTGAGCTCGGAGACCTTGGCGGGCCTCACGCCCTCGCTGGGTCTGTCCGGTCGATCATCTTTCCACTCCGGTCCTCGCGGACCCGCCGTGTCCGTTGGCCGATGCCAACACGAAGAGGCTCGTCGACAGTGTGTTTGCCATGCGTTGTTTGCATTGAGACGGCCCTGGACTTGTCCTGACTGATGCATTGCCTGTCGACCCGGGGATTCGGATGAGGGAGGCACCGGACTGCAAAAGCGGTCGGGTCGGTCGAGCCCGCACAGTTGACACGCGCAAGCACGAGTCCCGAACCCAATCAGATTGGTCCGGATGCAGACCTTCCTTCTTTGCGGTTTGAATCCCTCCGGTTGCCGCACCAACTTACGGGTCCGGTGCAATCAGCGGATTGGATCCTGCAGGCAACTGCGCCCTGGTGCCCGGGGCGACGAACCTTACCGCCCGAAACACACTGGTCCGGGGGAGCGGACCCGGCGCTGGTAGCCGTGTAGTTGGAACATGCAGCAGCTCGGCTGCTTCCCTATAATGGCGGCTGGATGCCCACACAAGAGCCATCCCGACAGTTCCAGCCAGGCCGAATCCACAGGAAGGCGTGGTCGGCGTCTGGGATCAATCGGCACGACCCCGGCCCTACTTCACATGGCCTCCGCTTCCCTTCTCGCGGGTGCGTCGCGCGGCCTGAGCTCCTGCCGGAAGACTCCTTCCAACACTCTGCAGCAGGATCAGCCGGTGTGCAGCAGTACAGGATCTGCACTGCACTCTCATCAAGCGGGTACTGGCAAGCCGGCAGGTGCGTCAGCAGCGGCACAGTGTGGGGGGCCCGCGAGGCGTCCGGTGTGCTGTTCCGGATGAGGGGAGCCGTGTCCGGAGTGCCGGAATAGACCCCCAGAGTGCCATCTCGGCTATTGGATAAGGCGTCGGGCTCACCGGAGGAAGCTGAAAAATGCGGCAGGAACAGCACGCCCGCCGGGGCCCCAAGGAGATCAGGCATGCCTGGCACGCCGGCATGCCCCATGGCGCATGGTTACAGCTGGATGCGGCGATGGGACTGCAGCAGAACGTTGGCGGTCATGGCACCCGGCTACCTGGGTGGGGAGGATGCGTGTCAGGGTCCCGGTTCCCTTTGCCCGGGTCCCGGCAAACTGACAGGCACAATCATGTACCGAATGCGGAATCGGGGACGTGGGTGCAAGCCGGCGAAGGGGTGAGCGGCAAGTTAGCGGGGGAGTCGAAGGACGCAGACATCCGCAAAGCGAGGCAGTTCCGGTCAGCTTTCGCGATCAGACTCCCACAAGAGGTCTTCAACAATGCGATCGAGACTACATGCTTCCTGTGGCGCCGACGCCAGATCACCGTCCGCATCACGGCCCGCGTCCGTTCCCGCGCCAAGGTCGGCGTCCAGGTCTGCGCCGTCGACTTTGTCCCGATCTTCGTCCACGCCCACATCGAGACCTCTGTTGAGGTTCGCTTTTCGAGGCGCGTGTCCGGCGCCAATTTCTACCGTAACCACCGGAACGTTCCTACAAAGCCATGGCCCGAACCCGACGAAGCAGCAAGCAGACCAACCTGCCGGCCCGCGCGCGAACCCACGGTTCAACCCACTTCAATTTTCGTTCACGGAAGCTGCCCCCACGACCCGTGATCGTAAGCAGCGAGAGAGTGCCGCCGGCCTCCGCCAGGACCGGACAGTGCCGTATTAGAGCATCCCGAGGCGTGCAAGGCTTCAGATGCCCTGCAGCTTGCTTAGCCTTCGTTCAGCCAACCACGCGGGCATACAACGCAGTAGCGGCGCCATATGACGCTTTCAGAGGCGCCCAGGAGCAGGTGATCCCGCAGAGACTGGGAACGGTACAACAGTCGCTCCGAGGTTCGTCTGTGGCTGCGGCGAGCTTGCTCCGCCGCCAAGCAGCAGCCACGCCGTAGTGAGCCGCTTCTCCTGCTTCGCACCGGCATGGACCAATGTGGTCGCATGGCGCACCCGCGGCCGGCCCGGCCGACAGGCAAAAGTGGGCCATAGCTGTGGGTCGATTCCTTGCAAGGGGAAGCCGAACCATCATGACGCAGACGGTGGACCCTTGGTCAAACGACTGGTCGGCACCCCAGTCCACCGGCATTGCGCTGACCACCTACGGTGCAATGGCCGAGCCGGATCGCCAATCCGCAGGCGGACTCGCATGGGCAGGGATGTGGTCCGGCTGCCGGATTGACGACTGCGCAGCGGTCTCCAACCGCTGGCCGGATTCATCTGCCCTTATGTCTCCTCACATAGGTGCCCAGCCTGCCTGGCGTTCGATGGGGCAAGGCGCAGATTCGCGGCCCCGTTTCACGTGAAACATTGACGGACCACTCCAGCCCAGATGGTCAGTGAGCTCTGGAAGGCGGCGAAGATGGCTGTTGCTGACTAGCGCGATCGCAGCGGCACCGGCAGAGAGGGGGCCCTTCCGCAACAACGAGAACTGTGCAGCTGCCATTTATGAACGGTGTGGCCGTTCCATGCGATCAGAAGCTCCACCCACGGAACGCAACAGAGTGGACGGTACGGCCACCGGAAACGCATCGGACTCCACGCTCAGGAAGCTCCGCCCCAGTCAGGGACACCCGCCTGCCCAGCACCAGCCCGTCGTTCCGCACGTGTCCCTCGGTCTCGCCCAAGCAGGGCCGGCGATGCTGACGATTTCCACAGAAAGACCACGGCACTGCGTCGGCCCCCCACCCACGGCCGCAACCCGCGAGAGCCCGGGCCAGGACGGAAGCGAGAGAGCCGCCGGAACTAGTCGGCGCCACCGGTGCCGCCCCGTTACCTTTTTCGTAGCCCGTTCCTGTTGCAGGATGAGGGTATGCTGGCCTGCCGGCCCCGGCATGATTGCCGCCCCCAGTCGTCAATGATCCGGGGGGTGTTGTCACCGGGGTCCGGTAGGTGCCGGAGAGACCGCTAATAGAGGCAGGACAGTTTGGGATCGTCGTGCGTAGCGTGGATGCGGGCTCTGACACCGCGGACAGTCCAGCACAGGTATCAGCTGCTGTGACGGCGAGGTACAGGTGATCGGAAACCACGAAAGCATTGATGTCTTCATCGGCCTGGACGTCGGCAAGGGCGAGCACCACGCCGTTGCAGTGGACCGGACGGGGATGAAGCTCTTCGACAAGGCTTTGCCCAACGACGAGGCCCGGCTGCGCGAAATACTGACTTCTCTGGGCAAACACGGCCGCATTCTGCTGGTCGTTGACCAGCCCGCGACGATCGGTGCACTCCCCGTCGCGGTTGCCCAGGCCGCCCGTGTCACCGTCGGATACCTGCCCGGGCTGGCGATGCGCCGGATCGCGGACCTGCACCCGGGCGAAGCGAAAACCGACGCCCGGGACGCGTTCATCATCGCCGAAGCGGCCCGGACCATGCCCCACACACTGCGCTCCATCCAGATCGCCGATGAACAGCTCGCCGAACTGACCATGCTCTGCGGCTTCGACGACGACTTGGCAAAACAGGCCACGCAACATCGAACAGGATCCGAGGCCTGCTGACCCAGATCCACCCCTGCCCTGGAGCGTGTCCTTGGCCCGCGCCTGGACCACCCGGCAGTGTTGGACCTGCTGCGGGCCTGGCCAACCCCAGAAGCCTTGCGCCATGCAGGTCGGCGCAGGATCGGAAACCGGCTAAAAAAGCGTGCACCCCGGATGGGCGAACGCCTTGCCGGCGAAATCATCGACGCACTCGGCCAGCAAACAGTCACTGTCGTGGGGACGAACGCGGCCACGATCGTGCTGCCCCAACTGGCCCGGATGCTCGCCGACATCCGCGAGTCCCGGGACACCGTCTTCACCCGGGTCGAGGCCCTCGTGGAGGCCTCGCCCGCCGCCGTTGCGACACCCTCTACGCCATGTTGCGCGACGGCACTCTCTACGAACCACGGCTAAACCCCAGCGGCTTGACGAAAACCATAGAGGCACCCCCCGCAACTCTCCGGCAGTGGGCGAACACGGCAGCGCCGAACTCGGCTCCACCGAATCCGCCGGCACCGGCAGCATCGGTAGAGACAAAGAAGGGAGGGCCTGTTTCACGTGAAACAGACCCTCCCGGAGAACTCAGCGAGTCGCGACCTAGCTAGGCGCTCCCGGCGTGAGGACGTCCATGATGCGGTTCAGGTCCTCGACGCTGGCGAACTCAATGCTGACACGCCCCTTGCGGGCACCAAGCGAAATCTTGACGTTAGTATCAAGGCGGTCAGACAGCGATGACGCCAGGTAATCCAGTCGTTCGTGGCGGGCTCCGGCCCGCGGGATGTTGTTCTTGGCCGGCGAGGCGGGGCTCTGATACAGGGTCACAGCTTCTTCGGTCGCCCGGACCGACATGCCTTCTGAAACAATCTTCTGCGCCAGGCGTTCCATGGCCGCGGCGTCAGGAAGTGCCAGGAGTGCGCGGGCGTGCCCTGCGGAGATGACATTTGCCGCAACCCGGCGCTGCACCAGCGGGGGCAGCTTCAGCAGGCGCAGGGTGTTGGAAACCTGGGGACGCGAACGTCCGATCCGGTCCGCCAGCTGCTCGTGCGTGGTGCCGAAGTCCTCGAGTAGCTGCTGGTAGGCCGCCGCCTCTTCGAGCGGATTCAGCTGGCTGCGATGCAGGTTCTCCAGCAGCGCGTCGCGAAGGAGGTCGTCATCGGTGGTGTCACGGACAATCGCGGGGATAGTTTCCAGGCCTGCGGCCTGTACTGCACGCCACCGTCGCTCACCCATGACGAGCTCATAGGGTTCGCCACCCTCTTCGGTTGAGGTACGGACCACAATTGGCTGGAGGACGCCAATTTCCCGCACAGAGTGCACCAGCTCCGCCATGTCATCCTCATCGAAGACCGAGCGGGGCTGCTTGCGGTTGGGATGGATGTCCGTGACCGGGATTTCGGCAAATCTGACGCCGGGCACCTCTACGAGGTCAACAGTTCCCTCGTCACCGTGCTCGGGCGTGGAGTCAAACGTCAGCTGTTCGCCGGCGTCGGATGCGGCCGCCTTGGCAGCAGCGGTCGCCGGCTTGGAGGCAGCCGACTTTCGGGCGGGGGTTTTCTTGGTCACGGCGGCGGCAGCTGCGTCGGCTTTGTCGGCAGCAACGTCGGCTCCGGCAGCAGCGCTGGTTGCTTCAGTGGTGTCAACCGTGAGATCAGCGGAATCGTCGGCCTTGACAGGTGTGGACTCCGGCTCCTTGGCCAGCGCGGCCTTGGTGTCCGCGAGCGTCTCGGCGTCGGAGGTCTTTTTTCGGGCTTCAGGGAAGAAGAGGTCCACGGGCCGGGACGGGGCAGCACCGTTTCCGGAGGCGTTAGCCGCGGCGGAACTTGGAATGAGTGCGCCAAGTCCACGGCCGAGGCCGCGTCGCTTATCGCTCATGGATAAATCCCTCCAGTGGAAGAGCCGGGATTCACCTGGCTCTGGTTAGTGCAATTCTTGAAAGATTCTAACGTTCCGCGATTTCCGCGGCAGCTTCCAGGTAGGACAGGGCACCGCTGGAAGAAGGATCATACGTCATGACAGTTTGCTGGTAGCTCGGCGCCTCGGAAATACGGACCGACCTCGGCACCACAGCGCCGAGCACCTGCTTCGGGAAGTGTTCCCGGACCTCGGCTGCCACCTGGGCGGCGAGGTTGGTGCGGCCGTCATACATGGTCAGCAGAATAGTGGAAACAACCAGATCAGCGTTCAGGTGCTTCTGGATCATCTCGATGTTCTTCAGGAGCTGGCTGAGCCCTTCGAGGGCGTAGTACTCGCACTGGATCGGGATGAGGACTTCGCCGGCCGCACAGAACGCATTGACCGTCAGGAGCCCGAGGCTCGGCGGGCAGTCGATGAAGATGTAGTCCAGCCGCTCCTCGCCATTCTTGGCGCGCTCCTTGGAGTACACATCGATTGCGCGGCGCAGCCGCTGCTCGCGGGCCACCAGGCTGACGAGTTCAATTTCGGCACCGGCAAGGTGGATGGTGGCGGGCGCACAGATCAGGTTGTCGATGTCGGGACACGGGGCCACGACGTCCTTCAGCGGGACATCATTGATCAGCACGTCGTAGATGCTGTCGACATCGGCGTGGTGCTCGATTCCCAGGGCGGTGGAGGCGTTGCCCTGCGGATCGATGTCGATGACGAGCACGTTCAGGCCAGCGGCCGCCAGCGCGGCGGCGATGTTCACGGTCGTCGTGGTCTTGCCGACGCCGCCCTTCTGGTTGGAAACGGTGAAGATCCGGGTTTTCTCCGGTTTGGGGAGCTGCCGGCCGAGCAACCGCTCACGGCGCTTGTTTTCGTGTGCGAGTTCGCGGGCGATGGGACTGGAATCGTCGATGGAATCCAGCACGTTCCCCGTGTGCGGAAGGGATGTTTCACGTGAAACACCGGCCATCCCGGTCGTCTTCGCAACCGAAGCCGTGTGATTTCCGGAGTAGTCAAAAGCTACTGCAGGAGCCGTAAACGCCCGTGCGGACCCCAGGGACACAAACGGCGGGATCCGTTGTGTGGAGGCTTCGCTACTGCTCACTATGACACGCTCACTCTCATTCGGCTCTTACTGCCGGTTACTAGCCTAACCTCTTCCCCTCAGACTCCCCGGGCACCGGGGCCGGTGCTAGGTAATCTTTTGAGGCTTGTTCACTACGATTCGCACAACGGTGGTGGGTTCCTCAAGCAGGTCTTCGCCCACCACCACCACGGACGTCTGAATGCCGCCCAGTTTGCGGATAACCTTGGCGGCCTTTTCGATTTCCTCGCCGACGCTGCGTCCCTTGATGGCGACGACTTCTCCCTTGCCGGCCAGGAGCGGAATGGTCAGCCCGGCGAGATTGGACAGCGCGGATACGGCGCGGGCAGTCACGACGTCGGCGTTCACGAGTCCCACTGCGAGTTCGGCGCGGGTGCGCATGATCGTGACGTTCTCGAGGCCCAGATCATCCACCACCTCCTGGAGCCAGATGACGCGGCGCTCCAGTGGTTCGATCAGCGTCAGTTCCAGATCCGGCCGCGCAATGGCCAGGCACAGGCCAGGCAGGCCGGCGCCGCTGCCGACGTCGGCGACATGGCTTCCGTGGGCAATCTGGCTCTCAATGACGGCGCAGTTAAGCACGTGCCGGCTCCAAAGCCGCGGCACCTCACGGGGCCCGATCAGGCCCCGCTCGGTCCCGGACGTCGCCAGGTGCTCGACGTAGCGTTTCGCCAGTTCCAGGCGGTCGCCGAAGATGGACTCTGCTGCCTTGAGTTCCGGGGCGGTAATTTCAACCATCAAGCTAGTCAACGGTTCAGTCTGCGGAGACAACGATGTGCCGGTCGGCGCCTTCGCCTTCGGACTCGCTCACGAGTCCCAAATCAGCGACGGCGTCGTGCACGATCTTGCGCTCGTAGGCGCTCATCGGAGCCAGGGCAACTGCATCACCGGAATCCTTCACAGCGGCGACAGCGTCCTCAGCGATCTTCTGCAGGTCGCCGGCACGCTCGGCACGGTAGCCGTTGATATCCAGCACCAGGCGGGAACGGTTCTCCGTCGCGGAGAGGACCGCGAGCCGCGTAAGCTCCTGGAGGGCCTCAAGGACTTCGCCGTCACGGCCCACCAGGCTGTCCAGCCCGGCGGCTTCCTCTTCGGCGACGATCGAGATGTACGTGCGGCCGTTGCGGACCTCGATGTCGATGTCGCCATCAATGTCCGCGATATCCAGCAGTTCCTCGAGGTAGTCCGCAGCGACGTCGCCTTCTTCTTCGAGGCGGCTGGCGGAAACACTCTTGCCGGTGCCGGCGTCCGCACCCTGTGACGAGTCGTCGGCCGCGCTCTGGGCGTCGTCCCGGTCCTCGTCAAACTCGGCGGAAATAGCGTGTTCGGTGCTCTCGGCGGACATTACTTCCTCTTCCTGTTCTTACGTTGCGGCTGGACGCGCTGGGTCTTGGCTTCGACGGCGGCCGCGGCGGAGGCTTCGGCCTCGGCGTCGACCTTCTTGCCGCCCAAAAGGGGCAGGGCGGGCAGGCCCTTGGCTGCCCGGCGCTCGGCGAGAGCCTTGGCCGCCGGCGATCCCGGCGTAGGCATCCGGCGGATCACGAAGAACTGCTGTCCCATGGTCCACAGGTTGGTGGTGGTCCAGTAGATCAGGACGCCGATGGGGAAGTTAATACCGCCCACACCGAAGACGACCGGCAGGATGTAGAGCATCATTTTCTGCTGGCGCATGAACGGGCTGGCCAGGGCCTCTTCGGACATGTTCTTGGCCATGATCTGCTTCTGCGTGATGAACTGCGAGGCCGTCATGGCCAGGATCATCACGATGGAGAGGATCCACACCGACACCACATTGCCGCCCGGAGGCGTGCCGTGGAGCAGCGTGGCGGACAGCGGGGCACCGAAGATGGTGGACTCGTCGAACTGCTTGACCTGCTCGGGGCTCATGGCGCCGATGCCCTGGCCGGTGGTGGCCGCCGCAGTGATGCCGGAAAGCACCTGGAAGAGCGCAAAGAAGAAGGGCATCTGGATCAGCATGGGCAGGCAGGCGGAGAACGGGTTGGTGCCGTGCTTCTTGTACAGCGCCATCTGTTCCTGCGCCATGGCCTGGCGGGAGAGCTGGTCCGTCTTGCCCTTGTACTTGTCCTGCATTTTCTTCAGGTCCGGCTGCAGGAGCTGCATCCCGCGCTGGGCCTTGATCTGCTTGACGAAGACGGGAATCAGGGCGGCGCGGATGACCAGCACCAGCCCGATGATGGCCAGGGTCCAGGTCCAGCCGCTGGCCGCCGGCATGCCAATGGCGCTGAGTCCGTCATGGAAGCCGACCATGATGGCTGAGACCAGCCATTTGAACGGGGCCAAGATTGTTCCAAAGATGTCCATACGATTCCCTATTCGTCAGGCCGCAGTGCGGCCTTCTCCATCAGGCTGAGCAGCCAGGTATATGTCCGGATTGTTCAGCACAACAATTGTGGGGGTGCGGCCCGCGGGCCATTCCCGATGCCCGGCGGGGACATGGTCCACACCACCGGCATTCCATGGATGGCAGCGCAACAGGCGCCTCGCAGCGAGCCAGCTTCCTTTCACCGCGCCGTGGACGGTGATCGCTTCAAGGGCATAGGCCGAACAGCTGGGGAAAAAACGGCAAACCTGGCCGTACAGCGGTGAGATCACCTTGCGGTACGCCAGGAGCAACAGGATGAGGACATCGCGGGGCAGGTTCCAGACTGCCCGGCCCAACCATGCTGCTGCGGATCTTGCAGGAGGGACGACGGCGGCAGTTGAGTTACGCACGCGGGGTCCCTTCCTGTGTCGTCTCGTTAGAACCTGGTGAAGCAGCCTGCGAAAGGCGGTTGCCCAGCCTTTTCATGGTCGTCTCCAAAGCGGCGTCATAGTCGGCAAGCAGCTGGTCCCAGCTGGCTCCCGCTGCGGCGGGCAGGGCCCGGACCACAATGGCGAACCCGCTGCCGTATTTCTGCAACGACAATGCACCGGCTTCTCTCAGTCTCCTCTTAACGAGGTTCCTGACAACAGCGTTCCCGACACTCTTGGAAACGATGAATCCGATCCGGCTTGGTTCATCGGCAGCGAGAGCTGCCGCATATAACACTACGTTCCGGCGTCCATTGCGGACACCGGAACGTACAGTTGTTGAAAAATCGGTTGATGTCCGCAGACGGTTCCTGGTGGCTAGCACCGTTCAACTCGCACAGGGATATGGACCGACGAGTCAGTTATTTAGGCCGACAGTTCGGTGCGGCCCTTGCCACGACGGGCTGCCAGGATGGCACGGCCGGCACGGGTACGCATACGAAGGCGGAAGCCGTGCTTCTTGGCTCGACGGCGGTTATTCGGCTGAAAAGTCCGCTTGCTCACGTTAGTTACTCCAGTGGATCAAAGGTGCGCCCACCCGATCAAGGGGAAGAACTGGCCGACGCTAAGTTTTGGTATGTGCCGCTTCCCTCGTATCTCACACGACGCGGGGCGTCAGGAAAGATGCAGATGAGGCGAAAAGCGTACACATGGGACTTCACAACGTTAGGGCTTGCCAACCTCCCGAGTCAAACCGGGGACCGCTCCGCACGCTATCCCCAGCTGTGGCTAACTACTCCCGCAGCCTGTGGATGAAGTGCGTCACGCGCCCCATTTCAGAACCACAACGGTGTAATTATCCACAGGACTGAACCCAGCTATCTTCTGGCGTTTTCATCCCCTACAGTGTCTCAGTAACCCCTTATCCACGGACTGTGCATAACCCTGTGGATTGAGCCGGCCGGTGGACAGCTCCGGACCGCGTGGATGCACGTAATGCAGGCCAGCAAGTTTGAGGAACTGATTGATGACAGTAGACGAAGCCAACCAAGCCAACACTGTCGGAAGTTCCTGGCGGCGGGTAGTGAGCCTCCTGGAGAACGACCACCGTGTCTCTCCCCGGCAGCGCGGCTTCGTCATCCTCGCCCAGGCGCAGGGGCTCATCGGTTCCACCCTGCTAGTGGCAGTTCCGAATGAGCTCACCCGCGAAGTGCTGCAGACCCAGGTCAAGGAAGCCCTCGACGACGCGCTCCGCAGCGTGTTTTCCGACGAAATCCGCTGCGCGATCGACGTCGACACGGATCTGGTGCCGCTGCACACAGAACCCGAACCCGCCGTCGAACTTTCCCTGGCCGCCGACCCGACCGTGGAGTTGAAGCCGCAGCCGATGCTGCCGAGCACCTCGCATGAATTCGGCCGGCTTAATCCGAAGTACGTTTTCGACACCTTCGTGATCGGTTCCTCCAACCGGTTCGCCCACGCAGCCGCCGTGGCAGTAGCCGAGGCGCCGGCGAAGGCCTACAACCCGCTGTTCATCTACGGGGACTCCGGACTCGGCAAGACCCACCTGCTTCACGCGATCGGCCACTATGCGCGCCGGCTCTACAGCGGGATCCGGGTCCGCTACGTCAATTCCGAGGAATTCACCAACGACTTCATCAACTCCATCCGCGACGATGAAGGCACCAGCTTCAAGACCACGTACCGCAACGTGGATGTGCTGCTGATCGACGACATCCAGTTCCTGGCCGGCAAGGACCGGACGCTGGAGGAGTTCTTCCACACGTTCAACGCCCTGCACAACAACAACAAGCAGGTGGTCATCACCTCGGACCAGCCGCCGAAACTGCTCGCCGGCTTCGAGGACCGGATGAAGTCGCGCTTCGAATGGGGCCTGCTGACCGACATCCAGCCGCCCGAACTGGAGACCCGCATTGCGATCCTCCGGAAGAAGGCCCTCAGCGAGGGCCTTTCCGCGCCGGACGATGCGCTCGAATACATCGCCTCCAAGATTTCCAGCAACATCCGCGAACTTGAGGGAGCCCTCATCCGCGTCACGGCGTTCGCCAGCCTGAACCGGCAGCCGGTGGATGTGGCCCTGGCCGAGATGGTGCTCAAGGACCTGATCACCGACGACGGTGCCCAGGAAATCACCTCTGCGCAGATCCTCACCCAGACAGCCGACTACTTCAAGCTCAGCATGGAAGAACTCTGCAGCAAGTCGCGCACCCGCACGCTGGTGACCGCCCGGCAGATCGCGATGTACCTGTGCCGGGAGCTGACGGACATGTCCCTGCCCAAGATCGGACAGGAGCTGGGCGGCCGCGACCACACCACCGTGATCCACGCCGACCGCAAGATCCGCGAACTCATGGCCGAGCGCCGGGTCATCTACAACCAGGTGACCGAGCTGACCAACCGGATCAAGCAGCAGCAGCGCAATTCCTGAGCCATCGGCCGGCGCACTCATACCTTATTAACAGGGCCCTGTGGACAACCCTGTGGATAGTTAAGGGGACAACCGCGGTTAATGGGCTTAAAACCCTTAAGGCGCCTGTGGATTGGCCAGTCGGCCAAAAATCTTGTCCCCATCCACACCCTGTTTAAAACCTGCTCCGCCCACAGTCCATGAACAGGGCTTAACCGCGGATTCGCACGGCAGGATCGAGTTATCCACAGTTTCCACAGCAGTTATTAACACTACTAATCCCAAGAAAATGAAATTCCCTCAAACAACAATCTCCATCCCACCTCCAAGCAGCGCCCAGGCCCGTTCCGGACCGGCGCAGGAGACCGGCCCCGCGAACAACACCGATGTAACCCGGGGATGGGAGAAACGCTCACCTTGGGGCTAAGCTGTCTGCAGTGCGTCCGTCCCGGACATCTTTTGTGGTTCCTACCGGGCCATGGGGCCCGGGCGGGCGGACGATTCCTTTGTTGACGGAATTCGGCGTCCCTGCCGAGGTCCGCCGCAGCTCGAGCAGTTTCAGCGATTTTCAGCACTAACAGCAGCAATGAAAGGCGGCACCCTTCCGTGAAGTTCAGAGTCGAACGGGACGTCCTGGCAGAAGCCGTGACATGGACCGCCCGGTCGTTGTCTCCGCGGCCGCCCGTTCCCGTACTTTCGGGCCTGCTCCTGAAAGCTGAAGCCGGTACCGTCAGCCTGTCGAGCTTCGACTACGAGACCTCCGCGAGGCTCGAAATCCCCGCTGACATCAGCGCCGAGGGCACTATCCTGGTATCGGGCCGCCTGCTCGCGGACATCTGCCGCAGCCTGCCGTCCGCCCCCGTCGAGGTCGAAACCGACGGCAACAAAGTGACGCTCACCTGCCGCCGAAGCAGCTTCCACCTGGCCACGATGCCCGAGGCTGAATACCCGCCGCTGCCGGCCCTGCCGACAATCAGCGGCACCGTGCCCGGCGATTCGTTCGCCCAGGCCGTATCCCAGGTGATCATCGCGGCCAGCAAGGACGACACCCTGCCGATCCTGACCGGTGTGCGGATGGAAATCGAGGACGACCTCATCACCCTCCTGGCCACCGACCGCTACCGCCTGGCCATGCGGGAAGTCCCCTGGAAGCCTGCGACGCCGGGCATCTCCACGAGCGCCCTGGTCAAGGCCAAGACCCTCAACGAAGTGGCGAAGACCCTGGGCAGCAGCGGCGACATCAACATCGCCCTCGCCGACGACGACAGCCGGCTGATCGGCTTCGAGAGCGGCGGCAGGACCACCACTTCACTCCTGGTCGACGGCGACTACCCGAAGATCCGTTCGCTCTTCCCGGATTCGACCCCCATCCACGCCACCGTGCAGACCCAGGAACTGGTCGAAGCCGTGCGCCGCGTCTCGCTCGTGGCCGAACGCAACACGCCTGTCCGGCTCGCTTTCACCCAGGGCCAGCTGCACCTGGACGCCGGCACCGGCGAGGACGCCCAGGCCTCCGAAGAGCTCGAAGCCCAGCTGTCCGGTGAAGACATCACCGTGGCCTTCAACCCGCACTACCTGATCGAGGGCCTCAGCGTCATCGAAACCAAGTTTGTGCGGTTCTCCTTCACCACCGCACCCAAGCCGGCCATGATCACTGCCCAGCAGGACGCCGAGGGCGAGGACCAGGGCGACTACCGCTACCTCGTCATGCCCGTCCGGCTGCCCAACTAGCCCGTCATTGCCGTGCCCCGGACCTCCGGAGCACGGCACCTGCGGGCCATCACGGCCGTCTCCAACGAAGCACCCCAGCGCAGAAAAGAGTTCATCCCCGTGCACATCGGACTAATCGGCCTTGGAAAAATGGGCTTCAACATGCGTGAACGGCTGCGCAACGGCGGGATCGAGGTCACCGGGTTTGACCGCAACCCCGACGTTGCCGACGTCGCCACCCTGGACGAACTCATCGCCGCCGTCCCGGCGCCGCGCCTGATCTGGGTCATGGTCCCCTCGGGCGAGATTACCGACGCCGTGATCACCGAACTGGGCACCAAGCTCGACGCCGGTGACCTTGTGATCGACGGCGGCAACTCCCGCTTCACGGAAGACCAGAAGCACGGTGCCGCGCTGGCCGAAAAGGGAATCCGCTTTGCGGACTGCGGCGTGTCCGGCGGGGTCTGGGGCCTCCAGAACGGTTACGGCCTGATGGCGGGCGGCGATGCCGCGGACATCGAACGGGCACTCCCCGTCTTCGATGCGCTCCGTCCCGCAGGTGAGCGGGCCGACAGCTTTGTGCACGTCGGCGGCGTCGGCGCCGGCCACTACGCCAAAATGGTCCACAACGGGATCGAATATGGCCTGATGCAGGCTTACGCCGAGGGGTACGAGCTCCTGGCCGCCAAGGAGATCGTCGCCGATCTTCCCGGGACATTCCGGGCCTGGCAGAAGGGAACGGTTGTCCGCTCCTGGCTCCTGGACCTCATGGTCAAGGCCCTTGACGAGGATCCCGGACTGGAATCGATCTCCGACTACGTCGAGGATTCGGGCGAAGGCCGCTGGACCGTCGAGGAGGCCATTGCCAACGCGGTGCCGGCCCCGGCGATCACGGCTGCGCTGTTCGCCAGGTTCTCCTCCCGCGAGGACAATTCGCCGGCCATGAAGATGGTCTCGGCGCTGCGCCACCAGTTCGGCGGCCACGCGACCCGGCCGGCCAAATAATCCTGCCCGGCCACTTGATCCTGCCTGTGAAGTCCTGAATCCCGCGTGTACCTAGAAAAGCTCTCGCTCACCGATTTCCGCAGCTACGCCCAGGTCGATCTCAGCCTTGAGCCCGGAGTCACCGTCCTGGTGGGTTCCAACGGCATCGGCAAGACCAATCTGATGGAGGCGATCGGGTATCTGGCCACGCTCAACTCGCACCGGGTCAGCACGGACGCGCCGCTGTTGCGGTTCGGTGCCGAGCGGGCCATGATCCGGGCCAAGCTGGTCCGTGGCGAGCAGTCCACCGTGCTGGAGCTGGAAATCAACGCGGGCCGGGCAAACCGCGGACGGATCAACCGGAGCAATCCGGTCCGCGCCCGGGACCTGCTCGGGATCTGCCAGACGGTGCTCTTCGCGCCGGAGGACCTGGCGCTGGTCAAGGGCGATCCGTCCAGCCGCCGCCGGTTCCTGGACGAGCTCCTGGTCAGTCTCATGCCGCGCCACGCCGCGACCAGGAGCGACTATGACCGGGTCCTGAAGCAGCGCAACGCGCTGCTCAAGTCGGCCCGCGCTGGAAAATTCAGCACCGGCCACGAGGCAACGCTCGATGTCTGGGACCAGCACATGGCCCGGGCCGGGGCTGAGCTGCTGCACGCGCGCCTGGAGCTGGTGGACCGGCTGCAACCGCACCTGAAAAACGCCTACGCGCAGCTGACCGACGGCTCCAAGGAGGCCTCTGCGGTGTACCGTTCCACGCTGCAGGACAGCCTGGACGACGACGGCGCCACCTCAGGACCAGCGGATTCCAGGCCTGCGGACGGAACCGCAGCCGATGAGGCCGCGCCGGCGGACGACCTGCGCCTGCTCTCCGTCGAGCAGCTCACCGACCGCTACATCCAGGCCTTCGCCGCAGCCCGGCGCAAGGAACTGGAACGGGGAATTTCGCTGGTCGGGCCACACCGCGACGAACTTGAGCTCGTGCTTGGATCGGCACCGGCCAAGGGCTACGCCTCCCACGGGGAAACCTGGTCCATGTGCCTGTCCCTGCGCCTGGCCTCCTACTACGTCATGCTCGACGATGCCCGCACGGGCGGTTCGCCCCCGATCCTGATTCTGGACGATGTCTTTGCCGAACTCGACGTCCAGCGGCGGCGTAAACTGGCGGCAATAGTATCCGGCGCCGAGCAAGTGCTGGTCACTGCCGCCGTCGAGGACGATATCCCGGCGGAGCTGACCGGACGGCGGGTGAAGGTCATCCCGGGAGGAATCGATGAGCAGGAAAATCGATGAATAAGGATACCGACGGCGGCCTGCAGCCCGGCCGTGACCCCGACGATATCGATGCCGCGCAGGCCGCATTGAACCGGATGCGCGACGCCGCCGCGGCCCGGGGCGAAATCCGCCGAAAGGCGCCGCCGCGGCCCGGCAGCACCCAAAAGCCTGCCCGCAGCGCTGGAACCCGCGGGTTCTCCCAATTCCACGGTACCGGCAGGGATCCGTTGGGCCTCGGAAAAGTCGTGGGACGCCTCGTGGCCGAACGCGGCTGGAGCTCGCCGGTGGCCGTCGGGTCCGTCATGGCGCAGTGGGCCGTGCTGGTGGGCCCGGAGATCTCGGCGCACTGCACTCCCGAGAGTTTTACCGACACCACCTTGCATGTGCGGACCGATTCCACGGCTTGGGCAACCCAGCTGCGGCTGCTCAGCAGCAGCCTGCTGGAAAAATTCCGGACCGAGCTTGGCGATGGCGTCGTCACCAGCATCCAGGTGCTCGGACCCGCCGCCCCGAGCTGGCGCAAGGGCCTCCGGACGGTCAACGGCCGGGGTCCCCGCGACACGTACGGATAGCCCCGGCCCAATGGCGGGCACCGGATCTGAAGCACTTCTTGCAAAAACCCTTGAAAAATCCGCAAGCGGCGTGTAGGGCGCTTGAACCTCCCGGAGTCGTATAGGAACCCTAGGGCTGGACCCCGAAAGCCTTGCAGGGGGAGCCAGCGCCCTCCCAGCGGCACTTTCCCGCCCGTTTGGCGCCCTGGAATGCAAGTTTGGCCCCTATAACACGATAGAATCGGTGTAGATAACTGGGCGCCGGTGAAGCGTTGACTGAGTCCGTTTCCGACGCAATTTCAGCGTGCGGCGGACGGGATCCCCAAGTCAGCGGAAACACCCGGCGTCGTCAGTGACGTGCCTGTTGGCAGGAGCCTTTTCCACGGAAGGGGCAACCGCCGGCCTTCAACGAACATAGAGGAGTCGAAAGCGCCTGTGGCTAACGACAATGCAGAGATCCCGGCAGTGGAAGACGTAGCGGAAGCGGTGGAACAAGAGGCTGCGGTGGCGGCGCCGTCGGGGACCGCGACATCGCGCGAATACGGCGCCAGCGACATCACCGTACTTGAAGGCCTGGAAGCTGTCCGGAAACGTCCCGGCATGTACATCGGCTCCACCGGCCCCCGCGGCCTGCACCACCTGGTCTATGAAGTGGTGGACAACTCAGTGGACGAGGCCCTGGCCGGCTACTGCACGCACATCGAAATCGTGCTGCAGGCCGACGGCGGGGTCAAGGTGGTCGACAACGGCCGCGGCATCCCCGTGGACATGCACCCCACCGAGCACAAGCCCACCGTGGAAGTCGTCATGACGATCCTGCACGCCGGCGGCAAGTTCGGCGGCGGCGGATATGCTGTCTCCGGCGGCCTGCACGGCGTCGGCATTTCGGTGGTCAACGCACTCTCCAGCCGGGTCGACACCGAGGTCCGCCGCCAGGGACACGTCTGGCGGATGTCTTTCGCTGACGGCGGCAAGCCGCAAGGCGGCCTGGTCGAGGGCGAGGAAACCACCGAGACCGGCACCACCCAGACGTTCTACCCCGATGCCAGCATCTTCGAGAGCACCGACTTCGACTTCGAAACACTGCGGGCCCGCTTCCAGCAGATGGCATTCCTCAACAAGGGCCTGCGCATCACGTTGACGGACGAGCGCCGCGCTCCGGAGGAATCGTCCGAGGACGACGACCTGGACCTGGACACCGTCCCCACCGAAGGTGAGATCGCCGCGGAATTCCACACCGTGGTCTACCAGTACGACGACGGCCTGCTGGACTACGTCAAGCACCTTAACTCCGGCAAGAAGGTTGATGTGGTCCACGAGGACGTCATCGCCTTCGAAACCGAGGACACGGAACGGCACATTGCCCTGGAAATGGCGATGCAGTGGACCAACGCGTACTCCGAAAGCGTCCACACCTACGCCAACACGATCAACACGCATGAGGGCGGCACCCACGAAGAGGGTTTCCGCGCCGCGATGACTTCACTCATCAACCGCTATGCGCGGGAGAAGAACATCATCAAGGAAAAGGAAGACAACCTCACCGGGGACGACATCCGCGAGGGCCTGACGGCAGTCATTTCCGTGAAGCTCTCCGAACCGCAGTTCGAGGGCCAGACCAAGACCAAGCTCGGCAACTCCGAGGTCAAGGGCTTTGTCCAGCGCGTTGTCACGGACGGCCTGGGCGACTGGCTCGAGCGCAACCCCGGTCCCGCCCGGGACGTCATCCGCAAGGCGATCTCCGCAGCCCAGGCGCGCATGGCCGCCCGGAAGGCCCGGGACAACGCCCGCCGCAAGAGCCCGCTGGAATCCTTCGGCATGCCCGGCAAGCTGTCCGACTGCTCCTCGAAGAACCCGGAGAGGTGCGAGGTCTACATCGTGGAGGGTGACTCGGCCGGCGGTTCCGCCAAGCGCGGCCGCAACCCGGAGACCCAGGCCATCCTGCCGCTGCGCGGCAAGATCCTGAACGTCGAGCGTGCCCGGCTGGACAAGGCGCTCGGCAATGCCGAGGTCCAGTCCATGATCACGGCATTCGGCACCGGCATTGGCGAGGACTTCGACATCGCCAAGCTGCGCTATCACAAGATCGTGCTCATGGCCGATGCCGACGTCGACGGCCAGCACATCACGACGCTGCTGATGACGCTGCTGTTCCGCTACATGCGCCCGCTGATCGAAAACGGCTACGTCTACCTCGCGCAGCCGCCGCTGTACCGGATCAAGTGGTCCAATGCCCCGCACGACTACGTCTACAGCGACCGTGAACGCGACGCGAAGCTACTCTCGGGCCAGGCCGCCGGCCGCCGCATCCCCAAGGACAACGGCATTCAGCGCTACAAGGGCCTCGGTGAAATGGACTACACGGAACTGTGGGACACCACCATGGACCCGGACCACCGGACCCTGCTGCAGGTGACGATGGACGATGCCCTGGCGGCGGACCAGATCTTCTCGGTCCTGATGGGCGAGGACGTTGAATCGCGCCGAAACTTCATTCAGCAGAACGCCAAGGACGTTCGGTTCCTGGACATCTAGAGGGCAGTCAAGCCCCGAATATGCCCGGACTGATATATACCTGAAACGGAAAATATAGACTATGAGTGACGAAACACCAGAGGTGCCGGCCGGCTCCGAGCCCGTCCTTGAAGGCGCCATCCTCGATGGCGACGTACTGACCGACCGCGTCGAGCAGGTGGATCTGCAGACCGAAATGCAGCGCTCCTACCTCGACTACGCCATGGCTGTGATCGTGGGCCGTGCCCTGCCGGATGTCCGCGACGGCCTCAAGCCCGTCCACCGCCGCGTGCTCTATGCGATGTTCGACGGCGGCTACCGCCCGGAACGCTCCTTCAACAAGTGTGCCCGCGTGGTGGGCGAGGTCATGGGCCAGTACCACCCGCACGGCGACACCGCGATCTACGACGCCCTGGTCCGCCTGATCCAGGACTGGACCATGCGCTACCCGCTGGCACTGGGCCAGGGCAACTTCGGCTCGCCCGGCAACGACGGCGCGGCCGCCCCGCGGTACACCGAAACCAAGATGGCGCCGCTGGCCATGGAGATGGTCCGGGACATCGACGAGGAAACCGTCGACTTCCAGGACAACTACGACGGCAAGAACCAGGAGCCGACCATCCTGCCGGCCCGGTTCCCGAACCTGCTGGTGAACGGTTCCTCGGGCATCGCCGTCGGCATGGCCACCAACATCCCGCCGCACAACCTCCGTGAGGTCGCCGACGGTGTGCAGTGGTACTTGGCCAACCCGACCGCCAGCCGCGAAGAGCTGCTCGAAGAGCTGATCCAGCGCGTCAAGGGACCGGACTTCCCGACCGGCGCCACGATCCTGGGCCACAAGGGCATCGAGGACGCCTACCGCACGGGCCGCGGCTCCATCACGATGCGCGCCGTGGTCAACGTCGAGGAACTCCAGGGCCGCACGTGCCTGGTGGTCACCGAGCTGCCGTACCAGGCCAACCCGGACAACCTGGCCATCAAGATCGCCGAACTCGTCAAGGACGGCAAGATCTCCGGCATCGCCGACCTCCGCGACGAGACCTCGGGCCGCACCGGCCAGCGACTGGTGATCGTGCTCAAGCGCGACGCCGTGGCCAAGGTGGTGCTGAACAACCTCTACAAGCACACCCAGCTGCAGGACAACTTCGCCGCCAACATGCTCGCGATCGTCGACGGCGTGCCGCGCACGCTCAGCCTCGATGCCTTCATCCGGCACTGGGTCACGCACCAGATGGACGTCATTGCCCGCCGCACCCGGTACCGGCTGCGGAAGGCGGAGGAGGAAGCGCACATCCTGCGGGCCCTTCTCAAGGCGCTGGATGCGCTCGATGAGGTCATTGCCCTGATCCGTGCGTCCACCACCACCGAAGCGGCCCGCGACGGGCTGATGGAGCTGCTGGACATCGACGAGGTGCAGGCCCGGGCCATCCTGGACATGCAGCTGCGCCGGCTCGCCGCCTTGGAGCGCCAGAAGATCCAGGACAAGCACGCCGAACTTGAGGCCCTGATCGTCGAATACAACTCGATCCTGGCCTCGGAGGAGCGCCAGCGCGAGATCATCAGCACCGAACTCTCGGAGATCGTGGCCAAGCACGGCGATGACCGCCGCACCAAGGTCCTGCTGGGCTACGACGGCGACATGTCCATCGAGGATCTGATCCCCGAGGAGGAAATGGTCGTCACCATTACCCGCGGCGGCTACGTCAAGCGCACCCGCAGCGACAACTACCGCTCGCAGCAGCGCGGCGGCAAGGGCATCAAGGGCGCGCAGCTGCGCGGCGACGACGTCGTCGAACACTTCTTCGTCACCACCACCCACCACTGGCTGCTCTTCTTCACCAACCTGGGCCGGGTCTACCGCGCCAAGGCGTACGAGCTCGTGGAAGCCGGCCGCGACGCCAAGGGCCAGCACGTGGCAAACCTGATGGCGTTCCAGCCGGACGAGCACATCGCCCAGGTGCTGGACCTGCGCGACTATCAGCACGCCCCGTACCTGGTGCTCGCCACCAAACGCGGCCTCGTCAAAAAGACCCGTCTGGAGGACTACGACACCAACCGGTCCGCCGGCGTCATCGCCATCAACCTGCGCGACGGCGATGAGCTTGTCTCGGCCCAGCTGGTGTCCGAGACCGATGACCTCATGCTGGTCTCCCGCAAGGGCCAGTCCGTCCGCTTCACCGCGACGGACGATGCGCTGCGCCCGATGGGCCGTGCCACCTCGGGCGTGACCGGCATGAAGTTCCGCGAGGACGACGAACTGCTGGCGGCCGACGTCGTGCAGGACGGTTCGTTTGTCTTCATTGTCACCGAAGGCGGCTTCGCCAAGCGGACCGCTGTGGAGGAATACCGCCTCCAGGGCCGCGGTGGCCTTGGCATCAAGGTGGGCAAGTACCAGGAAGAACGCGGCCACCTCGTCGGGGCCCTCATTGTCAACGAGGAAGACGAAGTCCTGGTGGTCATGGAAGGCGGCAAGGTGGTCCGCTCGTCGGTCAGCGGCGTGCCGGCCAAGGGCCGCGACACCATGGGCGTGATCTTTGCCAAGCCGGACAAGAACGACCGCATCATCGCCGTCGCGCGCAACAGCGAACGCGGGCTCGAAGTCGAGGAACCGGCCGAAGGTCAAGATGCCGGTGAAGACACCGGCGAAAATACCGCAGACGTGACCGAAAATCGGGCATCCACGCCCGATGACGTAACGTTGGCTGAAGATGGCGGACTGCATGAGGAGTCCGCAGCGGCAGAATCAGTACCGGCCCCGGAGTCAGATGAGTCATCAGGCAATGCCGAGCTGGACGAAGACAATACCGGAGGTAACGAGTGAGTAATTCCGACTCATATCCCAAGCCGAGCAGCGGCGTGCCGAGCGGAGTGCGGCAGCCCGCCGCCGCACCGCGCGTAGGCGCCCCCTCGCGTCCGCAGCAGCGCCCCGGCGTGTCCGGCGCAGCCACGGGAACGGGCCAGCGGCCCGCCGCACCCGGCCAGCGCCCCACGGTCCCCGGCCAGCGCCCAGCCGTCCCGGGGCAGCGCCCCGCCCAGTCCGGCGGGCAAGGCACTGCCGGGCTGATCAAGCCCGCTCCCAAGGCCAAGGTGCGCCGTGCCCGGCTGCTGGTCAGCAAGGTGGACCCCTGGTCCGTGCTGAAAATGGCCTTCCTGCTCTCCGTAGCGCTGGGAATCGTCACCGTCGTGGCGGCGATCGTGCTCTGGACCGTCCTGGACCTGACCGGGATCTTTGACCAGGTGGACAGCCTGCTCGGGACCCTCGCGGGCTCTGAAGGCGGCGGCTTCGAATTGAAGAAGGTGGCATCCCTGGGCCAGGTGGCTTCATTCGCCACCATCATCGCCGTGATCAATGTGGTGCTGCTGACGGCGTTGTCGATGCTTTCGGCGGTGCTCTACAACATTGCCGCGACGCTCGTCGGCGGCATCGGCGTGACCCTCACGGACGACTAATTCCCGTACTTTTCCGCGGATTCCCGCGGAAAAAGGCCTCGATTTGAGATCGGGCCGGGATGTGCTGTACAGTCATATCTCGGCCCGATGAGGCATCGGGGCGTATAGCTCAGGCGGTTAGAGCGCTTCGCTGATAACGAAGAGGTCCCAGGTTCAAGTCCTGGTACGCCCACGGAGCCTGTACTGGTTCTGGCAGAGGTTAGTGAAGGTTCGTCCATGACAGAACCGGAACGGGGTGCATGTGAAGAAGTTGCTGGTTATCGCAGCCACGGTCGCAGGCGTCCTCCTCTACAGGAAAGTGCAGGAATCCGAAGCCCGGAAAGTGGTCTGGAGCAATTCAACCGATACGGTTGACTAGCCCAGAATCTGGGGATGGAAGCTGGAAACCGGCTCTCCGGACCTAGGGTATGATTGTCTGGTTGCTTCTTATGGGGGCATGGCGCAATTGGTAGCGCACCTGCTTTGCAAGCAGGGGGTTCGGGGTTCGAGTCCCCGTGCCTCCACCATAGGAAAAGCCCCGGACAGCGGAAACGTTGTCCGGGGCTTTTTTCATGCCTTCCCCACTCACTCCTTCGGCTTGGCGTAGTCCGCCATCCCTTGCCAGTCGATATACACGTAGGGCTCGTCGCCGAGGACCCAGGCGTCGTGGCCCGGCGGAATCACACCGAAGTCGCCGGGCCCGAATTCGAGTTCTTCGCCGTCGTCCATGACGACTTTGATGCGGCCGGAAATCGTGTAGCCGGTATGGCTGGCCATGCAGCTGTCAGTTTTGGCGATCGGCTTGACGTGGTCTGACCATTTCCAGCCCGGAAGGAAGGTGGCCCGTCCAACCGGGCCGGCCTCGAGGTTGACGAGATCCACCTGACCCATGCCCTCGGCAACGGGGCGCGTCTCTTCGGGATCGTCCAGGCTCTTGCGGATCATTGACGCCATGATGGTCTCCTTCTTCGATGATGGCGAGACCGGAACGTGAGACCGCGCCTTAAGATTGGCACCGCGGTATCCACCCGTCAAGGAGCAGCGGCCGTAAGGGCCCCTGCTGTCCGTCCCATTAGTGTTGGAGCGTGAACTTCTTACTTGCGGCCGTAGGCGTGCTGGGTGTGGCCTCGTCGGGGCCCCTCATTGCCGCCACGCTGGGCGCCACGTCGGTCAGTGCCCTCGCCATCGCTTTCTGGCGCAACGCCATTGGAGCAGTCGTGATGGCCGGTCCGGTTGTGGTCCGCAACCCCCGTCAGTTCGGAAAGGTGACCGGAGCCGAGTTCCGCTGGTCGCTCGCCGCGGCGGTGGCCCTGGCCCTGCACTTCGCGTGCTTCATTACCTCCCTGCAGCTGACGTCGGTCGCGGCGGCGACGGCGCTGGTGTGCCTTCAGTCAGGCTGGATCGCGATCTTCCAACTCTTCCGGGGAGTCCGGTTCCGCTGGCCGGTCCTGGTAGGGCTGGGGCTCGCCTTCGGCGGTGTCGTGACAATCACCGGTTTTGATATGGGTTCCTCGCCCGAGGCGCTTGTGGGCGATCTCCTGGCCGTCGCCGGCGGCGCCCTGGCGGGCATCTACACGCTCGCCGGAGGCAAGGCGCGACAGAGCATGGGCACCGGCGTCTATACGACCCTGTGCTACGGCATGTGCGCCGCGATTGTGGCGGGGATGGCGCTGTTGGCTGGACAGCCGCTGGCAGGGTTCGAAGCCACCGGCTGGCTGGGGATCCTCGCCATTACCGTGTGCGCACAGCTGGTGGGGCACACCGCGTTCAACTATCTGCTGGCGACCATGAGCCCGCTGCTGGTGTCCATGATCATCCTGCTGGAAATCCCCGGAGCGGCGCTCCTGGCCGCAGCCTTCCTGGACGAGACGCTGCCGGCTGGAACCTACGCGGGGCTGGCGATGATCCTGGTGGGGCTCGCCGTCGTGGTCCTGGGGCAGCGAGGCTCACGCTCCGCCCGGAGAACGGGCGAGGGAGCCGGTGAAGAGCGGCTGGCGGAGCTCGGCACCGACTAGGCCGCTCCCGGCGGCCGCATCTCCCCGGCATCTCCCGGTGGCCGCGTGGCCGCCGCCATTGGCCGCTATTGGCCGCCGCGGCGGGCCGGCTGGGGAACGTTGACCGTGTGGATGGCACGGAGCAGTTTCGCCGGGAAGTAGACCGAGAAGAAGACCACCATGGGCGCCTTCAGTGCCATCTTCTTGACGTTGTGGGCCTTGTAGGTGCGGTCAAAGCGCGTCACGTAATAGCGGTAATCCCGCGGCGAGTCCTCCAGCCGCCGGGCCGACATGCCCGAGATCATCTGCGGCCAGTACTGGATCCGGAGCTCGTGGTCGGCCAGGTGCAGCGACAGATCGATGTCCTCGTGCATCTCGTCCCGCTCGTCGCGGCAGGCTTCCGTGCGGATGGTCTCCCAGGCCGAGCGGCGCATTGCCATGTTGGAACCGAAGAGGAAGTGATACTGGTGCTTGGCAAGCCTGAGCATCAGTTGGCGCATTTTGTCGTCGGCCTTGAGCCCGAACCGGCGCATGGGCATGTCGTAATAGACCACCGGACCGGTCGCAGCGTGCACAGACTCGTCGGCGAAGGCTTTCTGCACCTGCTCCACCCAGTCCGGTTCCAGCACGGAATCGGCGTCGATCCGGCCGAGGATATCGCCCGTGGCGTGGTCCAGACCGAAATTGCGTGTGGGGATGAGCCCCTGGTCGCGGTCCTGGCTGAGCAGGATGATCGGGCTCTCCGGATACTCCAGCTGCATCTGCCGCACGATTTCCGCCGTGCGGTCCTTGGACAGGTTGTCCACCACAATGATTTCGTGAGCGGGCACCGACTGGTAAACCGCGGCGATCAGACACTGCCGGATGACGCTTTCCTCGTTGTACGCCGGGATGACGATAGACACAGCCGGCGGCGGAGCAAGGAGCAAGGCATCCTGGGGTGATCTATGGGGTGACATCACCACAAATTTAGCATCTAGCCTGGCGTTTCAAGCCGGACCGTGACGTGCCTGCGGAGGCCGCGTCAAACAAAAGGAGGGATCCCGCACCGTGGCGGAATCCCTCCTTGGGAGAGTGCAGGTCACCTGCCGGCAGCGGGACTGCCCGGCGCAGGGTCTCGACTCAGCCGGCCTGTGCCGGCCAGGTTCTACTTGCCGGGCTTGTCTGCGCCGTTGTTCAGGCTGGCCGCGATGTTGCGTACGGCCGTTTTGGCGTCGGTGGCAACCTTGTCGGCGGCCTCAGCGGCGTTGCCGGCGGCGTCCTTGGCCGTTTCCGTGGCTTTGTCCGCCGCGGTGGCTGCGGAATCGGAAGCCTCCTTGGATGCCTCAGCCGCGGAGTCCGCTGCCGCTACAGTCGCGGAACCGGCCTTGTCGGCGGCGTCCTTCAGCGATTCGCCGGCCGGGGCGGCCGTGGGGGCGGGCTTTACCGGCGTCGGTACCTTCCAGGGGTCCTCCACCGGCCTGGACGCCCGCCAGGCGGCGACACCGGCTGCAACGGCGGCAGCGATGATGCCGAAGATCAGCAGGCCGCGGTGCTTGGGCTTCTGCTGCTTGGCGAGCTTGGCATTAGCCGTCTTGGTGACCTCATTGGCGGCCGCCTTGATGTTCTTGCTGGCGTTCTTGCCTGCCTTCTTGGCGTGTCCCTTGACGGCCTGGGCCTGCGTCTGGACGCCGGTGACAACACCGGAATCAACAAGCTTCTGTGCGACGGCGTCCACGTGGGCCGGGGCGTTTTCCAACGTGCGGTGGACGGCCACGGAAGCCTGCCCGATCTGGTCGGAAAGCCTGGGCAGGTACTCGACAACAACCCGGTCGCGTGCATTGGCGATGACCGGGGCTGCCTTGTCCACAGCTTCGTGCAGGCGCGGGGTAGCGCTGTCCGCGGCATCGTGGATCCTCGGCGCCAGCTGGGCCAGGCCATCCTGAAGGCGGGGAGTGACAGTGGCAACGCCGCCGGCCAGATTGTGGGCCGCCGACTTGAGGCCCTCCTGGATCTTGGGAGAGGCGGTGTCCAGTCCGTGCTGCAGGCGGGGAACAGCCCAGTTCACGGCAGCCTCAACCCGCGGGGCCGCCCAATCCTTGGCGCTGTCTACTCCGGTGCTGACTGACTGCTCCAAGTCACGGGCAATACGATCCGTTTTCTTCACAACTACCTCCCGATTAATGTGACGGTTCTGCTGTTAGCCTACGTGTCTAGGAACGCACCGGCTATTCTTCAGGCCGATTTCCAGTGGATTTCACCCAGCGCGGAACTGACTGTGCGGCCCTACGCGGGCGTAGCCGTCATGGAAGAATGGGCGCTATGACTGCCAACGCAACCGCAAAAGCCACTATCCACACGAGCCTCGGCGACATCGTCGTCAACCTCTTTGGCAACCACGCGCCGAAGACCGTCGACAACTTCGTCGGGCTGGCCACCGGTGAGAAGGCCTGGACCCACCCGGAAACGGGCGAGGACAAGACCGGCACGCCGCTCTACAACGGCACCATCTTCCACCGCATCATCAAGGACTTCATGATCCAGGCCGGCGATCCGCTGGGCCGCGGCACCGGTGGACCGGGCTACAAGTTCGACGATGAGATCCACCCGGAACTGACTTTCAACGAGCCGTACAAGCTGGCCATGGCCAACGCCGGCGTCCAGATGGGCCGCGGCACCAACGGCTCGCAGTTCTTCATCACCACCATCCCCACCGGCTGGCTGCAGGGCAAGCACAGCATCTTCGGTGAGGTCGCCGATGACGAATCCAAGAAGGTCGTCGACGCGATCGAAGGCGTCCGCACCGGCATGGGCGACCGCCCCGTCGAGGATGTCACCATTAACAGCATTGACATCGAAAAGCTCTAACCCACAACCATGAGCTACGGAATTCCGGCGGCAGAGCCGTCCGCAGAGGTCCCGGTATGCCCCAGGCACCCGGACCGGCCCGCCTATGTGCGTTGCCAGCGGTGCGGGCGCCCTGCGTGCCCCGACTGCCAGCGGGCGGCCGCCGTCGGATTCCAATGCGTTGACTGTGTCAACGAAACCAAGCGCACGACGCCGGCCGTCAGGACCGTCTACGGCGGCGCCGTGACCGCCGGCAAACCCGTGGTCACTTACGTGATCATCGCGCTGTGTGCCCTTGTCTATGCGCTGCAGTGGATAGTCCCCAACGACGGGATTTACCAGCAACTGGCCTACGCTCCCGCACTGACCGGCGTTGAACCGTGGCGGATGCTCACCTCGGCGTTCCTGCACTCGCAGGGATTCCTGCTCCACATCGTCCTGAACATGTACACGCTGTGGATATTCGGCCAGATCCTCGAGCCGCTGCTGGGCCACGCCCGCTTCCTGGCCATCTACCTGCTCTCGGCCGTCGGAGGCTCCGTCGGCTTCCTCCTGCTGACCCCGGTGTATCCGCTGAACGGCCCGGTGGGCCTCGTCGGCGCCTCCGGCGCCATCTTCGGCCTGTTCGGCGCCCTGCTGGTGGTCCAGCGCCAGCGCGGCGGCGAAGTCCGCCAGCTCCTGGTCCTGATTGCCATCAACGGCGTCATCGGCTTCATGGTCCCGCAGATCGCCTGGCAGGCCCATCTTGGCGGCCTCGTCACCGGCGCCCTGAGCGCCGCCGTGATTGCCTACACCCCCCGCGGCCCGCGGCAGACCCTGCTGCAGGCCATCGGCCTCGCGGTGGTCCTGGCCCTGGTGATCGCCGTGTCCGTCGTGCGAATGGCCGGCGCCGGCGCTTAGCCCGCTCCTGCCGAAGTCCCCGGCCGCAATCGGCCGTAACCGGCCGGAATTGAACGCCCGGCCCCTTCACTCTTTTCCAGTGTTTCCCTCGCTGGTGTTCCTTGGCTGTTCCCTCCGCTTTGTGGGTCTTTCCCCCTGTACACCCGGGCCGCGCCCCGAACCTGAATTCACAGGTGCGGATCCGAGAGTTTTCCACAGCGGTTATCCACATTGTTAATAACTTACAAGCGTGTAGTTCACTGTGACGACCCGGTTCTGACCGCCCGGGCTGGCGATTATCCAGCTTGCAGGCGATGCTGCCGACCCGATCTCCACACCTGTGGATAACTTCTGTGGGTTGCCCTGTGAGTAAGTGGACAACTGTGCCCGCCCAGGCCCTGTTGCCTGGCGCCGGGCGGCACCAGCCCTGTTCCGGCCGTGCGCCGCGGGCACCCCAGGGAGTACTCCACAGAACGGTGCCACGGGCACACTAGGGACCGGTGCCTCAGGACCTCCAGGCGGCGCCGCGTCTCCCCGACGTTCTCCCAGCGCCGTCGCCCCCACAGGGCCCGCGCGCGGCGGCGGCAGGTCGCGACGGGCCGTGGGACGGCCGCGGTGTGTGTTTCAACAGGGTTATTCACAGTGTTAATAACTTGATGGTCTGAGCATCCGCGGGATTTAACCCGGCTCATGGCCCGGCAGAGGGGGTTGCGGCTCCGATGCGCCGGCTGTTATCCCCAGCTGTGGATAACTTGTGGGTAGTGAGCTGTTATTAAGTGGATAACTCGCCCGGTGCAGCTGTGGTCGGGACGGGCCACAACGTCGGGCGGCCGGCCTGCCCCGAGGCGGCCCCGAGGCTGCCGTGAGCCGGCCGTGCGGCGGGACCGCGGTGCCATCCGCGGCCTGTTGCCGGGATCGGGGAACTTGTCCACAGGAAATCCACACTGTTAATAACTTACAGCCGTGTAATTCAGAACCGGCCGGGGATCTCAACAGTGGCTTTGCGCCCCGCTGTGGCCGCCGAACCCGGCTGAACCGCATGAAGACCCGGAACTTATGAACAGTGTGGATAAGTTTCCCCAGACTTGTGCACAGCTGTGGATAATGAGGCGGGACCTCGCCGGGTCGCCGCCGGGTCAATGTGGCCAGACGCCCGATGACCCGCGCCGGTGGCTGTCCAGCAGATGGGTGTCCACCATTCCGATGGCCTCCATGAGCGCGAACATCGTGGTGGGCCCCACGAAGGCGAAGCCCTTCTTGCGCAGCGCCTTGGAGAGCGCGACGGACTCGGCCGAGGTGGTGGGGACCTCATCCAGGGAGTTCGGCCGGGGTGTGGAGGGCGGCTGGAACGCCCATACGAAGTCAGCCAGGCCGCCGTCGTCCCTCAACGCCAGAGTAGCGCGGGCATTGGTGATGGTTGCCTGGATCTTCAGCCGGTTCCGGACGATCCCGGCATCGAGCATGAGCCGCTCCACATCGGCGTCCGTGAAGCGCGCCACCAGTTCCGGGTCGAACTCCTTGAACGCCGCGCGGAAAGCGGGCCGCTTGCGCAGGATTGTCGCCCATGAAAGCCCCGCCTGAAATCCCTCGAGGCTGATGCGTTCGTAGAGGCCCTGTTCGTCCCGGACGGGCATGCCCCACTCGGAGTCGTAATACTCGCGCAGCATGGGATCCACGGCGGCCCACGCCGGCCGCGCCAGTCCGTCGTCGCCAATGGTCGAGCCGTTTACTGCCGGGGTCATCTGGATTCCTTCGCTGGGCCGGGACTAATGCTGTGGGTTAACGGCGAAGGCCGGCACACTGTGTGTACCGGCCCGTCAGGGATCTGCGCCGCGCGGGCCTGGTGTCAGGAACGCCAGCGTGTGGTCATCAGGAAGCCGATGATCGCGATTCCGAAGCCGGCGACGATGTTCAACGAGCCCCAAGCCTGAACCGGGAAGGCGCCCTCTGTGATGTAGAACGTGATGATCCACAGCAGGCCAATGATCATCAGGCCAAACATGACGGGCTTGAACCAGACCGGATTGGGCTTGTAGGCCTCCGCGGCAGAAGTCTGCGGGGCCACACGGGCAGTCCTTTTACGCGGCTTCGACTCGGGCACTGATCCTCCTTGGCGGGCTGGAACAAGAGCGGCCAACGTGGCTTGGTATCCTGCAGGAAGCGAGCCCCCGCCGGCCAACGTGCTCTTGGTCGAGCTTGAATTCTTGTGTCGCACAATTCTAGCTGTAGTTCCGGCCACGCCGTGGACCCGCGCAACCGTCTTGGAGGAGAACCCGCAGTGCTGGAGTTGGAGCAGGAATCCGGCCGGACGGCGCGCAGCCGCCGCGGGCTGCTCCTGCGCTCCATCCACGTCGCGGGCGAGCTGCTCCTGACCGTGGGCGTCATTGTCCTGCTCTTTGTAGCCTGGCAGTTGTGGTGGACGAATGTGGCCTCCGACGCCCGGCAGCGCGAGGCGGTGCACGACTTTGCCCGCGGGATTGGAACAGCCGCTCCCGCAGCGCCGCCTCTGCCGTCGGCTGTTGCCCCGGATCCCGCCGTCGCGCCCGAACCGGCCGAGGGCGCGACCATCGGCATCCTGTATGTTCCCCGTTTCGGCGCCGGATACACGCGTCCAATCGTTCAGGGAACCACTCCGGCGGTGTTGGACACTCTGGGCATCGGGCACTATCAGGGCACGGCCATGCCAGGGGCTGCGGGAAACTTCGCCCTGGCAGGGCACCGGCAGACCCACGGCGCCGTCCTGGACCATATCGACGCCCTGGTGCCCGGGGACCGGATCTACGTCCAGACCCGTGAGGGCTACTATGTCTACGTGTTCCGGAACAGCCAGACAGTCCTCCCCTCGCGGACCGATGTGCTGTTGCCGGTGCCGATGCGGCCGGGCGCCGCGCCGACAGAGAGCTACCTGACCATGACGAGCTGCAACCCGCGGTTTGGCTCCGAGGAACGCTTTGTGGCCTACGCCCTGCTGGAGCGGTGGCAGTCCCTTTCGGCTGGACCGCCGGCTGAAATTTCCCGGGCGGCCCGCGCGGCCGGGGAAGGCTGACGAATGTATGGCTGGCTTTTCCGCCGCCTTCCCGGGCCCTTGTGGCTCAGGATTGCGACCGCGCTGGTGCTGGCGGCCGGAGCACTGGTATTGATGGTTCAGTTCCTTTTTCCCTGGCTGGCGCAATTCACCCAGTTAACAGATTCAACGATTGGTTCGGCAAGGCACCCATGAGCACAACGAAGATCCTGGTCGTAGACAACTACGACAGCTTTGTCTACACCCTGGTCGGCTATCTCCAGGAGCTCGGTGCGGAGACCACCGTAGTCCGCAACGACGACGTCACGCTCGCCGAGGCGATCGAAATGGCCGAGGCGCGGGACGGGGTCCTTATCTCTCCCGGTCCGGGGAATCCAGCCGGGGCCGGCGTCTGCATTGAGCTGATCAAGTGGTGCGGCAGCCACGACAAGCCCATGCTGGGTGTCTGCCTGGGGCACCAGGCGCTGGCGGAGGCCTACGGCGGAACCGTGACGCACGCTCCCGAACTGATGCACGGCAAGACTTCCCTCGTCGAACACCATGGAACCAGCGTCTTTGCGGGGCTCCCGTCGCCCCTCACGGCCACCCGCTACCATTCGCTGGCCGCTGTCCGCGAGAGCATCCCGGAGGTCCTGGAGATCACCGCGGAAACGGGCACCGGTGTGGTGATGGGCCTGCAGCACCGCACCGCCCCGCTGTGCGGCGTCCAGTTCCACCCGGAATCCGTCCTGACCGAAGGCGGCTACCAGATGCTCGGCAACTGGCTGGAGTCGCTGGGCATGGCGGGCGCTGCCGAACGGGCAGCGGACCTGAGCCCGCTCATCAAGCACTGACCCGGCAGGCACTGGAAGCTCGGGCGCGGCGGTAGCCGGCACCTTAGGTTTTTCCCGACCGGGTTAGGGGAACAGTCCGCCCAGGGCCGCGTCCTCTTTGGACGCGCTCTTCGTCGGCGTCGGCGTGGGCGACGGCGGGGGCGGCGGCGGCGGCGGCGCCGGTGCCTTCGCCACGGTCACGGTAATGGTCTTGCCCTGTTCGACGAGCGAATCCGCGGCATCGGCCTGGCCTGTCACCTTGCCCGGAGCCACCTGGGAGTTCTCCACCTCGGTGGCCTTGAGCACCAGGCCCTGTTCCTTCAGTTTCGCCTCCGCCTCCGCCAGCGGCAGCCCGATCAGCTGCGGCACAGCCACCTTGCCGGTGGAGACGACGATTTCGACCGCGTCCGCCACGGCCACAACCTGGCCCGGGGCCGGGTTGGTGGTGATGACAATGCCGACCGGAACGGTGGGGTTGTTGGACATCTTGGTGGTGAGGGCGCCAGTCAGCCCCGTTTGGTGGAGAAGATCGCGGGCTGCCGCCTCGGTCCGGCCGGGCAGGTCCGTCGGGATGGTGATCGCGCTGGGGCCCTCGGAGATGTTGAGGATGATGTCCGAGTTGGCGTCCATGGAACTCCCCGACGTCGGCACGGTGCCAATCGCGGTGCCTTTGGGAATGCTCTCGTGCTGCAGCCGTTGGAGCTGTGGCTTGAAACCTGCGTTGTACAGCCTTTGCAGGGCCTCTGATTCCGTCAGGGACGTCACCGTGGGAACCAGTACCTTGGTTGCCTGCGGCGGGGCCTGATTCATGAGGTTGTACAGCCACAGGCCGCCGCCGGCCAGCACCAGCAGTGTGAGGACCACGAGCGTCGCGATCCAGGTGCGGCGGCGCGTCTTCTGGCGCGGGGTGTGCTCGCGTTCGACCGGCAGCGCCAGCGGCAGGCTGCCGGTGTCCGCAATGCCATAGAGTTCGGTGCCAGCCGGCTGCAGCACTTCCTCGTCGTCGGGTATTTCTTCGGCGGGCCGCAGCCGGCCGCCGGGGGAATCGTCGAGGAACTTGGCGCCGGTCAGGGAGAAAGCTGCCGTGGGCGCCAGGGGGTCGTGCCGGGGAACCTCGTTGGTGGGGTCGGTGGGGGCCTCGCTGGCGGACGGCGCCGTCACCGGAACGCCGCTGCGCGCGGCCCGCAGGGCGCGGCGGAAGGCGGCGGCGTCCTGGAAACGGTCGGCGCGGTTCTTCTGCAGGGCCTTCATCAACACGCTGTCCAGCGCGGCGGAGACTTCGGGATTGAGGCTGCTGGCGGGCTCGGGGATCTCGCGAACGTGCTGGTAGGCCACGGAGACGGGGCTGTCGCCGATGAAGGGCGGCCGGCCGGTCAGCATCTCGTAGAGAAGGCATCCGGCGGAGTACAGGTCGCTGCGCGCGTCGACGGCTTCGCCCCGCGCCTGTTCCGGGGACAGGTACTGCGCCGTGCCGACGACGGCCTGCGTCTGTGTCATGGTGGCGGACGAATCCGCAATGGCGCGGGCGATTCCGAAGTCCATGACCTTGACGCTGTTTGAATCGGGGCAAAACATCACGTTGGCGGGCTTGATGTCGCGGTGCACGATCCCGGCCTTGTGGCTGTAATCGAGCGCGGACAGCACGCCCAGGGTGAAGTCGATCGCCTGGTCGATGGTGACGTCCTTGGCCCGCACCATGTCGCGGATGGTCTTGCCGGAAACGAACTCCATCACGATGTAGGGCACCCGGACGCTGTCGTCGTGGTCACCGGGGACCGCGTGGTCCCCGGTGTCGAAGACAGCCACGATCGAGGGGTGGTTGAGTGCCGCGACAGCCTGGGCCTCGCGCTTGAAGCGGGCCTGGAACTGCGGATCCCGGGCCAGGTCCGGGCGCAGCAGCTTGACGGCCACGGTACGTCCCAGCCGGGTATCGAGGCCGCGGAAAACATCCGCCATGCCGCCACGGCCGATCAGCTCACCCAGCTCATAGCGCCCGCTGAGGACGCGCTGCGTGTTCGCCGGGCGTTCCTCCCTGTGCGACGGAGTGCGGGGTGTATTGCTCATGATCGTTTAGGGTCCGGACTTGGTAGCTGAAGGTGAAGGGGATGCGGCCGTGGCCTTGGCGAGGTGGTAGGTCACGACGCTTCCCGCGGTCACTTTGGACCCGGAAGGAGGCTGCGAGCTCACGAAAGTGCCCGGATCTTCCTTCTTGTTTGTGGGACTGACGTCGGCTCCCTTGGCCCAGCGCAGCCCGGCGTCCTGGATTGCCTGCTGGACTTCAGCCTCGCTGGCGCCCGCCTTGATGGACGGGACGTCGACCATTTCCGGGCCCTTGGAGTAGCTGACCGTGATGGTGGTGCCGGGCTGGACCGCACCGGAGGGATCGATGTTGGTGACGGTGCCTGGCGTCGCGTCGTTGACGACCTCGACACCAGTGACTTGCAGCCCCTTGCCGATCAGCTCATTGCGGACATCGTTGTACGGCCGCCCGAGGTAGGCGTCCGGGATCAGGTTGACCGCGGCCGGGGTGGATTCGGTGGGTGTCGCGGAGCTGGGCGTGGGGGTGGGGGTCTCGGTCGGGGAAGCCGAGGACGCCGACGGCGTGGCACTGCTCGGTTTCGCGATGCTGGACGTGGCACTGCTCGTGGCCGGACCCTGCGAGGGGAAGAGGCTGCCGGCCTGGCTCAGGACCACACCGACCAGGGCGAACACCACCAGCAGGATCAGCGCAATCAGCGGCCACGTCCACGGGCTGCGTCCGCGGCGCTTCGGCTCCTCCTCCGGCTCGTCGTAGTCTTCTTCCTCCTCTTCCTGCACCCAGCTTCGCTCGGCCGCCAGGGCATCGGCGCGGTTGAGAGCGTTGCGGGCGCCGTAGCCGCTGGCTGCGGCAGCGCCTGCTGCCAGGCCCGCGGCTGCACCTGCACCGGCGGCGCCCACTACGGGCAGCGCGGACGTCGCCGACGTCGACTTGTCCTCTGCGGCGCTGGAGCCAATGACGCTGGTGGCCGCTGTGGGGACGTCGACGGGGGCCGTGATGGGCCCGGTGGCTGCCTCGAAAAGCAGCATGCCCGGTACGGCTGCGTGTGCGGCGGCGATATCACCGTTGCGGATGGCCTCGGCCGCCTCGGACAGCTTGATGGCATCGGCCGGGCGGTTCTTCGGATCCTTGGCCAGCATGGACATCAGCAGGGCGCGGACGGGTCTGGGCAGTGTGTCCGGCAGGGGCGGAGGCGCATCGTTGACCTGGGCCAGCGCGATGGCGATCTGGGATTCCCCGGAGAACGGCCGGTGGCCCGTGAGGCACTCGTAGCCGATGACGCCGAGGGAGTAGATGTCCGAGGCTCCGGTGGCAGTCTGCCCCGTGGCCTGTTCGGGCGCCAGGTACTGGGCGGTGCCCATCACCTGGCCGGTCTGGGTCAGCGGAACCTGGTCGGCCAGGCGCGCGATGCCGAAGTCGGTGACCTTGACGCGGCCGTCGGGGGTGATGAGCAGGTTCCCCGGCTTGATGTCGCGGTGCACGAGGCCCTGGGCGTGGGCGACTGCCAGGGCCCGCGCCGTCTGGGCGATCATCGAAAGGGTGCGGTCCGGGGAAAGCACTTGTTCGTGCTCGATGATGCTGCTCAGCGGCTGGCCCGGAACCAGTTCCATGACCAGGTAGGCGGAACCCTCTTCCTCGCCGTAATCGAAGACGTTGGCGATGCCCACGTGGTTCAGCAGGGCGGTATGGCGTGCCTCGGCGCGGAAGCGCTGCAGGAAACCGGGGTCGCCCGTGTATTCCTCCTTGAGCACCTTGATGGCGACGATGCGGCCAAGGATCAGGTCTTTGGCTTTCCAGACTTCTCCCATGCCGCCGATCGCAATGCGCGTGGTCAGCTGGAATCTGCCGCCGAGGGTGATTCCCGAAGTAGGCCTCACTTATTCAACACCGCCTCAAAAATCTTCTTCGCGTTCGGACTGGTTAGGTTTGCGCCAGTGGTGATGTCTACGCCTTCCATGACGATGGTGACGGCCACTTGCGGGTCATTTGCCGGGGCAAACCCGGTAAACCAAGAATTGTTCAGGCCGTTGCCGAGTTCCGCGGTACCGGTCTTGCCGGCCACCTGGACACCGGGCACGGCCGCACGGTGTGCGATGCCGTCGTCGACAACGCTGACCATCCACTCGTTGATCTGCCGTGCGATCTCCGGAGTCGTGGCGGTGCGCAGGGCCTGTGGTTTCGGTTCGTTGATCGTCCGCAGGTCGGGGGCGCGTACGGCCTTGATCAGGTTCGGCTGCATCTGCACTCCGTCGTTGGCGATCGCCGCCGTCATGGTGTTGATCTGCAGCGGCGTGGCGCGGACGTCGCGCTGGCCGATCGAGGACTGCGCCAGCCCGGCGTCGTCCAGCGGTTCGGTCGGGAAGAAGCTTGGGGCACTGTCCAGCTTGAGCTGGTCGCCGAAGTCCTGGCCGAAGCCGAATTTCTCCGCCTCGTCCGCGATGGCTTTCTGCTTCAGGTCCAGGGCGATGCTGGCGAACGGTGTGTTGCAGGACTGCTGCAGGGCAAACGCGAACGACGCCGTCGTGCGCGTGTAGCAGTTGCCGCCCGCGTAGTTGGGCAGCTTGTAGTCGATGCCGGGGAAGGACATCTCGGCCGGGTTGGGCAGGTCGCTGTCCTTGTTATACTTGCCCGATTTCAGCGCCGCAGAGGTGTCGATGAGCTTGAACACCGATCCCGGTGCCAGCAGCTCGCCCGTGGGTCCAGAGACGTTCTGGTTCAGGTTGATCCCGGGGACCTGGTTCAGCTCGGTGTAGTTGGCCTGTTCGGCGGCAGCGTCCTGGGTGGCAATCAGGTTGGGGTCATAGGACGGTTTGGACACCATGGCCAGGACCGCGCCGGTCTTCGGGTTGGTGACCACGATGTGCCCGCGAATGCCGTCCGGGATGAGGTCGTACGCCAGCTTCTGGAGCTTGGGGTCCAGGGTCAGCTCCACGGACGCGCCCTTGGGCTGGTTGCCGAGGAACAACTGGCCCACCCGGTCCAGGAACTGCTGGTCCGAGCTGCCGGCCAGGACATCGTTCATGGACTTCTCGAGTCCGGTGAGGCCGTAGTTCTTGGAGAAGTAGCCGGTGACGCCCGCGTAGAGCTCGGGCTGGGAGTAGGTCCGCTGGAATTTGCAGCTTTCCGTGGCGGGCACGGACTCTGCCACCGGGGTGCCGCCGACAATGATCGCACCGCGGTCGTTGCAGTAGTTCTGCAGGATGGCGCGCCTGTTCCAGGCGTTGGCCTTAAGCTCGTCGGCGCCAACCACCTGCACATAGCTGAGCGCGCCGAAGATCAGCACGAACATCGCGATGGCGGCAATCCATGAATTGCGGATGGCCTGGTTCACAGCTGTTTCACCGCCTCGGTGGGTGCGTCGGGACTGTTACGGGGATCCGGCGCCGGTTTGGCAGGCAGCACGGGGAAGTTCTTGCGCGCACCGGGTTCCTGGCCGGGCGGCAACGGCGTTGTATCCACCGGGCCGCGCGCGGAGTGCGAAATCATGAGCAGCAGACCCACAATGATCCAGTTCGCCAGGAGCGAGGACCCGCCGGCGGCGAGGAACGGCGTCGTAAGTCCGGTCAGGGGGATCAGGCGCGTCACGCCGCCGATCACCACAAAGCACTGCAGCGCGATCGCGAAGGAGAGCCCGGTGGCGAGCAGTTTGCCGAACGCGTCGCGGGTGCCCAGCGCGGCGCGGAAGCCCCGGGTGAACAGCAGCAGGTACATCAGGACGATCGCGAAGACGCCGATCAGGCCCAGTTCCTCGCCAAAGGAGGCGATGATCATGTCGCTGTTGGCGAAGGGGACGAGGTTGGGCCGGCCCTGGCCGAGGCCGGTGCCGACCAGGCCGCCGTTGGCCATGCCGAACAGGCCCTCGACAATTTGGAGGCTGCCCCCGAACTGCCGGCCGTAGACCTCATCGGTGAACGCGTTGAGCCAGCCGTCGATCCGCAGGGCCACGTGCGAGAACACGCGGGCAGCGACGACGCCGCCGACGGCAATCAGCACGAGGCCGATGATCACCCAGCTGATGCGGCTCGTGGCGACGTAGATCATGACGAGGAACAGGCCGAAGAACAGGATCGAGGATCCCAGGTCACGCTGGAAGACCAGCACGCCGATGCTCACGAGCCAGGCGGTGATCATGGGGCCCATGTCCTTGAACCGCGGGAACTGCACCGGGCCGATCTTGCGGCCCGCCAGCAGGATGAGGTCCCGGTTCGACGACAGATAGCCGGCAAAGAAGATGGCCAGCGTGATCTTGGCGATTTCACCCGGCTGGAAGGTCATGGAACCGATCTTGATCCAGACGCTGGCACCCAGGACCTCTCCGGCGGAGACGCCGGGAACCAGCGGCAGGATGAGGAGCACGGCGCTGATGGCCAGGGAGATATAGGTGAAGCGGCGCAGGATCCGGTGGTCCTTGAGGAACCAAATGACCGCGATCGCGACCGCCATGGCCACCAGGGTCCAGCGCAGCTGGTTGTTGCCGGTGTCTTCGCCCACCCTGTCCAGCCGGTGGATCATGGCCAGGCCCAGCCCGTTAAGGGCGACCACGAGCGGAAGTATTACCGGGTCGGCATATTTTGCGCGGAGCCGCAGCACCACATGGAAGGCGAGGGCGGCCAACGCCAGGAGTCCGGACTGGAACCAGAAGTCGGTGTCAAACGCTTTTTGCCGGTCCACGCCCACGAGTGCCTGGGCACCAATCCCTACGGCGAGGGCGAGGACCAGGAGGACAAGCTCCACGTTTCGTCGTGGCCTGGGCACGGGGTCGATGGGTGTCATTTGGCCCCCTCGCAATTCGTAGTCGGGGTGGCGGATGGCGACGGCTTGGCCGCTCCAGGGGAGGCTGTGGCACTTGGCGACGCCGTGGAGCCCGGCTTGGCCGTGGTGCCGGGGGAGGGGGTGGCACCGGCGGCCGTCGCTGCGGGGGACGGGGTGAGGCATTCATCGGCCGGGGCGGTCGTGCCGGTGCGTTCCAGGTTTTTGACGATCCGCTGCGCGTCGTAGAGGTCGCGGGCGGGCACAGTCTGGCGCACCCGCTGCTGCGAAAATTCGGGAAGGTCGGACATCTTGATATCGGTTACCGCTTCGAGAGTGGAAAGCTGGATGGGTCCGAGACGCTGGGAGACGCCGTTGAAGATGGCCACATGCTGATCGTGTTCGCCGATGTAGTAGCGCGTCTGGGTCCAGGCGTAGCCAAGCCAGAGTCCGACGGCCAGCAGCGCGACGATCGCGGCGGCAATGGATACGGTAAGCCACCGGCGCGGCCGTCCGGCGGGCCTGAAGTCGTCTGCCTCCTCGCGGTCCTGTTCGGACTTGTGCGTGAGGACCGTGGCCGCGCGCCGGGCCACGGTGCGTCCGGCGATGGAAGGAATGGACCCTGATTCCGCTGCTGCGGCGGCGGCCCCGACAAGTTCGTGCGGGCGCATGGAGAGTTCTTCCCGCAGGACTTCGGCCGAGAGGTGTTCGCCCAGATGCGGGTCGGTGGTGGTCTCGGGTTCCTTGCCCTCGGCGGCCTTCTGTGTGGATGCGGCCGGCGATGTGCCGTCGGCCGGGGACCCTGCGGCCGGGTCGGCCGGCGGCCCCGAGGCTTCTGCCGCGGCGGCCAGCGCGGCGGGCCCGGTGTCCTGGGCGGAGTTGTCCTTCTTTACGGACTCGTTTACGGACTCGCCGGGGGTTTTCGCGGCACCAACGGTGCTGCCGGCCAGGGGCCCGGCCGGGGCGGCGGGCGCTGACGTCCCGGCGGCCGCTGCGGGCGCGGGCACGACGTCGACGGCGGCGGTCCGGACGTCATCGCGTGTCGGCTCGGCGATGTCGAGTACCACCACGGTCACGTTGTCCGGGGCGCCGGCCTCCAGCGTGAGTTCAACCAGCAGTTCGGCGCATTCGCCCAGGTCCTTCGTCTCCCGGACGGTGCGCTCCACGACGTGGCCGGCCACATAGTTCAGGCCGTCCGAGCAGAGCAGCCATCGTTCCCCGGCCTGGACTGCCAGTGTGTCAAGATCAAGCTCCGGGCTGGCATCGACGTCGCCCAGCACGCGCATGAGGACGTTCTTGTGCGGATGCGTTTCGGCCTCTTCGGGGCGGAGCCTGCCCTCATCGATGAGCCGCTGGACAAAGGTGTGGTCGACACTGACCTGTTCGAACTCGCCGTCGCGCAGCCGGTAGGCCCGGGAGTCGCCGATGTGGGCGAAGTGGAGCTTTCCTTCGGCGAGGAGCAGGGCCGTGACCGTGGTGCCCATCCCGGCGAGCTTGGGATTCATGTGCACCAGTTCGGACAGCAGGGAGTTGGCCGTCTGGATTTCGTCGGCGAGCACGGTCCCGGCGTCGCCGTCGTAGTCGTCGTGGTCCAGGTGGATCATGTCCAGGACGGTCGCGGCGGAGGCGACGTCGCCGCCGGCATGGCCACCCATGCCGTCGGCGACGACGGCGAGGTGCCGGCCGACGTAGGCGGAGTCGTCATTCTTGGCGCGTATGCGGCCGACGTCTGACCGCGCGGCGTAGCGCATGATGAGCGGCCGCTTCGGGGCAGTTGGCTTGCCTTCGGCCCTGTCTGCGGGAAATTCCGGGGCAGCCACGGCTACGGCCTCAATTCGATGACCGTCTTGCCGATTCTCACGGGGACGCCCAGCTCCACCGGGAGGGCCCGGGTCAGCTGCTGGTCTGCCAGATATGTGCCATTAGTGGAGCCGAGGTCCTCGATGAACCAGCGGCTGCCCTGCGGGAACAGGCGGGCATGGCGGCCCGAGGCGTAGTCGTCCTCCAGGACCAGGGTGGCTTCCTGTGCCCGGCCAAGGAGGATCGGGCTCGCCGCGAGGGCGATGGTGGTGCCCTTCAACGGTCCCTCGGTCACGATCAGCTGGCGGGCCTGCTGTTTGACGGGGGCGGGCGGCGGTTCAGCAAGGGAAGGATTCTTGCGCACCTGGCGTGCCGTGGGGGCACCGGCCGCCGCCTTGCGGCCGATCATCAGGTCGCGGCGCATGGCCGAGACAATGCTGAAGATCAGCACCCACAGGAGGATGAGGAACCCGAAACGCAGGGCCGTGATGGTCAATTCGCTCATGCGTGGCCGCCTGGGTGGGCGGGCAGTAGGCGGAAGATGATTTTGGTTCGTCCCATCATGATCGTGGCGCCGTCAGCAAGATCCGAACTGCCCACGATCTTTTGGCCGTTGACGTAGCTGCCGTTCGTGGAGCCGAGATCGATCGCCTGGGCCGTACCAGGCCCAGTCCGGATTTCCAGGTGGCGGCGCGAAACGCCGGTGTCGTCAATAAGGATGTCTGCTTCGGAGGACCGTCCGAGGACGATTGAGGGCGCGTTCAGCGAATAGCGCTGGCCGTCGATGTCCAGTACAGGCTGAAGCTGTGTCGGCTGGCGTGTCGGAGCCGCGGGTACGTTGCCGTGAATACCCGGCTGCGCCGGGACGGAAGGGGCGGAGGCTTTCTCGGTCCGCGAGGTGATGTCGAAATTCCCGGCGCGGTGCTCCTCATCGCGGCGGAAACTGATCCGGACCGGGCCCTGGAGGGTGTAGCCCTGGCTGCGGACATGGTTGATGACGACGTCGCACAGTTCCTCCGCGAGCGGTGTGCCCCATTCCTGGGCGCGCTGGAAGTCCTCGCTGCTGAGGAGTACGTCAAAAACGTTAGGGGCCAGGGTGCGTCCCGCGGCGATCGTGATGGCCTTGTTGTCCACCTCGGTGCGGAGGCGGCTCGCGATCTCGACAGGCTCAACCTGGGCGCGGGAACCGGTGGAGAAGACTCCGCGGACGGCCTTTTCGATGCCGCGCTCGACTTTGTCCAGCAATCCCATGGTCCTTCTCCTTTCCTGTTGGCTGCGGGGCAGCGTTCGTTCCGGAACTCGGTTTCCAACTTTTGCGAGCCCGCGCTCAGCGGACACTCCTACATCAGATACTACTGGGCGTGTCTGGGAATGGCCTCAACGGACGCCGCCGGGGCGACGTCAAAATGAGTGCCCGCCGCGCCCTGACGTGCGCGGACACCGCCGCCGGGACTGCCGCGGCGGGTCCCCGCGTGACGCCCGGCCGCGGGGCAAGCGTGGCCGGCAAACGACCCCATTCAGGGGGCTCTGGGGCTCGATTGGTGTTTTCCGGCAATTGTCCGTTATGCTTGATCTCGCTGCTTTTACGAGGTTGGCGGTCCGGGAAACCGGCCCTATCCGAGTGGAAGAAGTTGCGCGCGAGTGGCGGAACGGCAGACGCGCTGGCTTCAGGTGCCAGTGTCCGAAAGGGCGTGGGGGTTCAAATCCCCCCTCGCGCACGCAATCGAAAGAACCCCGGTCTTGGACCGGGGTTCTTTTGTTTAACCCGCACGGGGGCAGCCGGCGTCGGGGTTTCCCGGTTTCCCCACATTCGAAGGCTTGGCCCGGCGTGTTGCGCCGACCCGCCGGTGTGGGGCGGCGCCGGTCCGTCAAAAGTGGGGAAACTCCGCAGCAGCGGACCACGCGGCAAGACCGCTAGGCTGCCCGCAGCGCCCCGAGCCCGGCGAGGAGTGCCTCGAGTCCCAGCTTGAAGGCGACGTCGGCCGGTTTTTCATGGCCTTCCTCGGCCAGGCGCTGGACGGCGGCGGTGAAATGCGGTGTCGACGCGGCCATGGTGCCGGAATCGAAGATGTCCGCGGGTGCGGTGACGTCGTAGGCGGAGCCAAAGATGAACGATTCGATCGCGACAATGGCCGGGACAATGCGCTCCTGCGGAAAGCCTGCGCGGCTGAAACCGGCACTGACGGCCTCATACATGGCCAGTGTCTTGGGCGCGTCGGTCACGGGCAGTACGGCAATGACGGGAATCAGTGGGGTGTGCTTGGAAAATACGTCGCGGTAGCTCCAGGCCCAATCCCTCACGGCCTGTTCCCAGTCCCCGGCCTCGAAGGCGGTGACGTCCACGAACGAGGTCAAGTGGTCCTGGACGAGGACCAGCACGTCCCGTTTGGACGAGACATGGTTGTACAGCGCCGAGGGAGCCACGTTGAGGGTCCGCGCCAGGGCAGCCATGGTGAACCCGTCGTAGCCGCTCTTGCCAATCAGCTGCAGGGCCGCCACGGTGATGCCGTTCTGGTCCAGCACTGCCGCGGCGGGCCGTCCCGCACGGCGGCGGGGCCTGGCTGCGGGGCCGTGCGGATCGGCGGGGGCGCTGGTTGCTGCCGTCATTCCGGGCCTTTCTTCTCTGCTTGGCTTCTCAGTTTGGCTGGCGGGTTCGGGGTGAGCCCGTTCTGCCCCTACTTTACGGGCGAAATTCATTAGGCGGAGGGTCTTCCCCGAAGCGTGTGGAAGGTCTATCATTCTAAATGAACGCCATTCATTTTGTGGTCCGCATCACTCTAGCGGCCACGGGGAGGAACATCATGCTGGAACTTGACCGCGACGTCGTCATCGTAGGAGCCGGCCCGTCAGGCTTGACCGCCGCCCGCGAGCTGAAAAAGGCCGGACTCAGTGTGGCGGTGCTCGAGGCGCGGGACCGCGTGGGCGGCCGGACCTGGACCGACACGGTTGACGGGGCCATGCTCGAGATCGGCGGCCAGTGGGTTTCGCCGGACCAGACCGGGCTCCTGGGGCTCCTGGATGAGCTCGGACTGCAGACCTATTCCCGCTACCGCGACGGCGAATCCGTCTACATTGGCGCGGACGGCAGGCGCACCCTGTACACCGGTGACACCTTCCCGGTCAGCGAAACCACCGCCGTCGAAATGGACAAGCTCACGGCCCTGCTGGACTCCCTGGCCGCGGAGATGGCTCCCGAGGAGCCGTGGGCCCACCCCAAGGCCCGCGAGCTGGACACCATCTCCTTTCACCATTGGCTGCGGCAGAACTCAACAGATGAGGAAGCCTGCAACAACATCGGCCTGTTCATCGCCGGCGGCATGCTAACCAAACCGGCCCACGCCTTCTCCGCCCTGCAGGCCGTCCTCATGGCTGCCTCGGCGGGGTCCTTCACCAACCTCACGGATGAGGACTTCATCCTGGATAAGCGGGTTGTCGGCGGGATGCAGCAGGTTTCGCTGCTGCAGGCCGCGGAACTGGGCGACGACGTCGTCCTCGGCAGCCCGGTCCGCACCATCAACTGGGCCGATGACGCGAGCGGAGGCTACCGTGTCACTGCCGTCTCTGACCGGGCCACGGTGAACGCACGTTTCGTCATCATGGCCGTGCCGCCGAACCTCTACACCCGGGTGTCCTTTAACCCGCCGTTGCCCCGCCGCCAGCACCAGATGCACCAGCACCAGTCACTTGGCCTGGTCATCAAGGTCCACGCCGTCTACAGCAGCCCGTTCTGGCGCGAAGACGGCCTGTCCGGGACGGCCTTCGGCGCCGGCGCCATTGTGCAGGAGGTCTACGACAACACCAACCACGAGGACCCGCGCGGCACGCTGGTGGGCTTTGTCTCGGATGAGAAGGCCGACGCCATGTTCGAGCTCAGCGCGGAGGACCGCCGCCGCGCCATCCTCGAGTCGATTGCGTCCTTCCTCGGCGAAAAGGCCCTGGATCCCGAGGTTTACTACGAGTCCGACTGGGGTTCGGAGGAATGGACCCGGGGGGCTTACGCCGCCAGCTACGACCTTGGCGGACTGCACCGCTACGGCAAGGACCAGCTGACGCCGGTCGGGCCGATCTATTGGTCCTGCTCGGATCTTGCGGCCGAGGGCTACCAGCATGTTGACGGCGCCGTCCGGATGGGGCAGCTCACGGCGGCCCGGATCGTCGCTGCTGCGGACCGTGCGTCCGTCGCCTCGTAGAGAATCCCAACAATTCAGTTGAATGCAGTCCAGTTCAGTTAGGAGAGCGGCCAGATGCGTTACGTAGTGGGGTATTCAGCCAATGCCAGGGGCCATGATGCGGTCAATCTGGCCGTCTCCCTGGCGCTCGGGCGGGGGGCGAGCCTGGACCTTGTGCTGGTGGTGCCCGAAGTGCAGCAGTCCGGGCACGCCCTCGCGCCGAAGGCGGGCTTCGAAAATCTGCTCACCGAGCAGGCCCAGGAGTGGCTCGACCAGGCCCTGGCGCTGGTTCCATCCAGTGTCCCGGCGCAGGCCCACATCCGCAGCCATGATTCCGACGCGCACGCACTGATCGAGGCGGCCGAGGAACTGGGCGCGGACATGCTCATCATCGGGGCCACCAGCACCGGGCTCTTCAAACGGTTCACGATCGGGTCGGTGGCCAGTGCACTACTCCACGCCTCGACCGTTCCGGTTGCCCTGGCACCGCACGGCTATCACCGCCAGGAGGCCCTGACCCGGATCAGCTGCGGGCTCGGAACCCGGGCCGGTGCGGAGAAGCTGCTCGAATTCGCCCTAGGCATGGCGTCGAACCGGGACGTGCCACTGCGGGTGGTGTCGCTTCTGGCCCTCGACGGCGACGCGGCCGATTCAGCCGACGCGGCCCGGGAGTATGCGGCCAAGTGCCTTGCCGACGCACTGGCTGCCGGCGGGCCGGCAGTCCCGGGGGAGGCGAAGGCGGAGGTCCCGGGGGAGGCGAAGGCGGAGGTCCCGGGGGAGGCCAAGACGGAAGCCCAGGTGGAGGCGAAGACGGAAATCGTCGTCGCCCACGGGCGCAGCATCGAGGAAGCCGTGGACCGCCTGGACTGGGAAGACGGCGAGGTCCTGTTGATCGGATCCAGCCGGCTTGCCAAGGGCCGGTCCATCTTCCTCGGCAGCACAGCGGGCCGCATTCTGCGCGCCCTGCCGGTGCCGATGATCGTGGTCCCCAGCGACTATGAACTCAAGCACCTCAATCATTCAGCGTCGAGTGACACCCCCCGAGAGGCACAACAATGAGCGCAGACCATGCGATGTCCAAGCCGTCGCAGACAGGACAGCAGACAGGACAGCACACCGAACAGCAGCACGGACTCAGTGAGAAGGGCCTGAAAGCCGGATCGGTGGGGCTCATTGGCGCCGTCGTCATCGGCATTTCCTGTATCGCCCCGGCATACACCCTTACGGCCGCCCTGGGTCCCACCGTGGCCGAGGTCGGCGTGCAACTGCCGGCGATCTTCCTGGTGGGCTTTATCCCCATGCTGCTGGTGGCCTTCGGCTACCGGGAGCTGAACAACGCCATGCCCGACGCCGGGACCTCCTTCACCTGGGCGTCGCGGGCGTTCGGCCCCTGGATTGGCTGGATGGGCGGCTGGGGACTCATCGCCGCCACCATCATCGTGCTCTCGAACCTGGCCGCCGTAGCGGTGGACTTCTTCTACCTCATGCTGGCGCAGATCTTCGGCAATCCCGAACTCGCCGACCTCACCACCAACCTGCCGCTGAATATCGCGACCACACTGGTGTTTATCGCCCTCGCGTGCTGGATCTCCTACCGCGGCATGGAAACCACCAAGACCGTCCAGTACGTTCTCGTGGGATTTCAGTTGCTGGTCCTCGCCTGGTTCTCGATCTCAGCGTTCAGCCACGTCGCCAACGGAACCGCCTTTGACGCCACGGCCATCTCCCCGGACTGGTTTAACCCGTTCGCCGTGGGATCCTTCTCCGCCTTCGCCGCCGGCGTTTCGCTGTCCATCTTCATCTACTGGGGCTGGGACGTCACGCTGACCATGAACGAGGAGACCAAGAACCCGGAGAAAACGCCGGGACGTGCCGCCACGATCACCGTGCTGGTCATCGTGATCATCTACATGACGGTTGCCCTGGCCACGCTGAGCTACGCCGGCGTCGGCGACACGGGGCTGGGCACCGGCAACCCGGAGAACCAGGGCAGCATCTTCGCCGTTCTGGCGGGACCGGTAATGGGCCCGTTCGCCATCCTGATGTCCCTGGCTATCCTGAGCAGCTCCGCCGCGTCTCTGCAGTCCACATTTGTCTCGCCGGCGCGCACCCTGCTGTCCATGGGCCATTACCGGGCGCTGCCGCAGAAGTTCGGCAGGATCAGCCCCACATACAAGTCGCCGAGTTATGCCACGATCGCCTCTGCCATCGCGGCCGCGGCGTTCTATGTCATCACCCGGACCACGTCGGAAAACGCACTGTGGGACACCATCACGGCCCTGGGCATGATGATCTGCTTCTACTACGGCATCACCGCGTTGGCCTGTGTCTGGTTCTTCCGCGCCGAGGCGTTCAGCGGAGCGAGGGCCTTCTTCTTCAAGTTCCTCGCGCCACTCCTGGGCGGCGTCATCCTGCTGGTCATGTTCGTCAAGACCGCCTACGACTCCATGGATCCCGCGTACGGATCAGGGTCGTCGATCGGCGGTGTGGGGCTGGTCTTCATCCTGGGCATGGGCGTCCTCCTGCTGGGCGTGGTGCTCATGCTGGTCATGGCCAAGCTCCGCCCCGAGTTCTTCAGGGGCCAGGTCCTGACCCGCGGGCACTGAGTCCACTGCCGGTTCAGGGAAGGTCCCGGGAAGGTCTCCGGCCGGCAGCCATTGGAAAGTAAGCACACTTACCAATAGGCTGTCCGGAGGGGGACCTTCCTCCGTTGGAACCAGAACGAGGTGAGAGCATGTCGGATGCCGAAAGCATCAGCAAGGTCACGGACATCATCAACGATTCGCACATCGGAATGTTCACCACCATCAACGAAGCAGGCGGGCTCGTCAGCCGGCCGCTGGCCGTCCAGGAGGTCAAGGACGACGGCGACATGTGGTTTTTCACGTCGGCGACCACCTCTCAGGTGGCCCACATCCGCGCCAACCCGGCGGTGAACGTCTCCTTCGGCAAGCGCACCGAGTGGGTTTCGGTGGCCGGGACCGCTGAAGTGGTCACTGACCGGCAACTGATCCACGACATGTGGAATCAGGTGGTGGAGGCCTGGTTCCCGGACGGGCCGGACACCCCTGAGGTGGTCCTGCTCCACGTCGACTCGGACTCCGCCGAGTACTGGACCAGCCCGGGCGGCACGGCGGCCACCGTGCTGCAGTGGATCAAGTCCAAGGTGACCAACAGCCGGATGAGCGTGGGCAACAGCGGAACGGTCGAGCTGTAGCGCGCCGAACCCGGGCCACCGCCCGGTCTCACCGGTGGATATTGCCGCTCGATATCACCGCTCTGTATCACCGCTCAGAGCCGATGACGGCCGATCGGGACCGGACTGCTCCTAGTCGGTGATTTTCAGGCCGGTGCCCCAGTTGAAGGTTGGATACGCGGGGTTGGCCTGCAGCGCCATGACCAGCAGCATGAAGCCCTCGAGTTCTCGGGCGTGACGCAGTCCGCCCACCTGGAGCGGACGCAGCCCGGCGGCTTCGGCGAAGACCGCAACCTCGTTGCGGGCCTCTTCGGAGTCCGAGGCGATGAAGACATCCATCGGCTGGCCGCCGGCTGCCCCGGACCCGAGCGGGCCGGCAAAGGTGGTGTTGAAGGCTTTCACCACCCGTGCGCCCGGGAGCAGTCCGGCGATTTCCTCCGCCGCCGACGTCCCCGGGGCGACCACCAGCGAGTCGAAGGTTTCGGTGTCAATCGGATTGCTGATGTCCACCACCGTCTTGCCGCTGAGCGTGTCGCCGAAATGCGTGGCAACTTCCCTGGCCGGGCCGAAGTACAGCGCGAGGACGACGATGTCTCCCTCGGGAACCTCGCTCAGGCCGCCGGAGCTGGTGGTGCCGCCAAGTTCAGCAGCGAGCTTGGCGGCATTCTCCGGCGTCCGGTCCAGGATCTGGACGGAGCGCCCGGCGGCGACAGCCCGGGTTCCGATCGCCCGTGCCATATTGCCGCTGCCGATGATCGTGATGTCAGTCATGATGGAACCTTTCCAAGGTGGCCGCGAACTGCCGGATCGGCAATTCCGGGGAATCAGCCGTGCGCGTGGTCCGGGCCAGGCGGCCCGGCGGCGCTGACGCCGGCCGCGCGTTCGGCGGCAGCGAGGGCATGTTCCAGCCGTTCCACGGCCGGGGCGTAGGCGGCATCGGTGCAGGCGCGGTCCGTACGGCCGCCGAGGCCCTCGGCGGCCTTGATCGCCCGGATCAGTGCCGCGGTTTCCGGTTGCCGGGTATCGCTCATCGCGGGATAGTCAATCGAGAACCCCGGATCCAGTTCGTACCGCTGCCACCGGGCGAGGGCGCTCCGGTGCCGTGCGGCGGCCGCCTCGTTCAAGAGCCGGGTTTCCCGGCTGGCCCGGCGGGCTTCCTGCCGGCGGAGCAGCCGGGGTGCCGCAGCGACGGCCGCCAGGGCAGCCCCCGCGGCCAGCATCCCGAGCGCCAGGCCGGCCCAGGGCCATGTGGAAGAGGCCAGGACGATGGCGGGCACAATGACGGCGAGTCCGGCGAATGCGTCCCAAAACGCGCCGTCCGCGCCTTCGGAAGGCCCGTCGTCGGCCGCCAGGTGCTTGCGGGCGAAATAGACCGAGGCGAACGCTGCCCCGGCAACCAGAATGGCGAGGGCCAGGAACTGCCAGGCCGCGAGGGCGCCGGATAGTGAAAGCGTCATTGCACACCTCCCCGGAACGGTCCCGGGCGGGCGCTGTTCCGCTAGTTCCATTGGAATCCCTGGCGGCGGGGCCGTCAATGCCTGCCGGGCCGGGGCAATGCCCGGCGCCAGCGCGGACGCAAACCCAGGCGCCAGGGCCGGTGCGGAGGCCGCGTCGCGGTTCCTACGCCGAGCCTCCCGGCGTAGCCTAGGGGCCATGCGACTGAAAATGTGCAGTATCCACGTCAAGGATCCAGCCTCGGCCCATGAGTTCTACACCGGCACGCTGGGCTTCGAAACGCTGATGGCCATGCCGGAGCACAACCTCTTCATCATCAAGGATCCGGATGGTGCCGGAGGCGCCGGACTGCTGCTGGAACCCAGTGACAACCCGATCGGCGCGGCCTACATGAACGGTCTGCACGACGCCGGGATTCCCGCGATCGTCTTTGGCGTGCCGGACGTGCGCGCCGAATACGACCGGCTGGCGGCCAAGGGCGTGATGTTCCAGGGGGAACCGTCCGAGGGGCCCGGCGGGACCAGTGTGGTGTTGGATGACGGCTGCGGGAACTTCGTGCAGCTGCACCAGGACTAGATGCCGGAGAACCGCGCCCTGACTCTGCCTAACGGCTCGTCTTGTCCTTGTCCGGGTGCTCGTCGCCGATATGGCCCGGTGCATTGGCGGCCAGGACCCGCGCCACGAAGGAGGCATACTCCTCCATATAGTGGCGCAGCAACCCGGCCGTAGCCTCGTCCTTGACCTCGCCGTCCTCGCCGTAGGCCTCCGGGACGAAGCGGATGTAGGCCTCCGGCGCATTCAGCTGCGGCGCGTCGAGGAAGCTCAGCACACTGCGGAACGAGGACTGCATCACGGCCGTCCCAATGCCGCCGGGGGAGGCGCCGATGATCCCGGTGGGCTTGCGGGCGAAGGAGTTGGTGCCCCAGGGCCGGGATCCCCAGCCGATGGCGTTTTTGAGCGCTCCGGGGATGGACCGGTTGTATTCGGGCGAGACGAACAGGATGCCGTCGGAAGCCGAGATGGCATCTTTGAGGGCCTGCCCAACGGGTGGGAAAGCGGCATCAAAATCCGGGCTGTACAACGGCAGATCCCTGATGGGGATCTCCGTGAACTCCAGTTCCGCAGGTGCAAGCCGGATCAGCGCCCTGGACAAGGTGCGGTTGATGGAATTGCTCGAGAGGCTCCCGACAAAATATCCGATCTTGAAGCCCATGAACTTGTTCCTTCCCGATACGCCGCCGGTGGCAGGTGAATTGGGATGCGGAGGGGATCGGACCGGCGGCCCCGACCCATTCCGCGAGCGTAGTCCTGCGTCCGCGGGTTGAAAAGAGGGGCCGGGAGAAAGCTCGTGCCGCTATTCGGCCTTGGCGCGGGCTTTCTTGGCGTCCTTCTTGGCGGCCTCGTCCTTGACCCGCTGGGCCTCGGCGCGGACGGCGGCGTGGGTGGCGCGCTCGGCCACCAGCCAGGCCGGGGGAGCCTGGAGCAGTGCGGTGATTTCCGCCGTCGTCAGCGCTTCCTCAACACCACCGCGGGCCAGGCCGGCGATGGAGACGTTGAGCTTCTGCGCGACCACGGGGCGCGGGTGCGGGCCGTTGCGGCGCAGTTCCGCGAGCCACTCCGGCGGGTTGGCCTGGAGATCGGCAAAATCAGCGCGGGTGATGGTTGAATCCTGGAACTCCTGGGGTGTCGCCGGCAGGTAGATGCCAAGCTTCTTGGCAACGGTGGCCGGTTTCATGGACTGGGAGTTTGCAGAGGTCATAGTCCAAGGGTATCCGGCCAGAGCACTGCGAGGCACCAAACTAGCACCAAACCAGCACCGGATCAGCACGGTGCCGCCATCGCGGCGGACCCCCGCGCCACCCCGGGCGGTACTGTGAACATGTGTCCGCAGCAGAAGAACCATCCCAGACCCCCGACGAAACCGCCGTCGTCCCAGCCGTCGCAGTTGGGCGGGAGCTGCGCTTCGCGTACGTCGCCGGTGTGACACCGGGCAAATGGATCCGCCGCTGGGAGGAACGGATGCCCGATGTTCCGCTGCACTCCTTTATGTCCGACGACGGCGCGCAACTGTCCGTGCTCCGCGACGGTTCCGCGGACCTGAGTTTCGTCCGGCTCCCGGTGGAACGCGAGGGCCTCAGCGTGATCCCGCTCTACGAGGAGCAGCCCGTGGTGGTGGCACCGAAGGGGCACGAGGTCTCCTTGTTTGAAGAAGTGGACCTGGCGGACCTGTCCGCCGAGACGTTTCTCGATGTGCAGGAGCTCGGCGGCCCGGCGATGGCGCTGCAGGTGGTGGCGTCCGGTGCCGGGCTGGTGATCCTGCCGATGTCCGTGGCCCGGCATTTCAACGTCAAGGACACCGTGGCGCGGAAACTCACGGGGGCGCCCGGCACGGAGATCGCCCTGGCCTGGCCGAGCGACGCCACGGACGAGGTCATCGAGGAATTCATCGGTATTGTCCGCGGACGCACCGCCGCGAGCTCCCGCCAGCCCTCGGCGCAGCAGGAGAAACCCAAACGCGAGCCCAAGCCGGACCGGCGCGGCACCGGAGCCGCGAAGAAGCCCAAGGTGGCGCAGCGCTACGCTCCCAACCCGGACAAGGGCCGCGGCAAGGGATCCCGGAAGAAGGGGAAACGCTAGGCCTTACTACGAGGGGCGCCACGATTGCGGCCTCCCGCAGATGATTCGGACCTATCGTTGGAACACGACCCCGCGATCAAAGGATTTGCCGTGGACACTCAGGTTCCCCAGTTCGATGGCGTGCATCACCTCAAACTCCCGGTCAGTGATCTCGACCGCAGCCGCGAGTGGTACCAGAGCCGGCTTGGTTATGCCGTTGCGATGGAGTTCCGCGAAGATGGCAAAGTCATGGGCCTTGCTCTTAATCACCCGGATGGCGGACCGAGACTGGCCCTGCGGCTGGACCCCGGCAAAGCGGCGGCCTCTTCCGGATTCGATTACTTCTCCATAGGCGTTCCGACCAAGGCGGCAATTGACCAGCTCTCCGCGCGGCTGACGCAGTTGGGGGACGCCCATGCTGGCGTCCTGGTCGCTTCTCTGGGGTGGATTCTGCCCGGTCTCTCGGACCCGGACGGACACGAGATCCGCTTCTACACCACGGAGTCCCACAAAAAAGCGCCCGACGGGAAGGTCTATGTTGTGGAGAATGCCCGGCAGACGACGACGCACCGAAACCAGGAACGGTTGTCTCAGTGACCACTCAAGTTTGAACCCACCGATGACATTCCGGACTATCTACTGCCCGTCGATTGGCAGACGCTGGTGTGGAGTCCTTCCTCGACCGCCCGGAGGAAGCGTGCTCAGCGCCTCGCCTCGTACCTGGTCAGGACCACGCCGCCGGGAAACGTCCGCGTCTCCACCAGGTCCAGGTTCACCCAACTGTCCAGCGCGTTGAAGAACGGAGTGCCGCCGCCTACCAGGACCGGATGGGTGGCCAGCACGTACTCGTCGATCAGCCCGGCCCGCATGGCCGCCCCGGCGAGCGATGCGCCGCCGACGCTCATCGGGCCGCCGTCCCCGGCCTTGAGCCGGGTGATCTCGGCGATCGCGTCACCGGTGACCAGGCGGGTGTTCCAGTCGACCTTGTCGATCGTCGAGGAGAACACCACCTTCGGTGTGTCCCGCCAGTTTCTTGCGAACTCGATCTCCGCCGCGGTGGCGTCGGGCTGCTGATCGCCGGTCGGCCAGTAGGAGCTCATGGTCTCCCAGAGCTTTCGGCCGTACAGCGACAGGCTGCTAGCCCGCTCCTGGTCGAGCCACCACTGGAACAGTTCGTCGCTCGGCCCGCCCCAGCTGATGTCGTCGCCGGCCGCGGCGATGTAGCCGTCCAAGGTCAGATTCATGCCGTAGATCAGTTTTCGCACGGCGCCAGCCTTCCGTCTTGTCGTGGTCGAGGGCATCATTGAACTCTGTCGTCCCGCATATGATCGGCAGCATCCTGTCCCTCTTGGAGCCACCGTAACCGCCCATGGTCTGGATGCCATAGCCTTCGGTCCGCGTTTCAACTGAGCTGCCCGATGAGGGGTCGGCTTACGGACACGTTGCGGAGCATCGAAACCCGTCTTGACGTGTCCCACCCAACGATCCTTCACTGGACACCTCCAGTCATCCGGCGCTTCAGGAAAGAGCTAACGAAAGCCGGGGTAGCCCATTCTCACGTCTGTATATGGCGCACGAATCTTGATCGCCGTCCTATGCGGTCAAATATCTGCGTATCAGGACCAGCCAGGTATGTCTGGTGAGGGCGCGAATGAATTGGGAAGTTCCGTGACTTGGTAGAAGCGTTCGGTCTCAGGTTTCCTGTACTTGCTCACGCGGACTGTTTCCAGAGACGGACAGTTCTCCAAGACGTTGAGTGTGCCGTCTTCGGGGAGCACCCCGAAGAGCTCAATGTGCGCCAGAACCGGTAACTCCGTTAGCGGGGCCAGCGATTGAACGATTGTTTTCTTCCCAGATGAGTCCCAACTAGGCAGCGTGCTGAGTCTTATCGTTCTTAGACGTTGCAGTTGACTGAGCGGGCCGAGGTCCGACACGTTAGGCAAGTGCATGATGCTTAGATAATCGAGCCGGCCCAGACCTCCCAAGGACGCCAGGCCCATATCCGGATATGTTGCAATGATAAGGGTCTTCAGATTGACGAATTCCGATAGGCCCGCCAGGGACTTGTATTTGCAGTGCCACACCCGCAGAGCAGTCACTTCAGCTGGGGCCGGATGCGCAGGCAGTGACCGAGCATCGTCTCTCATGAAGTCAGCGATCATCCTGCCACCGTAGTGGAAATATTAGGAAAGCGGCCGGTGAGGGACCGGCTTACGGGCGGTTGCCCAGTATCCGCGCTCGTGGAGACGCCCTTGCTTGGGCAGCGGGCGCAGACTTCCCTTGAAGATGCCTTTGGTATCGGCTTAACTGTTGGCAAAGGGGCGGGAGGCACTTACAAATGACGAGCTCCAGCGCTGAGACTGAATCACAGATGAGGTCCCGAACATGGACATGCTGAACGGCGAGGAGATCGCCGAGGCCAGGCTGACCGACTGGCGCAAGTTGGCCCAGGGACTCCATGCCCGCTACCTGGTCGACGACTTCGGCACCGGTGCACGGTTCGTTACCGCGGTAGGCGAGGCGGGCGATGCGCTCGGACACCACCCGAGCGTGTCGATCGGCAATGGGTACGTCGACCTCAAGATGGTCAGCGCCGACGCCATCTACCGCGACGACGAGGGCACCGAGCACGTCGTCGAATGGGTAACCCAGCAGGACGTCGACCTCGCGCGACGGATCTCCGAGTTCGCCGCCGACCACGAGGTCGACGCCGACCCGGCCTCGGTCAGCGTCATCGAGCTCGGTCTCGATACGGCCCACTCCGCGACCATCGCCCCAGTGTGGGCCGCCCTGTTGACCGGGAACGCCGAGGCCCAGGGTCACGGGTCGCCCAGCGACGAGATCCGGGACGCCACAGGGCGTGTACCGAACCTGTGGTTTGGGGACGCCGGTGAGACCCCGAGCCAGCGGTTCCACGTCGAGATCTATGTGGCGCCCGAAGTGGCCGAGCAACGAATCGCCGCTGCCGTCTCCGCGGGCGGGACTGTCGTCGATGACACCGGCGCGCCGTCGCTCACCGTGATCGCCGACCAGGACGGCAACACAGGAGTCCTATGCGTCGCTGAGTCCCCCGCGACGAGAGCTACCTCCTGACTTTCTTCAACTCGTTCCCGAGACAACCCCTGAGGTGGGCGTGATGACTTCGCACGTGATCAAGCCGCTCACCGCCGAGACCTTCCCGGCGTGGCTGGCGCTCGCGCAGAAGCACAACGGGGTCTGGGGTGGGTGTTACTGCTCGTATTTCCACGACGACACGGAGCGCACCGTCAAGAGCGAGTACGACGGGCCGACGTTCAAGCAGAGACTCATGGCGGAGGGCGTCGCGCACGCCGCGCTCGTCTTCGACGGCGACGACGCGATCGCGTGGTGCGAGTACGGCAGTCCGGTCGAGCTGCCGCGCATCTATCACCGCAAGGAGTACGACGCGGGCGAGACTGAGCCGGCACCGTGGCGCATCACATGCTTCTTCGTCGACCGCGACCACCGACGTTCGGGAGTGGCACGGGAGGCGCTGGATGGCGCGCTCGAGCTGATCGCGCAGGCCGGCGGGGGCGAGGTGGTCTCGTTCCCCAACGAGCTCGCCCCGGGCAAGAGGACGTCGTCCTCATTCCTCCACAACGGTACGAGGGCCATGTTCGAGAAGGCTGGATTCACGTTCGAGCGTCACATCGGCAAGAGCAAGACCGTGATGCGCAAGACGGTCCCGCCGGCCGGCGGCTGACGCTGGGTTCGCACGGGCTGGTCACGACGGCGTCAGGTTCGGCTCGCCGCCCTCTCGATCGCCGCCCTTGAGATCCCGCAACATCAACGACACTCAGAGTGTTCGAAAACAGGGTCGTCGCCGGGACTCTCCTGAACGAACCCGAGACGCCCCGAACCGTGCGGATATTGGCCGCAAGCCAATCCACGACTAGCGTTGGCCAACAAACCGGACCGATTCCGACACCGACCGCTGACGGTCCCCTTGCGGGCGGCCTGCCTCATAACCCCGGTGCCTCGAAACCCATGCCGCGCATGACGTGGGTTACTTGGCGCAGGCGTCCTGAAGGGCCTTGACGGATTCGGCCGGAACCTGGTCGCCGGAGTCGGCGATCTGGCGCAGCGGGGTGGTGATCTCAGCGGGTGCACCCGCGGCTTCCGCGCTGGTGACAAGACCGCCCAGCAGTTCCTTGTCCTTGGCGCTGACCAGGCCGTTCTTCACGATGGCGCAGGCCTGCTTCTTCACTTCATTGCCGGCCGCCGTCGCAGCCCGTGACGCCCCGTCGTTGACGGCCTTTTCGGTAGCGTCCTGCACTTGCCCACAGCCGGTAAGTCCGATCAAGAAGGCGGCAGCGGCAAGGGCGGCGAGACGTCGTTTCATCCACCCACCCTAACAAGCGCGGCTTGTGCCGGCCTGAGGAAAAAGGGCAAACGCCAGGCCGTAGCCGTGTGGGCACCGGCGCGCATAGGCTCGGTGAGTGGACATCGTCGAGTTCCTGACCGCGCGCATTAGAGAAGACGAAGCCGTCGCCCTAAAGCTGCTCGGCGACCCCACGCTTGCCGTCTCCGGCGAGTGGTATGAACGCCGCCTGCTCCGTGAGTGCGAGGCCAAGCGCCAGCTCATCGGCATCATTGAATCCGCACGCCAGTCCGTGCTGGCCATGTTGGTCAGCCAGGAACCCGCCGAGGCCGGATGGGTGCCGGACGTCATCGAATGGACCACGCTCTCCCTGCACACCCTGGCGCTGCCGTATGCGGACCACCCCGAATTCCAGGCGCACTGGCGGATCACCGGATAGGGCCGTCAGCGGTTAGCTCCTGAGATGATGACGGGTCCCGGAAACCTGCAGGAAATCTCCGCGGCCTACTCTGGTCACACCGCGGCTTCTGCGGTCCGCCAGTCGGCTGGTTCTTGAAGGGATACCGTCATGCACCTCTTGCCCCGTGAGCAGGAAAAGCTCATGATCGTGGTCGCGGCGGATCTCGCCCGCCGCCGCCAGGCACGCGGACTGAAGCTGAACTTCCCCGAGGCCGTCGCGGTGATCAGCTACGAACTGATCGAGGGCGCCCGGGACGGCCGGACCGTTCCGGAGCTCATGAGCTCCGGAACCACCATCCTTGGCCGCGACGACGTGATGGAGGGCGTGCCGGAAATGATCCACGACGTCCAGATCGAAGCAACCTTCCCGGACGGCACCAAGCTCGTCACCGTTCACGACCCGATCCGTTAGGAGCTTCGATGATTCCGGGAGAATACGTTCTCAGTTCCGCGCCGCTGGTCATCAACGCCGGCCGTGAGGCGGTGGACGTCGCGGTGACCAACACCGGAGACCGGCCCGTCCAGGTGGGCTCGCATTATCACTTTGCCGAAGCCAACTCCGCGCTGCAGTTTGACCGGGCGGCCGCCTACGGCCGCCGGCTGGACATCCCGGCCGGCACGGCCGCGCGGTTCGAACCCGGGGACAGCAGGACCGTCCGGCTGATCGAGCTCGCGGGCAGACGGGAAGTGTACGGCCTCAGCAACGCCGTCAACGGCGCACTCCGCAAGAGCGGACTCCCTGTTTCCGAAGGGGAAGGTGACGCACAGTGAGTTTCGAGCTATCCCGCAGGCAGTACGCGGACCTCTACGGCCCGACGACGGGCGACGCCATCCGCCTGGCCGACACGGATCTGTTTCTTGAGATCGAGAAGGACCTCACCGTCTACGGCGAGGAAGTGGTGTTCGGCGGCGGCAAGGTGATCCGCGACGGCATGGGCCAGAACGGCCAGGTGACCCGGGACGGTGACGGTTCCGGAGGTATTGGTTCCGGCGGTATTGGTTCCGGCGGCGGAGTCCCGGACACCGTGATCACCAACGTCGTGGTGCTGGACTACACCGGCATCTACAAGGCCGACGTCGCGCTCCGGGACGGCCACATCTTCCGGATCGGCAAGGCCGGCAACCCGCAGATCACCGACGGCGTGGACATCGTGATCGGCGCGAGCACCGAGATCATTGCGGGTGAACGGAAAATCCTGACCGCCGGCGGGGTGGACTCGCACATCCACTTCATCTCCCCGGACCAGGTCCCCGCCGCCCTGTGCAGCGGCGTGACCACGATGGTCGGCGGCGGCACCGGCCCCGCCGAAGGCACCAAGGCCACCACCGTCACCCCCGGAAAATGGCACATCCAGCGGATGCTGCAGGCCGCCGAAGGGCTGCCCATCAACATCGGCCTGTTCGGCAAGGGCCACGCGTCCGCCGTCGAACCCCTGGCCGAGCAAATCCGCGCCGGCGCGATCGGGCTGAAAGTCCATGAGGACTGGGGCTCCACCACGTCCTCGATCGACACGTCGCTGCAGGTAGCGGACCAGTACGACGTCCAGGTGGCCATCCACACCGACACCCTGAACGAGTGCGGCTTCGTGGAGGACACCATCCGGGCCATCGACGGCCGCGTGATCCACACCTTCCACACCGAAGGCGCCGGCGGCGGCCACGCCCCGGACATCATCAAGATCGCCGGGCTGCCCAACGTCCTGCCGGCGTCCACCAACCCCACCCTGCCGTACACGCGCAACACCATCGAAGAGCACCTGGACATGCTCATGGTCTGCCACCACCTGAACCCGGACATCCCGGAGGACGTGGCATTCGCGGACTCCCGCATCCGCGCCGAGACCATCGCCGCCGAGGACGTCCTGCAGGACCTGGGCATCTTCGCGATCACGTCCTCGGACTCGCAGGCCATGGGCCGGGTGGGCGAGGTGGTCATCCGCACCTGGCAGGTGGCGGACAAGATGAAGAAACAGCGCGGCGTCCTGAAGGATCCTGCCGGGGGTGCGCACGGGGCCGCGTCAGGCCTGGGCGCCGAGAGCGACAACTTCCGGCTCAAGCGCTACGTGGCGAAATACACCATCAACCCCGCCATCGCGCAGGGCATGGCCGATTCCATCGGCTCCGTGGAGGTCGGCAAGTTCGCCGACCTGGTGCTCTGGGACCCCGCGTTCTTCGGAGTGAAGCCGGACCTTGTGCTCAAGGGCGGCCAGATCGCCTACGCCCTCATGGGTGACGCCAACGCCTCCATTCCCACCCCGCAACCGCGCACCATGCGGCCGATGTTCGCCGCCTATGGCAAGGCGCTGCAGCAGTCCTCCATCACCTTCCTCTCCCAGGCCGCCATCGACGCCGGGGTCCCGGCCGAGCTCGGACTGGAGAAGGTCATCCGGCCGGTGTCCGGAATCAGGAACCTCACCAAGGCGGACCTCAAGTACAACGGCGCCACCCCTGATATCGAGGTGGACCCGGAAACGTATCAGGTGAGCGTCGACGGCGAGGACGTCACCTGCGAGCCCTCAGACGTGCTGCCCATGGCGCAGCGCTACTTCCTTTTCTAGGCTTCCAGAGGAGACCACCATGATCATCGAAAAGGTCCTCGGCAACACCCACGACCTCCCTCCCGGTCCGGACCCCTACCTTGGGCTCCACCGCGAGAAGGTGGTGCTGCCCAGCGCCCAGCTGGTCAAACGCATCCAGCGCGTCACCACCGACCACGGGAAGGAACTCGGCATCCGCCTCCCCGCCGGTTCCGGCGACCTGCGCGACGGCGACATCCTGCACGTGGCCGGCACCAACATGATCGTGGTGTCAGTCCTGCCCACCGACGTCCTGGTGATCGCCCCGCGCTCCATCCACGAGATGGGGGTGGTGGCCCACTCCCTGGGCAACCGGCACCTGCAGGCCCAGTTCTTCGACGCTTCCTCGGAGTACGGGGCGGAGGTGATGGTCTGCCAGTACGACCACACCGTGGAGGACTATCTCAAACACGTCGGAGCGCCCTACGACCGCCAGGAGCGCGTGATGCCCGTCCCCTTCCGCCATGCCGAACACTCGCACTAGTTTCGCCGCGGCCGCGCTGGGCGCTCCGCTGGGAAGGGGGCTGTGCCCGCTTCGCGGTGCCCACCACACCGCAGCCCCCTTCCCAGCTTCGCGCATTCGGGGGCGGTCGTGACCCAGTACCAGCTTGCGTTGCAGCAGCTGACGGATTCTGCTCTGCCTACCGGGGCGTTTGCTCACTCGCTGGGGTTTGAGACGTATGTGGAGCGCGGGCTGGTGCACGACGAGGAGTCCTTTGGGGTGTGGCTGGCGGCGTTCATTTCACAGCAGCTGACGTACTCGGACGCCCTGGCAATCCGGTTCCTCTATGAGGACGTTCCGGTTGCCGAACTGGATGCGTTGTTGACCGCCCAGATGTTACCCCGGCAGTTGCGCGAGGCCAGTACCAAAATGGGCGGGCGTCTGCTGGAGATCGGCGCCGAGATCTTTCCGTCCGCAGATCTGGCGGAGTACCGGGAGCTGGTGGGTTCCGGCCGTGCCGCCGGGCATCAGCCGCTGGCGTTCGCCGTCGTCGCACGGTCCCTGAACGTGCCGCTCCCGGAGGCCCTCGCCGCTTATCTTTTCGCCGCGGTGACGTCCTTGACGCAGAACGCCGTCCGGGCGATCCCCCTGGGGCAGAACGCCGGCCAGCGGATCCTGCGGAAGGCGGCCGACGGCGTAGCTGCCGCCGCCGAGCGCTCCAGTCACCTCACGCCTGACGATTTTGGGGCCGTCAGCCCCGGGCTGGAAATTTCGCAAATGCGGCACGAACGCCAGCGCGCCCGCATGTTCATGAGTTAACCGAGCTACACACGAAATATGTCTGGAGAAGAATATGTCTGAGCCCGTCAAAATCGGCATCGGCGGCCCGGTGGGTGCCGGCAAGACCCAGCTCGTGGAGCGGCTCACCCGTCATATGAGCCGGGAGATCTCCATGGCGGCCATCACCAACGATATCTACACAATCGAGGACGCCAGGATTCTCGCCGCCAATGGGATCCTGCCGATCGACCGGATCATCGGCGTCGAAACCGGCGGCTGCCCGCACACGGCCATCCGCGAAGACACGTCCATGAATACGGCCGCCATCGAGGAGCTGAAGAAGCGGCACCCTGACCTGCAGGTGATCTTCGTGGAATCCGGCGGCGACAACCTCTCCGCAACGTTCAGCCCCGAACTGGTGGACTTTTCCATCTACATCATCGACGTGGCCCAGGGTGAGAAGATCCCGCGCAAGGCCGGCCAGGGCATGATCAAGTCCGATCTGTTCATCATCAACAAGACCGACCTCGCCCCCCACGTCGGCGCGGACCTGGCCGTCATGGAGCGGGACTCCAAGGAATTCCGGGGCGAGAAGCCGTTCTGCTTCACGAACCTCAAGACCGACGAAGGGCTGGACCGCGTGATCGAATGGGTGCGGCGGGACGTCCTGATGCTCGACCTGGCGTCGTGACGGCGATTGTGCGGAGTCCGGCGGCTTCGCCGGATTTGGGGCCGTGCCCGTCCCCAGCCGCTCCCGACTCTCGCAAGCTCGAGTCGGGACCCTCGCGGCAGTGGGCCCCCCGCGGTGCCCGCCACGCCGCGGCCCCAAAATCCGGCCTCGCCGCCTCAGCGGTTAAGTCGCCGATGGGGGAACTGGAACTCGTCGTCGAAAATCGGGACGGACGTTCTGTTGCCACGCATCAGTTCCATCGGGGGGCTTTGAGGGTTTTGCGGCCGCATTACTTGGATGGCAGCGGGCAGGTTTGTTATGTGCTCGTCAATCCTGGCGGTGCCTATCTGGGCGCTGACCTGTATGTGATTGACGTGGAGGTGGCCGATGGGGCGAAGCTGCTGCTCGCCACGCAGTCGGCCACCAAGATCTACCGGACTCCGGGATCCTTTGCCGAACAGCGGATGCGGCTGCGGCTCGGGGAGGGGGCCCGGCTGGAGCTCGCCCCGGATCAGGTGATCGCCTACCGGGAGGCCAGCTACCGGCAGAATACGCACGTGACGGTGCGGCCGTCGTCGAGCCTCATCATGGCCGAAATTGTGACCCCGGGGTGGTCGCCCGACGGGGCCTCGTTCCGGTACGAGGAGCTGCGGTTGCGGACCGAGATCCGGGTCGAGTCGGAGGCGTCCGTCGGGGAGGCGGGCGGGCTGCTGGCCCTGGACAACGTGCTCATCCAGCCGCCCCTGGGCGATGTGACGGGCCTGGCGTTCATGGAGGGCTTCAGCCATCTGGGGTCGCTGATCGTGGTGGACCCGCGGGTGGACCAAGCCCTTGCCGACGAACTCCACGAGATCACGGCCGGGCTCGGCGCCCATACCGGCATCTCGCTCACCGCCGCCGTGCTGGGAACGGCCGGGCTGGTGCTGAGGTCGCTCTCGAACAGCACGGAGGAACTGAGGTGTGTTCTGGGAGCCGCCACCGCCCTGCTGCGCAAGCGCTGGTACGGCCAGGATCCGCTGGATCTGAGGAAGTACTGATGGCCGGGACCCAGCAGAGGACTGCGCTGCGCCGGCTTCGGGCGCTGACCACCCGGCCGGCGGCCTGATCACAGCCGGCGCGCCCCCTCTGCCGGCAGGACGGCGAAGACATCGGGTGCCTGCAGCCCGCGGGCGGCGAAGCCGGCCAGGACCGCGGACCGGACCTGATCGGCGTCGTCCACTGGAACCAGGGCGATGGCGGAGCCGCCGAACCCGCCGCCGGTCATCCGGGCCCCGATGGCCCCGTTGGCGCGCGCGGTGTCAACGGCCAGGTTCAGTTCCGGGCAGGAGATTTCGAAGTCGTCCCGCATGGAGCGGTGGCTGGCGTCCAGCAGGTCTCCGATTGCCAGCGGCCCATGGGACGTGAGCCATTCCGCGGTCCGGGCGACCCGTTCGTTCTCGGTGACAATGTGCCGGACCCGGCGGAACGTCACGTCGTCGAGGACGCGCCCGGCCCGCGGCAGATCGGCGGCGTCAAGGTCGCGAAGGGCGCCGGCGCCCAGGGCCCGGGCTCCGCGGACGCAGGAGGACCGGCGTTCGGCGTACCCGCCGGTGGCATGGGCGTGCGAGACCTTGGTGTCGATCACCATGCAGAGAAGCCCGGACTCCTCCAGGCCGAGCGGCACCGGGCGGGAGCTGAGGTCGCGGCAGTCCAGGTAGACCGCGCAGTCCCGGGTGCCGAGCATCGACGCGGACTGGTCCATGATCCCGGTGGGGGCGCCGACGACGTTGTTTTCGGCCCGCCGCCCGATGTCCGCCAGTTCGGCCCGGCCCAGGCCCGCTCCGGTGAGGTCGGAGAGGGCCAACGCGACGGCGCATTCCAGGGCGGCGGAGGAGGACAGCCCGGCGCCGACCGGGACATCGGAGGTCACGTACAGGTCAAAGCCCGGCACTGTGATGCCGGCACGTTCCAGCTCCCACGCCACTCCGGCCGGGTACGCGGACCAGCCGGCCGCCTGGTCCGGGGCGAAGGTATCGAGATCGAATTCGACCGGGTCGGCGGCCGCGAACGCCGAGGCCAGCCGCACGGTGCGGTCCGCCCGGGCCGACACGGCCACGGTGGTGCTGCGGTTGATGGCGAACGGCAGGACAAGGCCGTCGTTGTAGTCCGTGTGCTCGCCGATCAGGTTGACCCGTCCCGGCGCCTGCCACACGCCGTCGGCGTCATGGCCGAAGTGGCCGGCAAAGGCGCGGGTCACCGCGTCCGCCAGGGCCGTTCCTGCGGTGTCGGTGGTGGTCATGCCGTTCCTTCCCTGGCGTCCCGGAGCCGGGCCGCAACCTCTTCGGGAGTCGTGTCGTTGATGAAGGCGCCCATGGCGGCCTCGGAGCCGGCCAGGAACTTGAGTTTGTCCGCGGCCCGCCGGGGGGAGGTGAGCTGCAGGTGCAGGTACCCGGACCGGCGCAGCACCGGGTCAAGGGGTGCCTGGTGCCAGGCGCTGATATACGGCGTCGGGCTGCCGTAGAGGCTGTCGAGGCGGCCCAGCAGGTCCGGATACAGGACGGCGAGCTCGTCACGCTCGGCGCCGGTCAGCGCGGCGAGGTCCGGAACCTGGCGGTGCGGGACCAGATGGATTTCCAGCGGCCAGCGCGCCGCGAACGGCACGTAGGCGCTGAAAAAATCGCCCTCGAGCACCATCCGGGCGCCGTCGGCACGTTCGCTCGCCAAAATCGCCCCGGTCAGGGTGGCCGTCCCGCCCGCCGCCTCATGGAACTGCCGGGCGGCCGCGGCCATCACCGCGGTCCTCGGCGTGACGTAGGGGTAGGCGTAGATCTGGCCGTGCGGATGGTGCAGTGTCACGCCGATGTCCTGGCCGCGGTTCTCGAAACAGAACACCTGCGCCACGCCGGGCAGCGCGCTCAGGGCCTCGGTGCGGTGCGCCCAGGCGTCGATCACGGTGCGCACCCGCCGGGTGCTGAGGGCGGCGAACGTCCCGGTGTGCTCGGGCGTGAAGGCTACGACCTCGCACCGGCCGCCGGCGGTCCCGCGGGTACCCCAGCCCGGCGCTGCCGGGGCGGCGGCGAGATCCGGACCGAGCGAGGGGAACCGGTTTTCAAACACGGCGACGTCGTAATCCGCCGGGATCTCCGAGGGCCGCGCGTCGGTGCTCGGGCACAGCGGGCACTCGTCCGCCGGCGGAAGATGCGTCCTGTGTTGCCGGTGCGCGGCGACCGCCACCCACTCCCCGGTCAGCGCGTCGTACCGGATTTCCCCGGACGGGCCGCGCTCGGGAAGGTCGCGGCGGTCCCTTGACGGGCGCTGCAGGGGATGGGAAGTGTCGTCGAAATACAGGAGTTCGCGCCCGTCGGCGAGGCGCGTACTGGTCACCGCGGACACCGACGCCGGGGCGTCGCTGCGGCTGATGATGCTGGTCATGGGGTTCCTTCGAAAGTGAGGGGACGTGCGGTGCCCGACCCGGAAGCAGGGGGCGGGACCGGACGGTCAGAGGGCCTGGACGTGGAGGAGCAGGGCGTGCTCCGGGTTCAGGACCGGCAGGGGCAGGCCGACGTGCTGCAGGAAGGCGCCGGTGGCAACGGCCCCGTCTTCCAGCCAGGCCGGCGGCCGGATCTGGGTAAAGGTGTGCGCGTAGTCGCCGTCGAGAAGGGTAGGCAGTTCGGCCCGGACGCGGTAGTTCCGCTTCGGGTCAAGGCCCGGCAGTGAGGCCAGTCCGGGAACCTCAGCCGGGGCGGAGGCCAGGGACACGGCAGCGAACAGGGCCTCGCCGGCGTCGTGCGCAACTACACCGTGGACGCTCAGGGTGGGCTCGGCGGTGTCCGCGTTGACGCGCTTGCCGGAGTGAAGCAGTGCGCGGTGGCGCTTGTAGAGCGCGATGGCGCGGCGCAGCGTGGCCCGTTCCTCGTCCGTGGCTGCGCGGATGTCCCACTCCATGCCGAAATGGCCGAAGAGGGCCGTGATGGCGCGGAAGGAGATGTCGTGGGTGCGGGCCGTGGTGTGCGAGGTGGTGGGGCCGATATGTGATCCGACGAGTTCGGGGGGGAGGACGGCCTGGGTCCAGCGCTGGATGGTCTGGCGCTCCAGGGCATCGTTGCAGTCCGAGGCCCACACCCGGTCGGTTCGCTGCAGGATGCCGAGATCCACGCGGGCCCCGCCGGAGGAGCAGCTTTCAATCTCCACGTCCGGGTGGGATGCCTTGAGCGCGTCGAAGAGACGGTACGCGGCCAGCGTCTGTTCGTGGACGGACGGCCGGCCGCCGCGGCCGTGCTCGGTGAGGTCGCGGTTCTGGTCCCATTTGAGGTAGGCGATGTTGTTCTCGCGCAACAGGGCATCGAGGCGGCCGTATATGTATTGCCAGGCCTCCGGGTTGGCGAGGTCCAGGACGTGCTGATGGCGCCAGGCGTGCGGAAGCCGGCCGCCGTCCTTGTGGGAAAGCAGCGACGGGCCCACGATCCAGTCCGGGTGCTCGCGCGCGACGTCGGAGTCCAGGTTGACCATCTCCGGCTCCACCCACAGCCCGAACTCCATGCCGTGGCCGGTGACCGCGTCGATCAGCGGCGTCAGGCCTTCGGGCCACAGGCCCTCGTCGACGTACCAGTCGCCAAGACCCGCGTGATCGTCGCGGCGGCCGCGGAACCAGCCGTCGTCGAGGACGAAGCGTTCCACGCCGAGGCCGGCGGCCGCTTCGGCGAGTTCGAGCAGCGGCTCGAGGCGGTGGTCGAAGTAGACCGCTTCCCACGTATTCAGCACCACCGGGCGGACCCGGCCGGAGGTGGTGTCCACATGCTGCGGCCGGGCACGGAACCAGTGGTAGAAGGCCTCGGTGATGCCGTCCAGGCCGCGGCCGGAGTAGGCGGCATAGAGCGACGGCGTCCGGTAGCTGCCGCCGGGGCGCAGCACCACTTCGGCGGAGCCGAGCAGCTCGGCGGCACCGAGCATGCGCCGGCCGTCCGCGAGGCTGTCGAGGTACTGCTCGTGGTTGCCGCTCCAGCCCAGGTGCGTGGCCCAGACCTGGCCTGTGCGGTTGGCGAAGCCGGCGGTCCCGGCTGCCACCAACAGGGACGAGTCGTGGCCGGTCCGGCCGTGCCGGCCAGTGCGGACCCAGGTGCCCTGCTGGACGGCGTGCCGCTGCGGGTGGTTTTCGCGGCACCAGCGCCCGGTGAGGTCGAGCAGTTCCGTGGCGTCCCGCGGCACCGGCAGCACCGTGGCGAGTTCCTCGAGTTGGTATTCGGCAGAGCCGCTGTTGGTCAGCGTGTGAGCCAGCTCCAGGAGGCCGCCGGGGTGCAGGGTGAGTTCGGAACTGACCTCAAGTCCGGCCTCGGAGTCCCGGTGGATGATCACCACGGTGCGCCCGCCGTCCTGCATCTGGGCGGCAACGACCCGCAGGGCCGGCGAGAAGTCCAGGCCGGGGCCGCCGTCGGCGTTCCGGTGCCCGCGCAGGCCCGGCCGCCCGGCCCAGCCGGAGGAGGCCTGCGGGAGCAGTCCGGCGGTGACGGGGAGGTCGAGGGCGGAGTGCTGGACGGCCCCGTGGAGGATCGCCAGATCGGGGAGGTTCTCCCCGAGGTCGGCGCCCCAATGGACGATCTCGGCCTCGCCGGAGTCGAAGGCCAGCAGGACGCTGGTGCCGGCAGAACGCAGGTGCACGGGGTGCATGGGGATTCGCTTTCAGTAGTGCGGAAGTCAGGTGCTGGTGCGCGGGATCCCGGGTTGGGGACCCCGCGCACCGGGCGCCGCCGTTGCGGGCGGCTGTGGCTTCAGGGGCTTACTTGTTGAACAGGCTTACTTGTTGAAAAGTGAGTTGACCTGCTCGTTGGCCTGCGAGAGGGAGCTGGCCGGCTGCTTGCCGGAGAGGACGGCGTCCATAGCCGGCTTCATGATGCCGTCCACCTTGGCCGCCTTGTCCGCGATCGGGAACAGGAACGTGGTTCCTTCCTTGACGTGGGTGGTGAAGGCGGAGACGTCGGTGCCCTTGGCCTTGAACGCTTCGGCTGCCTTCTCGGAGGAGCTAGTGAGAGCCGGGAACACGACGGCCTTGGAAGCTACGACGTCCTGGCAGGCGGTGGAAGCGAGGTATTCAACCCACTTGGTGGCTGCTGCGGGCTTCTTGGTGCCGGCCCAGATGGAGTCGGCCAGGCCGTTGAACATGCTTGCACGCTTGCCGTCCGGTCCTGTCGGGGTGGGTGCGAAGCCGGTCTGGATACCCTTGTATCCGGTGTACTGGCCGATCAGCCAGTCGCCCGAGGTGTTGATGGCGGCCTTGCCGGCGCCGAAGTTGTCCGACATGCTGGCGCCTACCGTGGTTTCAAGCTTGGGCATGTAGCCCTTGTCCGCCAGGCCGGCCCACCAGGCAATGGTCTCCTGGAACTTGGGGTCGTCGTAGTTGAACTTGGTGCCCCAGGGGTTCTTGTCGGTGTGGGTCCAGCCGGTCGTGGCGCTGAGGAAGCTCCACTGCGTCTGGCCCTGGCCCGAGCCGGAGGACTCCAGGCCGAGGCCGTAGACGGCCACGTTGTCCTTGTCGAAGCCGGCCTCGTCGCCGCGCTTGCCGCGCTTGTCCACGGTCAGGTGGGCGATGGCTTTTTCGTAGCTGCCGCCGTCCTGCGGGTTCCAGTCCAGGGTAGCCATCTGCTCGGCGGTGAGACCGGCGGAGTCGGTCATGGCCTTGTTGTAGAAGAGGCCTACAGTGTCCCAGTCCTTGGGCAGCCCGTAGCGCTTCCCGTCCTGGCCGACCCAGAGCTCGGCCAGGCCCTTGGTGTAGCTGTCCAGCTTGATGCCGTCCTTGGCCACGGCGTCATCGAGGGCCAGGAGCTGCTTCTTCGCCGCGTACTCGGGGTACTTGGAGAGGTGGTCGGTGAAGACATCCGGCGCCGTGCCGGCAATGAAGCCGTTGGTCAGGGTGGTCCAGTAGTCGTCCCAGCCGCGCTGGGTGATCTTGACCTTGATATCCGGGTTGGCCTTGGTGAAATCGTCGGCGCACTGCTGGTAGGCCGGGAGCTGGTTGGCGTCCCAGAGCCAGTAGTTGATCTCCCCCTTGGCTTCGGAGGATGCCGGGGCGGACCCGCCGCAGGCGGAGAGGGAGATGGCGATGGCTGCAGCGGCAGCGACGGCGCCGAGGGTCTTCTTCATGGTGGACCTTTCATGGAAGTGCTTCTTTGAGGGGAATGTTTGTTAACGGGGCACTGCGTGTTGGGCCGGGGTTACTTGATGCCGGAGAAGCCGATGGAGTTGACCACCCGCTTGCCGAAGGCGATGAAGAGCAGGAGGACGGGCAGGGCCGCGATCAGGGTGGCGGCCATCAGGCCGGACCAGTCGGGGGCGCCCTGCGGGGACTGGGACTTGAAGACGCCCAAGCCCACGGTGAGGACGCGGACGCTTTCGTCCTGGCCCACCAGCAGCGGCCAGAAGTACTCGTTCCATTGGCCGATGAAGGTCAGCAGCGCAAGGGTGGCCAGGGGGGCCGCGGCGTTCGGGAGCACGATCTGGAAGAAGATCCGCACGTGCTTGGCGCCGTCGAGCATGGCGGCCTCTTCCACCTCGCGGGACATGGAGAGGAAGAACTGGCGCAGGAAGAAGATGGCGAAGGGGGTCATGAACAGGAACGGCAGGGCCAGACCGGCGAAGGTATTGAGCAGGCCGAGGTTCTTGATCATCAGGAAGTTGGGCAGGGCTGTGAAGATCGGCGGGACCATCATGGTGGCCAGGAACAGGCCGAACACCACGTTCCGGCCCGGCCAGCGGAGCCGGGAGAAGGCGTAGGCGGCCATCGCGCTGAAGAAGACCTGCCCGGCGGTGGTGACGGTGGCGAAGATGACGGAGTTCCGCAGGTACAGCCAGAAGTTGATGGCGGCGCCGGAGCCTCCCTCGGCGATTGCTTCCTCGGGGCTCTGCAGCCCCAGGACCCGCTTGAAGGCGCCGAGGCTGAAATCGGCCGGCAGGAGGTTGCTGGCGTTCGAGGCCAGGGAGGCGTTGCTGGACAGCGCGGTGCGGAGCATCCAGAGGAACGGCGCGATCGTCACGGCGACGGCAATGGCGACGAGGGTCCAGGCGCCGACGCGGCGCCAGTTGACCGGCTTCCTGGGAGCGGGAGCGGAGGTGGCGGGCTTCTTGCGGGAAGGGGCGAGGGTAGTCATGGCTGGGGTTCCTTAGTCCAGATCCGATTCGTTGCCCTTGAGGAACTTCATCTGGACGAAGGCCACGAGAGCGAGAATGACGAAGAGAATGACGGACAGGGCCGAGGCGTAGCCGAAGTCGGATTCACCGAAGGCCTTCTGGTAGATGTACATCTGGATGACGCGGGAGGCATTGATCGGGCCGCCGCCCGTGGTCACTGCCACGGTGTCGAAGACCTGGAAGGAGCCGATGACGGTGACCACCAGGACCAACACCAGCACCGGGCGCAGGAGCGGCATCGTGATGCTCCAGAAGGTCCGGGTCGGGGAGGCGCCGTCGAGCGAGGCGACCTCGTACACGTGGTTGGGGATGGACTGCAGGCCGGCGAAGATCAGCAGGGCGGTGTAGCCCATGTGCCGCCAGACATTGACGCCGGCGATGGTGGGGATGGCCCATTGCTCGCTGCCGAAGAAGGCGATGCGCGGCAGGCCCAGCCAGTTGATGACCTCGTTGACGATTCCCAGCTGGTAGTCGAGCATCCAGAACCAGAGCAGCGCGACGATCACGTTCGCCACCAGGAAGGGCAGCAGCAGGGCGCCGCGGATTAGCGTGGACTTGGCGACGTTGTGCATCAGCAGGGCAAGTCCGAGCGCGATGACGGTCTGGAAGCCGATGTTCAGTGCCACGTACTGGACCGTCACGGCCATGGCGTTCCAGAAGAGATCGTCCGCGAAGATCGCGGTGTAGTTTTTGGTGCCGATCCAGGTGGGATCGCCCAAAACGCTGTACTCGGTGAAGCTGAGGTAGACGCCGCGGATGCTCGGCACCAGGTAGAAGGCAACGAAGCCGAGCAAGGCCGGGGCGATGAAGAGAAGGGCGACCCTCAGGTCGCTGCGGGTTCGGCGCCGGCCGCGGGGGGCAGCATTGCCCGTTCCCGTGCCGGGCGCCTTGCGTGCCGGAACGGCTCCGCGGGCAGTTGTGGTGGTCATTGGTGGGTCCTCCGCAGTTACGTGGATGCTGTGACGTGGATTACAACTGAGGCCTGAATCTACACGAGTAACTTTCTTATGCGCAAGCGTTTCTTTTATGTTTCCGGGAGGAATCTTTCTGCTCATCTTCTGCTATTGACTCGAGTAGAAACTGGTGTAAAACTTGCGTGCATGACTTTCTCACTAGGCATTGTCGGCGCCGGACAGTTCGCAGGCGCCTTCGCCAAACTCTTCGACGCCCATCCCGCGATTTCAGAAGTCCATGTCACGGACGTCCTGCCGGAACGGGCCGAGGCCCTCCGGGAGCGGCTCGGCCTGGCGGGGACCTATCCCAGCTTTGAGGCCATGCTCGACGGCGGCCTCGACGCCGTGGCGATCTTCACCCAGCGCTGGACGCACGGGCCGCTGGTGCTGCAGGCGCTCCGGGCGGGCAAGCATGTGTATTCGGCAGTGCCGATGGCCATCAGCGAGGACGAGATCGCCCGGATCATCGAGGCTGTCCGGGAGACGGGCCTGACCTACATGATGGGCGAGACAAGCTACTACAACCCCGCCACCGTCTATGCCCGCAAGCGCAAGGCTGAAGGCGCCTTTGGCCGCATCTTCTACGCCGAGGGCGACTACGTCCACGACATGGATCTCGGCTTCTACGAGGCCTACCAGTACAGCGGCGGGGAGGACTGGAAACGCACCGCCAGCTACCCGCCCATGCTGTATCCGACTCACTCCACCGGCGGGGTACTGGGCGCAATCGGCGGCCATGCCGTCAGCGTCAGCTGCATTGGCGTCTCCGACGAGCGCGGCGACGGCGTGTTCGATAAGGATGTCAGCATGTTCGGCAACGACTTCTCCAATGCCACCGCGCTGTTCGAACTCTCAACCGGCGGGTCCATGCGCATCAACGAGATGCGCCGCGTCGGCTACCCCTCCCACCTGCGCGAAAGCCGCTTCCGGTACTTCGGCACGGACGCCAGCTTCGAGCAGCTGGCCACGGTCAGTGTGTGGCAGGACAAGGAGTCCGTGACCGACGTCAGCGCGGAACTGGCCACCGGGGCCACGCTGGCTGCCGACGATCCTTCGCTGGCCAGTGTCGCACCGGCACTGCGGGACGCCTTCAGCTCCGGAATGGCACCCGTGCATGACGCCGGCCGGCTTCCGGCCGAGTTCCGCGGACTTCACAACGGGCACGAGGGCAGCCACCACTTCCTGGTGGACGACTTTGCCACGGCCGTCGACACGGGAACGCTCCCGCCCGTCAACGCCTGGGAAGCCGCCCGCTACACGCTGCCGGGGATCGTGGCGCACGAGTCCGCCCTCCGCGGCGGGGAGCGGTTGCCCGTGCCGGACCACGGCGACGCCCCCGTCCTGCTGCCTGCGCAGGGAACCAACGAGGAAGGCTTAGCCGGGGAACTCCGGCGGTAGCATGGTCACTGTGCCACACTCGCCCGCCTCCGCCAGGCCCACGATCACCCGAAAAGACGTGGCCAGGCTGGCGGGCGTCAGCACCGCCGTCGTCAGCTATGTGGTGAACGGCGGCCCCAAGCGGGTCTCCCCGGTGACCGCTGCGAAAGTCCGCGAGGCCATCAGCGCCCTGGGGTACCGTCCGAACGCCGCGGCGAGGGCACTGAAACTTGGCTCCAGCGAGATGCTCGGCATGGTGGTCCCGGACACCACCAACCCCTTCTTCGCCACTTTGGCCCGCGCCGTGGAGGAAGCCGCGGCGGCGCGCGGCTATGCCCTGCTGCTGGCGAACTCGGGCGGATCGGCGGCCAATGAGCGCCGCCAGGTCAGGAACCTCGCGAGCCGCCGCGTTGACGGGGTCTTCCTCTCCAGCGTGCTGTTCGAACCCGACCTGACCGAGCTGGAGCATTCGGAGATCCCCGCCGTGCTGCTCAACCACAGCACCGAGGTGCCGGGCTTCAACTCGGTCGGCGTGGAGCTGCTGGAAGGCTCCCGGCGTGCCGTCGAGCACCTGGTGGGCCACGGCCACCGCAACATCGCACTGGTCATGGGCATGAACGCCGGCAATGATCTCGATGCCCGCGAGGTCGGGTGGCAGCAGGGGCTCGCGGAGGCCGGCCTCCCGGAAGGACCCATTCTGCGCTGTGACTTCGACCGGCAGGGCGGCTACCGGGCCGGGCAGCGGCTGCTCGCGGCCGCGGACCGACCCACCGCCGTGTTCGTCAGTTCCGACCTGCAGGCCGTCGGCCTGCTGCGCGCCGTGTCCGAGGCCGGGCTGCGGGTCCCCGAGGACCTGGCGGTCTTCTCCTTCGACGGCTCGGCTGAGGCGGAGTTCAGCTGGCCGCCGTTGAGCACGGTCGCGCAGCCCGTCCAGGCCATGGCCGAGGCCGCCGTCGAAGCGCTCATTGGCTTTGACGGCGTGTCTCCCACCCGGAACAGGATCTTCCCCGTGGAGCTGGTCCTGCGCGCGTCCTGCGGCTGCGCGCCGGTGCCTGCCGCGCCCGGGCCCGCCGCGCCGGTTGCGGCCGAGCCGGCCGGGTAGGGTCCCCGCCGGGCACGTCGTTGCGGTTCCGGGCGTCGTTCCCTGCGGGCGTCACACCAGGGGCCCTATGGACTATCGTTAGCGCTAACAGGAGCCGGGGGGCGGGCGACCAGCGGGCGCCCCGTGCCCTCCTATCGTTCGATTTCACACTTTGATTCAGGCCGGTGGACGGCATCGGAGCGAAAGGGGCCTCGCATGGGGAACAACAATGACCGGCGGCAGCCGCGGCTCGAAGACGTCGCAGCGCTGGCCAAGGTTTCCCACCAGACCGTCTCGCGGGTGATCAACAACCACCCGAATGTCAGCGCGGGAACAAAGTCCCGGGTCGAGGCGGCGATTGCCGAACTCGGCTACCGGCGCAACACGGCCGCCCGGAGCCTGGTGACCCGGCGCACCCAGACCATCGGTGTCCTCGCCTCCGAGCTCGGGCAATACGGCCCGGCGAATACCCTGCTGGGGGTCCAGCAAGCCGCCAGGGAGGCAGGCTATTTCGTGAGCATTGCCGCGATCAAGGGGGCCGCGGCGAACGCCATTTGCGATGCGGTGCGGCACCTGACGGACCAGGGCGCGGACGGATTGATTGTGATCGTGCCGCACGACGGGACACTTCAGGTGCTCGAGGACCTGAACCTGGATCTCCCGGTAATCGTCGTCGGCGGAGCCGGAGAAGGGCGGTTGAGCGGCGCGATGGTCGACCAGAAGCTCGGTGCGCGGCTGGCCGTCGCCCATCTGATCAGCCTTGGCCACGAGCGGATCGGCCATGTCTCCGGACCGCTCGACTGGGTGGACGGCAAAGCCCGGGTTGACGGGTGGCGCGAGGAGTTGGCGGAAGCCGGCCTCTCCGACGAACTTCTGGTCGAGGGGGACTGGAGTGCGGACAGCGGGTACCGGATCGGGCAGCAGCTGGCAGAACAGCGCAGCGCCACCGCGGTGTTCGTCAGCAACGACCAGATGGCGCTCGGACTGCTGCGGGCGTTCGGCGAGAAGGGCATCCGGGTTCCGGAAGACGTCTCCGTGGTTGGCTTTGACGACCAGCCCGAATCCGCCTACTTCATGCCGCCGCTGACCACCGTGCGACAGGACTTCGAGGAACTCGGAAAGCGCTGCATGGACCTGATACGCGCCCAGGTCGAGGGCGATGCCGCCAGCGGCGCCCTGGTGGTCAAACCTGCTCTCGTGGTGCGCGCCAGCACCGCACCCCGCCCCCGCCTCTCCTAAGGGCCGAAGCCCTCCGTTCCGGCAATACGTGCCAGGCTTCTTGACAGCAAGTTTGTTAGCGCTAACAATAAGGGGGTTCGCAATGTTGCGGAACCTATTGGAGGATTTGATGGACTTCTCAGTGGACGGAACCGAAAACTTTGTCATAGGCGTGGACTACGGCACGCTTTCCGGGCGGGCCGTCGTCGTCCGGGTCCGGGACGGCAAGGAACTGGGCAGCGGGGTATTTGAATACCCGCATGCCGTGGTCACCGGCGAGCTTCCGAAGGACACGGCTGGCGTCGCCGGCATCCGGCTTCCGGGCGAATGGGCCCTGCAGGTGCCCAACGACTACCGCGACGTGCTCCGCCGGGCTGTGCCCGCGGCCGTCGCCGACGCCGGGATCGACCCAGCCGCCGTGGTGGGCATCGCCACCGACTTCACGGCCTGCACCATGGTCCCCGTCAAGGGCGACGGCACACCGCTGAACGAGCTTCCCGGATTCGCCAACCGCCCGCACGCCTACGTGAAGCTGTGGCGCCACCATGCCGCCCAGCCGCAGGCGGACCGCATCAACGCCCTGGCCTCGGAACTCGGCGAAAACTGGCTGCCGCGCTACGGCGGACTCATCTCCTCCGAATGGGAGTTCGCCAAGGGCCTGCAGTTGCTGGAGGAGGACCCGGAAAGCTACGCCGCGATGGACCGCTGGGTGGAAGCGGCTGACTGGATCGTCTGGCAGCTGTGCGGCAACTACGTCCGCAACGCCTGCACGGCCGGCTACAAAGGGATCTACCAGGACGGCCGCTACCCGTCCAAGGAATTCCTGTCCGCCCTGAACCCGGACTTCAAGGATTTTGTCAGCGCCAAGCTGGCGCACACCATCGGCCGGCTCGGCGATGCGGCCGGCTATCTGACGGCCGAGGCCGCCGCCTGGACCGGACTGCCGGAAGGCATCGCCGTCGCAGTGGGCAACGTGGACGCCCACGTCACGGCGCCCGCAGCGAAGGCAGTTGAGCCCGGGCAGCTGGTGGCCATCATGGGAACCTCCACCTGCCACGTTATGAACGGTGCCGAACTGCGGGAAGTCCCGGGCATGTGCGGCGTGGTGGACGGCGGAATCGTCGACGGACTGTGGGGCTACGAAGCTGGCCAAAGCGGTGTGGGGGACATCTTCGGCTGGTTCACGAACAACGGCGTCCCGCCCGAGTACCACCAGGCAGCGGAGGCGGCAGGCCTGGGCATCCACGAATACCTCTCGGAACTGGCCTCGCGCCAGGCCATCGGCGAACACGGCCTCATTGCCCTGGACTGGCACTCCGGCAACCGTTCCGTGCTGGTGGACCACGAACTCTCCGGCGTCGTGGTGGGCCAGACCCTCGCCACCAGGCCCGAAGACACCTACCGGGCCTTGCTGGAAGCCACGGCCTTCGGCACGCGCACCATCGTGGACGCCTTCCGCGACTCCGGAGTGCCGGTCAGGGAATTCATCGTGGCCGGCGGCCTGCTGAAGAACAAGCTGCTCATGCAGATCTACGCGGATATCACCGGCTTGCCGCTCTCCACCATCGGCTCAACCCAGGGGCCCGCCCTGGGGTCGGCCATCCACGCCGCCGTGGCCGCAGGTGAATACGCGGATATCCGTGCCGCTGCGGCTGCCATGGGATCGGAGCCCGGCAGCATCTATATTCCCATCCCGGAAAATGTTGCCGCCTACGAAAAGCTCTTCCAGGAGTACCGCACGCTGCACGACTACTTCGGCCGCGGCAGCAACAGCGTGATGCACCGCCTCAAGGCGATCCAGCGTGCGGCCAGGCCCTCGTTTGCCGCCGCTGCTGGCGCTCCGCAGCAGAACGCCGTCCCCGCCGGCTCGGTCGCAGAGGAAGTGTCCGCATGAACAACCTGCCGGAAAGCATCGCGGAGGTCCGTCGCGAGGTCTGCGAACTGCACGCCGAACTCACGCGCTACGAACTGGTGGTGTGGACGGCCGGCAACGTCTCCGCCCGCGTCCCCGGCCATGACCTGATGGTCATCAAGCCGTCCGGAGTCTCCTACGCGGACCTCACGCCCGAGAGCATGGTTGTCACGGACCTCTACGGCACGCCCGTGGAGGGCGACTGGAGCAACCCCGCGCTGTCACCGTCCTCGGACACAGCGGCGCACGCCTACGTTTACCGGCACATGCCGGAGGTCGGGGGAGTGGTGCACACGCATTCGACCTACGCCACGGCCTGGGCTGCGCGGGGAGAGGAGATCCCCTGCGTGCTGACCATGATGGGTGACGAGTTTGGCGGGACGATCCCGGTGGGCCCGTTCGCGCTGATCGGGGACGACTCGATCGGCCGCGGCATCGTGGACACCCTGGCCCAATCCAGCTCGCCGGCCGTGCTGATGCAGAACCACGGGCCCTTCACCGTGGGCAAGGATGCCCGCTCGGCGGTCAAAGCCGCCGTCATGTGCGAGGAAGTGGCACGGACCGTCCATATTTCCCGGCAACTCGGCGAACCCCTGCCGATCGACCCGGCCCAGATCGACTCGCTTTACGCCCGCTACCAGAACGTCTACGGCCGCTAGGCCCAAAACCGGGCCGCTAGGCCCAAAACCGGGCCGCCAGGCCCAAAACCAGGCCGCCAGGCCGCGAAGCCGTCGTCGCCCCCCACCATCCGCAGGAGAAAACATGTCCAACGCCAACAACACGTCCCTTGAGCAGTTCGAGGTCTGGTTCCTCACCGGCAGCCAGCACCTCTACGGCGAGGACGTCCTCAAGCAGGTCGCCGCCCAGTCCCAAGACATCGCTGACGCGCTGAACGCCTCCGCCGACGTCCCGGTGAAAATCGTCTGGAAGCCCGTGCTCACGGACTCGGACGCCATCCGCCGCACCGCCCTGGATGCCAACTCGGATGACGCCGTGATCGGCGTGACCGCGTGGATGCACACCTTCTCCCCGGCCAAGATGTGGATCCAGGGCCTGGACCTGCTCCGGAAGCCGCTCCTGCACTTGCACACCCAGGCCAACGTCGAACTGCCGTGGGCGGACATCGACTTCGACTTCATGAACCTGAACCAGGCCGCGCACGGCGACCGCGAGTTCGGCTACATCCAGTCCCGCCTCGGCATCCCGCGCAAAACCGTCGTCGGCCACGTGTCCAACCCCGAGGTGTCCCGCCAGGTCGGATCCTGGCAGCGCGCCTCGGCGGGTTGGGCGGCCGTCCGGACCCTCAAGCTGACCCGTTTCGGCGACAACATGCGCAATGTCGCCGTCACCGAAGGGGACAAGACCGAGGCCGAGTTGCGCTTCGGCGTCTCGGTCAACACTTGGTCCGTCAATGAACTCGCCGACGCCGTGCACGGCGCGGCAGAGTCCGACGTCGACTCCCTCGTCGCCGAATACGAGCAGCTCTACGAGGTGGCCCCCGAGCTCCGTGCCGGCGGCCCGCGCCACGAGTCGCTGCGCTACAGCGCCCGGATCGAGCTTGGGCTCCGCAGCTTCCTGGAGACCAACGGCTCGGCCGCCTTCACCACGTCCTTCGAAGACCTCGGCGCACTGCGCCAGCTGCCGGGCATGGCCGTGCAGCGCCTCATGGCCGACGGTTACGGCTTCGGCGCCGAGGGCGACTGGAAGACTGCCATCCTGGTCCGGGCAGCCAAAGTCATGGGCGCCGGGCTCCCCGGCGGCGCCTCGCTCATGGAGGACTACACCTACCACCTCGTCCCGGGCCAGGAGAAAATCCTGGGCGCGCACATGCTGGAGGTCTGCCCGTCCCTGACTGCCGCGAAGCCGCGCGTGGAAATCCACCCGCTGGGCATCGGCGGCAAGGAAGATCCCGTCCGACTGGTCTTCGACACCGATGCCGGCCCCGGCGTCGTGGTGGCGCTGTCCGACATGCGCGACCGCTTCCGCCTCGTGGCCAACGCCGTCGACGTCGTGGACCTTGAGCAGCCGCTGCCCAACCTGCCGGTGGCCCGTGCCCTCTGGTCGCCCAAGCCGGACTTTGCCACCTCCGCTGCTGCCTGGCTGACCGCCGGAGCCGCCCACCACACTGTGCTTTCCACCGCCGTCGGCATGGACGTCTTCGAGGACTTCGCCGAGATCGCCCAAACCGAGCTGTTGACCATTGACGATGGCACCACCATCAGGGGCTTCAAGAAGGAACTCGCCTGGAACGCCGCCTACTACAAGCTGGCTGGCGGTCTGTGACAGGGGACGAATACGGGCTCCGGCACGGGGAGTACACCGCCGTCGTCGCCGCCCGCGGTGCCGCGGTGCGGAAGCTGCAGTTCCGCGGGCGGGACCTGATCGTCCCGTTTCCGGCAGGCGGGCCCAACCCGGACTTCCGCGGCGTCATCGTGGCACCCTGGCCGAACCGGATTCCCGACGGGACGTACACTTTTGGCGGTGCGGACTACGAGCTCCCGGTCAACGAACCCGACCGGCAATGCGCCCTGCACGGCTTCACCCCGGAGCTGGAGTGGAGGCTGGAGTCCCGGACGGATTCCGCCGTGGAGCGCTCCTGCACCATCGGGCCGACGCCGGGCTACCCCTTCGCGTTGTCGATCACCGCCAGCTACCGGCTGGCCAGCGGGGGCCTGCACACTGCCGTCACGGCAGCCAATGTGGGGCAGCGGTCCGCGCCCTACGGGGTCTGTCCCCACCCGTATCTGCTGGCCGGGCCGGCGCCGCTGGACCAATGGAGCCTGGAGGTGCCGGCGCGGACGTTCCTTGAGGTCACGCCGGACCGGCTGCTCCCGGTCGCCACCCGGTCCGTTGAAGGACACGGATATGACTTCCGCGCGGCCCGCGTCATCGGATCTACCAAGATCGACCATGCCTTCACCGACATGGTGTTCGACGGCGACGGGCAGGCTCACGTTGTGGTCCGGGACCCGGGCGGGACCGGCGTCGGCATGGCCTGGGACCGCAGCTGCGCCTGGCTGCAGCTCTACACCGGGGATGCGGAACCGCCGCTGCCCGGCCGACTCGGACTCGCCGTGGAACCCATGACGTGTCCGCCGGATGCCTTCAACACCGGCACGGACCTCGTGCGGCTCGAACCCGGAGACTCGCACCGCGTGGCCTGGCGCATCTTCGCCGCATGAGGGTCCGGCGGCGGTAAGAAGGAGACTGGCGCCGAATGTGCGTTGACTCACATGTTTCAAGAAGCTATCTTTGACCATATTGTTAGCGATAACAATCAGCCGCAGATCCCTTGACGGCTGAATCCCCGTTCCATTCAGACCTCCGCAATCCTCCCGCTGTTACCGCCCCGCAGGGGCACGATGACGTGCAGGACTGCGATCAGGAGCAACTTCGCGGACTATGGGTCCGCGGAAGGAGAAAATTGTGAAGATCAGGAAACTCCTGGGCGCCGTCGCGGTTGTCCTCGCTGTGACCGTAGGGGCCACAGGCTGCGGCAGCCGGGCCGGCACGGCCGCCCCGGCCGCCAGCGCCGACGCCGCCGGTTCCCTCGTCGGGATCTCGATGCCGACGCAGACCTCGGAGCGGTGGATCGCCGACGGCAAGAACGTCTCGGAATCCTTGACGAAGCTCGGCTACAAAGCCGACCTGCAGTACGCCAATGATGACATCCCCACCCAGGTGTCCCAGATCGAGAACATGCTTACCAAGGGTGCCAAAGCCCTCATCGTCGCAGCCATCGACGGCACCACGCTGACCGATGTCCTCGCCAAGGCGAAGGAGCAGAACGTCAAGGTCATCGCGTACGACCGGCTCATCAACGGCACGCCGAACGTCGACTTCTACACCACCTTCGACAACTACACGGTGGGCGTCCAGCAGGCCACTTCGTTGCTGACCGGCCTGGGCCTTGTTGACGCCAGCGGCAAGAAGGTCGAAGGCAAGGGCCCGTTCAATGTGGAGCTCTTCGCCGGCAGCCCGGATGACAACAACGCCAACTTCTTCTGGACCGGCGCCATGGACACCCTCAAGCCGTACCTGGACGCCGGAACCCTGAAGGTGCCCAGCGGCCAGACCAAGTTTGAGCAGGCTGCCATCCTGCGCTGGCAGGCCCCCGTGGCCCAGAAGCGCATGGAGGACATCCTCACGGCCGCCTACAGTTCCGGCACCAAGCTCAATGGCGTCCTCTCCCCGTATGACGGCCTCTCCATCGGCATCATCTCGGCCCTGACGAGCACCGGCGGCTACGCCAAGGGAAGCCTGCCGATCGTCACCGGCCAGGACGCCGAAAAGGGTTCGGTGAAGTCCATCACCGCCGGCGAACAGTACTCCACGATCTTCAAGGACACCCGCCAGCTGGGAGCCCAGGCTGTGAAGATGGTTGACGGCCTCCTGAAGGGTCAGGAACCCGAGGTCAACGACACCAAGACCTACAACAACAAGGTCAAGGTCGTCCCTGCGTACCTGCTCAAGTCCGTCATCATCACGAACGAGAACTACAAGAAGGAACTCATCGACTCCGGTTACTACACCGCGGCCGACGTCAAGTAGCCACGTCGAAGGGTGGCGGGCCGCCGTCGAGTCCGGGCCGCCACCCTTTCCCGTAGACCCCTGCAGCCGCAGGACGTCTCAGGTACTACCAGTCAGTGAGAATTGGCGATGAACACACCCATTCTTCAAATGCGAGGAATCACCAAGACCTTCCCGGGCGTGAAGGCCCTCCAGGACGTCACCCTGCAGGTGAACCGCGGCGAAGTCCACGCCATCTGCGGTGAAAACGGCGCAGGGAAATCCACCCTGATGAAGGTCCTGTCCGGCGTCTACCCGCACAGCTCCTTCGACGGCGACATCCTCTTCGAAAACGAACCCTGCAATTTCTCCAGCATCAGCGACAGCGAGAAGCGCGGAATCGTGATCATCCACCAGGAGCTGGCACTGAGCCCTTACCTGTCCATCGCCGAGAACATCTACCTCGGCAATGAACAGGCCAACCGCGGCTGGGTGAACTGGCGCAAGACCAACCTGGAGGCCGCAAAACTCCTGGCCCGGGTGGGCCTGAGCGAAAACCCGGTCACCCCCGTCCAGCACATCAGCGTGGGCAAGCAGCAGCTCGTGGAAATCGCCAAGGCACTCTCGAAGGAGGTCAAGCTCCTTATCCTCGATGAACCGACGGCAGCCCTCAACGACGAGGACTCGAGCCACCTGCTGGACTTGATCCTGCACCTCAAGGGCCAGGGTGTCACCAGCATCATCATCAGCCACAAGCTCAACGAAATCCGCAAGGTTGCGGACGCCGTCACCATCATCCGCGACGGCAAGACGATCGAGACCCTCCGCCTGGGCGACGGCGAGATCACCCAGGAACGCATTATCCGCGGAATGGTGGGCCGGGACCTGGAAAGCCTGTATCCGGACCGGGAACCACGGATTGGCGAGGAAGTCCTGCGGATCGAGGACTGGTCCGTCAGGCACCCGCAGGACTACAGCCGGGTGGTGGTCAACAACGCCAGCCTCAACGTCCGCAAGGGGGAAGTGGTGGGGCTGGCCGGACTGATGGGTGCCGGCAGGACGGAGCTGGCCATGAGCGTCTTTGGACGGAGCTACGGCACCGCCACCTCGGGGAAGGTGTTCAAACACGGCACGGAAATCAACACTTCCACCGTCTCCGACGCCATCAAGCACGGCATCGCCTACGCCACTGAGGACCGCAAGCTCTACGGTTTGAACCTCATCGAGGACATCAAGCGGAACGTATCCATGGCGGCGCTGCGCAAGCTGGTCAAGGGCGGCTGGGTGGACAAGAACCAGGAAACCGTGGTGGCCAACGACTACCGGAAGAGCATGAATATCAAGGCCCCCTCGGTTGCCGCCGTCACGGGCAAGTTGTCCGGCGGCAACCAGCAGAAAGTGGTGCTGAGCAAGTGGATGTACTCCGATCCGGACGTGCTGATCCTCGACGAACCCACCCGCGGCATCGACGTCGGAGCGAAGTTTGAGATCTACACGATCATCGCGAAGCTGGCCGCGGAAGGAAAGGCGGTCATTGTGATCTCCTCCGAACTTCCCGAACTGCTGGGCATCTGCGACAGGATTTACACCCTGTCTGCCGGGCACATCACCGGCGAGGTCCCGATCGCCGAAGCATCACAGGAAACCCTCATGCACTACATGACCAAAGAGAAGGAATAGCGAACATGTCCGCCCTCCGAGAATCCCTGGGCTTCCTGACAAGCCGCCTCCGCCAGGTTGGCATCTTTGTCGCCCTGATCCTGATCGTCCTGCTGTTCCAGATCCTGACGGACGGGATCCTGCTGGAGCCGCAGAACGTCACCAACCTGGTGGTCCAGAACAGCTATATCCTGATCCTGGCCATCGGCATGGTGATGGTGATCATCGCCGGCCACATCGACCTGTCCGTCGGTTCGGTCGCCGGCTTCATCGGCGCCTGTGCCGGTGTCATGATCGTGCACTGGGGCTGGGAGTGGTGGCTTGCTATTCCGGCCTGCCTGCTGATCGGCGCGCTGGTGGGTGCCTGGCAGGGCTACTGGATCGCGTACGTCGGCATTCCCGCCTTCATCGTCACCCTCGCCGGGATGCTGATTTTCCGCGGCCTGACACTGATCGTTCTCAAAAACCAGCAGATCACGCCGTTCCCCGGCGAACTGCGGGCGCTGGGCGGCGGCTTCCTGCCGGACATTTCCGGCGGCACGTCGGTGCTGGAGTGGCTGACGGTCATCCTTGGCGTCGGCGCCACCCTGGCGCTGGTGATCCAGGCGGTCAAGGAACGCCGGATCCGCAAGAAGTTCGAACTCGAGAACGAGCCGATGGCCTGGTTCGCCACCAAGACCGCGTTCATTGCCCTGCTCATGCTGACCATCACCTTCCTGCTCGCCAGCTACCGGGGAACCCCAATCGTCCTGATCGTGCTGGCGGTCCTGGTGATCGTCTACACGGCCCTGATGAACAACAGCGTCTTCGGCCGGCACACCTACGCACTCGGCGGCAACCTGCACGCGGCTGAGCTGTCCGGCATCAAAACCAAGGTCGTCACCTTCCGGCTGTTCGTGAACATGGGCGTCCTTGCCGCACTGGCCGGCCTCGTGTTCACGGCCCGGCTCAACTCCGCCCAGCCGGCCGGCGGCACGGGCTTCGAACTGGACGCCATCGCAGCGGCGTTCATCGGCGGCGCCGCAGTCACAGGCGGCATCGGAACCGTGGCAGGGGCAATGATCGGCGGTCTCATTATGGGTGTCCTCAACAACGGCATGTCGATCCTGGGCCTCGGCACCGACTACCAGCAGCTCATCAAGGGCCTGGTACTGCTCCTCGCCGTCGGCTTCGACATCTTCAACAAGAACCGCAGCGGCAAGGGCGGTGGGATCTCGATCATCGAGCGTCTCAAACTGAAAACCCCGCCCGCGGCTGATGTCGACGCCGGGAAGCCGGCGGCAGAGCATCCGGTCCCGGTAGCGGCCGGAAAGTAGCACGGGATACTTCAGACTGCTGCGACCGGGGCCGGCCTCCAAGAGGCCGGCCCCGGTCGGACGTTTATTGCGGGTCTTTGCTGTGCGGCTACCGGGCAGCCGATGGCGCCGTCTGGTCCTCCGCGGCGGCGGCCGGCTCGCCGGCGATGATGGCGTCCACTTCAGCCTTTTCCTTGGCGCCCCAGGTTTCGCGGGTGTTCAGCCGGCGTGGTCGTTGCCGAGTGCGATTTTCATGGGTCTCCTTCGTGTGGGACTTAGTGCGGGACGTTCAGGCGGGGTGTTGCGGGGTTTGGCGGCTACGCCGGTACTTCATCGCGCCATGGAATCGATTCCATAGCGCCGGGGCGCGTCACGGCGACAGCGGAGGCATGGGTGGCGTGGAGCATTGCCGCAGGCATCTCGCGGTCGCTGCCGGCGAGGGATGCGGCGAGGTAGCCCACGAACGTGTCGCCGGCTCCGGTGGTGTCCCTGGCGTCCACTTTCGTTGCCGGCACGTGCACGGGACTGCCGTCGACGACGGTGAAGGATCCTTCCGCGCCTGCGGTGCACACGATGGCGGGCCCCAGGACGGGCGGGAGCGACACGACCAGGTCCCGGTGGTTTCCTTGGATTCCGGCCAGGCCGGTGAGGCCCGCTAGAACCTGGATTTCCTGTTCGTTCACCACCAGGAGGTCGACGTCGTCGAGCAGCGCCTCGATCTGCCGGGGGGCCGGCGCGGCGTTGAGGATGACGAATGCCCCGCGATTCTTCGCGGTCCGCGCGGCCTGCCGGACCAGCGCCGTCGGGATTTCCAGCTGCAGGACCAGGACGTCGCCGGGCTGGACGGCGGCGAGTCCCGCTTCGACGTCGGCGGCGGTAAGCCCGGCGTTCGCGCCCGGACTCACGATGATCTGGTTTTCGCCCTGGTCATCGACCGCGATGACCGCCGTTCCGGTGGCGGCGGTGCCGCTGACCCGAACGTGGCCGGCATCGATGCCGGCCTCGGCGAGGACCTCAAGAATTCGCCGGCCATGGGCGTCGTCGCCGACGGCGCCGGTGAACTTCACTGCGGCGCCGGCCCGGGCGGCCGCGACAGCCTGGTTGCCGCCCTTGCCCCCGGGGCTGTACGTTGCGTCCGAGCCCCGGACGGTTTCGCCCGCCCGGGGCAGGGCGCTGACGCGGATGTTCTGGTCGATATTGAGGCTTCCGACCACAAAAACCGTGCTCATTGGACCTGCTCCTTCGGTGGTGCGGGACGGTGCCCGAAGCCGCAGTACATAGGGACGGAATTGAGGGGCGCTGCCGTCACGATGACGTTGGTCCCGGTGGAACGGAGCGCGCGCCTGGGCGTTGGGGTGGAAGTCCAGCTCGGTGACGGCGGCGGCCACCCTCTGGCGGGACTCGGCGGAGGTCGCCGGGTTTCCGGAGAGCACCCTGGACGGCGCTCAAAACGAATCATGGAATCGATTCCATGGAATCGTTCACTCGCCGTGGACGGCGGCCTGGCGCTCCTCGGACCGGTTCAAATAGGCCAGCAGCAGCGCGCCGGCGCCGTCCAGGTCTCCGGCTTCCAGGGCGGTGCAGATTTCCTCGTTGTCCGGCAGGTAGCCCCGGTAGAAGTGCGCGTCCACGGTGGCCTTGTGGAAGAACAGGCGCATCTCGGCCAGCACCTGGGACATGATCGTGTCCAGCCGCCGGCTGCCCGCCAGGGCCACGATCGCGCCATGGAAATGCTGGTTGGCGCTGCCCAGGCCCTCCTCGTCATTGGCGGCGGCGGCGGCTTTGCCCTCTTCAACGGCAGCGCGGACCGCGGCCACGCGCTCCGGGCTCCCGCCGCCGCGGATCGCACTGACTTCAATGGCGCGGCGCACGGTGTAGACGTCGTGGATGTCGCCGGCCTCGAGTCTGGCCACGAAGACGCCGCGGTTGGGGTGCCGGACCACCAGGCGCTCGGCCGCCAGTTCGGCGAAGGCCTCGCGGACCGTGTTGCGGGAGACGCCCAGGTCTTCGGCGATGGTCGACTCCGTGAGCCGGGCTCCCGGCAGGAGCAGGCCCTCCGCCAGTTGCAGGCGCAGCTCGGCCGCCACCCGGTCCGCCACGGAGGGGACGGCCACGCGCAGCCGCGCCGCAGCTGCGCCTAGGGCAGAGCCGGCAGCTGCATCGGGAGTGGTCATAGTGCCGAATCTACACGATTGTCCCAATGTTGAATCGTCGGATTGTTGAACAATCCGAGAAATTGATGCATCCTAGTAGGGGGCTATCATGAGACGAGGATCACAAATGGCAACCATTGACCTGAACAGCGACGTTGGCGAGTCCTTCGGCCGCTGGACCCTGGGCGACGACTCGGCGATGTTCCGCTCGGTCTCCAGCGCCAACGTGGCGTGCGGATTCCATGCGGGCGACCCCAGCGTCATCCGCCGGACCTGCCGCGAGGCGGTTGCCGCCGGCGTCGTGATCGGCGCCCACGTCGGCTACCGCGATCTCGCCGGCTTCGGCCGCCGCTTCCTGGACATCGACCCGATCGAACTGGCCGACGACGTCGTCTACCAGATCGGTGCCCTGCAGGCGCTGGCTGCCGTCGAGGGCGGCACGGTCAAGTACGTCAAGCCGCACGGCGGCCTCTACAACGCGATCGTCTCGCACACCGGCCAGGCGAAGGCCGTCGTCGACGCCGTGAAATCCGTTGACCCGAACCTGCCCATCCTGGGCCTGCCGGGCTCGGAAGTGCTGCGCCTGGCCGAGGCCGCCGGCCTCCGCGCGGTGACGGAAGCCTTCGCGGACCGTGCCTACAACCCGGACGGCACCCTCGTGTCCCGTACGCTTCCCGGAGCCGTGCTGGAGGACCCCGCTCTCGTCACTGAGCATGTCCTCCGGATGGCCACCGATTCCGCCATCCGCACCATCGACGGCTCCATCCTGAAAATCCGCGCCGAAAGCATCTGCGTGCACGGTGACTCCCCGGGGGCCGTCGCCATGGCCGCTGCCGTCCGCGAAGCGCTCAACGCCGCGGACATCACCACCGCCGCCTTCGTCTAGGCCGCAGCTTCACCGCTTCACACCCCGGTTCTGCCGGGACCACCCGCACCTAAACCCAAGCAACAGGCAGCACCCCGCACACCTGGAGGAAAACCATGACTGCAGCACCGCATCAGGCCACCCCGGCCGCCGGCAAGAGGAGGATCCCGCCTGGTGCCCTCAAGGCCTATGTCGCGAGCCTCACCGGCACTTCGCTGGAGTACTACGACTTCGCGATCTACTCCGTGGCCTCGGCCCTCGTGTTCCCCAAGGTCTTCTTCCCGGGCAACGACGAATACGTCGGGCTGCTGCTGTCCTTCTCGACCTTTGCGGTGGGCTACCTCGCCCGTCCCATCGGCGGCGTGATCTTCGGCCGGCTCGGTGACAAGATCGGCCGCAAGCAGGTCCTCGTGACCACCCTGCTGCTGATCGGCATCGCTACGGTGGTGATCGGCGCGCTCCCGGGCTACGCCACCATCGGTATAGCCGCACCCATCATCCTCGTGTTGCTGCGCCTGGCGCAGGGCATCGGCGTCGGCGGCGAGTGGGGCGGGGCCGTGCTGCTCTCAAGCGAATTCGGCGACGCGAAGCGGCGCGGCTTCTGGTCTTCCGCCGCGCAGATTGGCCCGCCCGCCGGCAACCTGATGGCCAACGGCGTTCTGGCCGTGCTCGCCGCGACGCTCAGCAACGAAGAGTTCCTCTCCTGGGGCTGGCGCGTGGCCTTCCTCGCCTCAGCGGTGTTGGTGGGCTTCGGCCTGCTGATCCGGCTGAAGCTCGAGGAAACTCCCGTCTTCAAGGCCATCCAGGCCCACGGCGAACAGCCCAAGGCCCCCATCAAGGAGGTCTTCACCAGGGAGCCGCGCGCCCTCGTCTCGGCCGCCCTGTCCCGCATCAGCCCGGACGTGCTGTACTCCCTGCTCACCGTCTTTATGGCCGTGTACGCCACCAAGGAACTGGGCATGAGCACCAGCAACGTACTGACCGCCATCCTGATCGGCTCAGCCTTCCAACTGTTCCTGATCCCGGCGGCGGGCGCCCTCACGGACCGCGTCAACCGCCGACTCGTATACGGCATCGCCGCCGTCGGAACCGCCGTCTACATTCCGCTGTTCTTCCTCATGATTCAGGACAAGTCGGTCCTCACGCTGACCATCGGAATCGTGATCGGGCTGGCCTTCCACGCCTTCATGTATGGCCCGCAGGCGGCTTACATCACCGAACAGTTCCCGGCGCGGCTGCGCTACGCCGGCAGTTCGCTGGCTTACACCCTGGCCGGCGTGGTCGGCGGCGCCATCGCACCGCTGGTCTTCACTGCCCTCTTCGCTGTCAGCGGCAACTGGTTCCTGATCGCCGGCTACCTCGCGGTCGCCTCCATCGTGACCGTGATCGGGCTGGCCATCGGGCGCAACCCGCATACTGACGAGGAGGAGCGGCTCCTGCAGGAAGCCCGCGCCTGAGCGGCGCGGATCTTCTTCGGCGGATCCTGTCCGCCGGCATGATTTCACCGGCACAATGATTGAGGCAACCCGTGATTGAGACAGCAGGGGAACCCCTGAAGGTACAAGCCGCCGCAGCAGGCGAAGCCGCAGTTCACAAGGTCCGTTCCGTGCGGGCCGTGGGGACGCGCGCGGTCCTCGCTGAGCTCTCCGGCACGCAGGACGTGCTCGCCCTGCAGGCACTGCTCCTCGAGAAACCGCTGCCGGGCCAGCAGGACATCCTGGCCGCGGCCGAGACCGTTCTGGTCAAGGCCGAATCCCCGGCCTCGGCCCGGCGCATCGCCGCCCGCCTGATGCAGCTCGACCTCACCGCACCCGTGCAACGCGACGGTGAGCTGGTGGTCATCGACACCGTGTACGACGGCGAGGACCTCGCCGAAGTCGGACGGCTCACCGGCCTGGGAACCGACGGCGTGATCGCCGCCCACTCCGGGCAGATCTGGACCGTGGCCTTCGCCGGCTTCGCCCCCGGATTCGGGTACATGATCGGGGAGAACCAGCAGCTGGAAGTGCCGCGCCGCAGCTCGCCCCGCACCGCAGTTCCCGCTGGCTCCGTGGCGCTGGCCGGCAACTACTCGGCCGTGTACCCTCGCCGTTCCCCGGGCGGCTGGCAGCTGATCGGGCGCACCAACGCCAAGATGTGGGACCTGGACCGGGAGCCGCCCGCCCTGGCCGCCCCCGGCCACCGGGTGCAGTTCCGTCCGGTCCGGGATGCACTCGCCCTCCCGGCCCAGCCAGTAGCGGAGCCGGCTGTCGAGCCGGCCGCGGCGCCTGCGGCCGAGGGCACCGCGCCGGAACCGGTTGCCGGGCAGGACGTCATGGCCGGGATCCGGATCGTTTCACCGGGCCTTCAGAGCCTGATCCAGGACCTCGGCCGGGACGGCCACTCCGGCCTGGGCGTCTCCGCCGCCGGCGCGCTGGACCGGGCCTCGCTGCGCCGGGCCAACCGCCTCGTCGGCAACGCCCCCGGCGCAGCCGGCATCGAGACCGTCGCGGGCGGACTCAAGGTCCAGGCCGTGGGGGACCAGGTCCTCGCCGTCGCCGGGGCGCCGTCGGAACTGAGCATCGCGTCCGCACCGGACGACGCCGGCGATACGTGGCAGCGCACCGTGCCGGTGGCCACTCCCTTCGCGCTGATCGACGGCGAAACGCTCAGCATCGGTGCGCCGCACAGCGGCTTCCGCAGCTACCTCGCGGTCCGCGGCGGGGTGGATGCCGCCCCGGTACTGGGCAGCCGCTCCACGGACACCATGTCCGGGATCGGTCCTGCGCCCCTGGCCGCCGGGCAGCAACTGGGCGCCGGCGGAGAGGCCGAGAGCGGCGTCGTCGGAAATCCCGAACTGCAGCCGGACTACCCGGGCACCGGGGTGACCGTCCTCGACGTCGTCCCCGGCCCCCGCGCCGACTGGTTCGATCAGGCGGCACTGGATTCCTTCACCGCCCAGGACTGGGCCGTGCTGCCGCAGTCCAACCGCGTCGGCATGCGGCTGGACGGTACGCCGCTGCAGCGCAGCCGCCAGGGCGAACTGCCCAGCGAAGGCACCGTCGCCGGAGCCCTGCAGGTCCCGCCGGAGGGCCTGCCCGTGCTCTTCCTGGCCGACCATCCGATCACCGGCGGCTACCCGGTGATCGCCGTGGTGGTCGACTCCCAGCTGGACCTCGCCGCCCAGGTCCCGATCGGCGGCAGGATCCGCTTCCGCTGGGCCGAATCCGCCACCACCGAACACCCCACCGAACACGGCACTACTGAACACGCCACCACCACAGAAGAAGCGAGTAACTGATGCGCAAGGTCCTGATCGCCAACCGTGGAGAAATCGCGGTCCGCATAGCCCGGGCCTGCGACGACGCGCAGCTGGCGTCCGTCGCTGTCTACGCCGACATCGACGCCGACGCCCTGCACGTCTCGGCCGCGGATGAGGCCTTCAGCCTGGACGGCAACTCGCCCGCGGACACGTACCTGAACATCCCCAAGCTCCTCGCCGTGGCGGCCCAGTCCGGTGCGGACGCCGTCCACCCCGGCTACGGCTTCCTCTCCGAGAACGCCGACTTTGCCCAGGCCGTCCTCGACGCCGGGCTGACCTGGATCGGTCCGACGCCGGACGCGATCCGGCTGCTCGGCAACAAGATCACGGCCCGCGACGCGGCCGTCCGGGCCGGCGCACCCCTGGTGGCCGGCAGCGACGGTCCCGTCGACACGGCGGCCGAGGCCCGCGCCTTCGCCGAAGAGCATGGCCTGCCGATCGCCATCAAGGCCGCCTTCGGCGGCGGTGGCCGCGGCATGAAGGTGGTCCGGGTCATCGACGAGGTCGAGGAAGCCTTCGACTCCGCCGTCCGGGAAGCCGTTGCCGCCTTCGGGCGGGGCGAGTGCTTCGTGGAGCGCTACCTGGACCGTCCGCGCCACGTCGAGGCGCAGGTCCTGGCGGACGCGCACGGCAACGTCGTGGTCGTCGGAACCCGCGACTGCTCCCTGCAGCGCCGGCACCAGAAGCTCCTCGAAGAGGCCCCCGCGCCGTTCCTGACCGACGAGCAGACCACGCTGATCTACGACGCCGCCAAGGCCGTCTGCCGGGAAGCGGGCTACTCCGGCGCCGGCACGGTGGAATTCCTCGTCGCGGCGGACGGCACCGTGGCCTTCCTGGAGGTCAACACCCGGCTCCAGGTGGAGCACCCCATCACCGAGGAAACCACGGGGATCGACCTCGTCCAGGAACAGTTCAGGATCGCCGCGGGCGAGCCGCTGCGCCTGGCCGAAGACCCGGCACCGCGCGGACACGCCTTCGAATTCCGGCTTAACGCAGAGGACGTGGGCCGCGGCTTCCTGCCCTCGCCCGGCACCATCGGCGAATTCGCCGGTCCCACCGGCCCGGGCATCCGCCTCGACACCGGCGTCCGCTCCGGGTCCTTCGTCGCGCCGCAGTTCGATTCCCTGCTCGCGAAGCTGATCGTCACCGGCGCGGACCGCCAGCAGGCCCTGCGCCGTGCCCGCCGGGCCCTCGCCGAAATGCGGATCACCGGGGTCGCCACCGTGCTGCCCTTCCACCGGGCCGTGCTGGAATCCCCGGACTTCACCTCCGAGGACGGCCTCGGCATCCACACCCGATGGATCGAAACCGACTTCGCGGACAGCATCCCTGCCGATCCGGACTACAGCACCACCGCGCCCGACGGCGAACGCCGCACCATCACTGTCGACGTGGACGGCAGGCGCCTCGCCGTCGGCCTTCCGGCCGATCTGCTGGACGCCTGGGCCCGCTCGGGCAGCTCCGCGCCCGCCGGGGTGTCGGTAGCGTCCGACGGCGGTGCCGCCGCCGCTGGCGACCCTGGGGAGCTGCGCGCGGACATGGCAGGGACAGTCGTGAAATGGCTCGTCGAGCCGGGAGCCGAAGTCTCGGCCGGGGACCCGGTGGTGGTCCTTGAGGCCATGAAGATGGAAACCCAGGTCTCCGCGCACCGGGACGGCACCGTCACCGACGTCCGCACCAAAGCGGGCGGGGTTGTCACGGCCGGCGCGGTGCTCGCGCTGATCGGGTAGCCGCATTCTGCTGATGTTTGGCGAGTGACTGGGCCGTTTCCGCTGGCGGAAGCGGCCCAGTCACGTTCGAGCGGGCGTGGCTATGCCTCCAGCCCGAGTCCGCGCCTGCCGATGGGGTTGAGTTCCTTCTCATGGAACCGGTTATCCCAGTCGGCTTCATAGTGCTCTTCGGGAAAATCCCGGGGTGAGCGTCCGGCTTTGAAGTCCTCTGCCACTCGGTACAGAAGGGCCCCGGGCCGGGGCCCCATTGCATGCCCGTGGAGCGGCAGTGGAAGGGATCTGGGCCGAATACCGCCGGTGATCTCCAGGTGATCTTCAAGTGATCGGCCGGTTGCGAGCCGAACAACCTCCACAACGGGAACGGCCGGGCACGCTGGGGAGCGTGCCCGGCCGTGTGTCCGGTGGTTGTGGTTGTTGCCCGGTCAGGTCCGTGACTCTGAGAGGGCCGGAGCGGCCTGGACCTGCTGGGCGGGTGGCTGGGCGCGGCGGTTGAGCCACATTTCGAAGACGTCGCTGGTGTGCCACTCGAAGGAGGCGAGCACCGGGGTGCCGTTGATGTCGTAGTCGACCTCGTCGAAGTAGAGCAGCGGGACGCCTTCTTTGACCTGGAGCTGTGCGGCCTCAGGGGGTCCGGCGAGGACGGGGAGCAGCTTGGCCCGCCCGTTCCGGACGCCGTAGTTGAGGGTCTCGAGCAGGTCGAACAGGGACGGGCCGAGGTTGGACCGGGCCGCTTCGGGCACGAGGGCCAGAGGGACGCGGTCGAGGCTGTAGACGACGGGCCGGGCATCGGCGAACCGGACCCGTTCGACGATGACGACCTCGGCCCCGCGGTCCAGGCGGAGCCGGGCCCGGTCGCCGTCATCGGCGGGTACCACGCGCTGGGAGATGATCCGGATGCTGGGGGTGAATCCGGCGGCCTGAATCATCGCGGTGTAGCTGACGTTCAGGTCCAGCGCGTGGCGCTGCGGCACCCTGGTGACGTAGGTGCCTTTGCCATGGAGGCGGGAAAGGTACCCGGCGTCGATCAATGCCCGGTAGCCTTCGCGGACCGTGGCGCGGCTCACCGCGAACTTCACCGACATTTCGTCCTCGTTGGGGAGCCGGTCGCCGACGTTATACGTGCCGTTGCTGATGAGCTCGGTGAGTTCATCTCGAACCTGTTCTGCAAGATTTGGCCGGCGACCTGACATGGTGTCCTCCCTGGGGCAATAAATCCAGTGTACTGGCGGTGCGGGTTCTGGTTAGACGCGGGCGCCGGCGGCGGCGTCGGCGTAGGACAGGGCGGTGCGGACCTGGGACACGACGTCCTTTTCGCCGGGGAGCTTGCCGTCGAAGATGGCCGCGCCGATGGTGAAGCCCCAGACGCCGGCTTCGGCGAGACCGCGGATCTGGTCCTCGTTGACGACCGAGCCGGCAGCGATGGTGGGCCCATCGACAACGCGGGCGACGGCGGCGGTGAGTTCCAGCGGATCGACGGTGGCGTGGCGGTAGGCGAGCAGGTCCACGCCGTGGACGCCCTCGAGCTTGGAGAGTTCGGCGGCGTGCGCGGTGATCTCCTCGATGGTGCCGAGCAGTGCGCTGGGGTGCCCGGCGACGCGGCCGGGGAAGGGGGCGAACTTGATTCCGGTGCCGGCGAGCTTCTCGACGGCCTCGGCGGCGAACTTGCCGCCCACGATCCAGTCCACGCCGGCGGCGATGGCGGCGTCGATGGAGTCCATCTCATCAGCCTTGTCGACCGAGACCACCTCGAGGTAGACCACCAGGTCCGCGGCGTGCGCGGCGGCAGTCAGCTCACGTGCCTTCTCGGCGGTGGCGCCGACGTCCTTGAAGCCGATGTGGCGCAGCCCGGTGTCCTTGACCTGCTCGAGGACCTCCAGGGCGTTGTCGACGGTGCGGTCGTTGTGGGTGAGCATGAAGATGAATTCAGACATTGTTCTTGTTCTTTCGCTTGTGGTGGGTGGTGCTGGGTGGGTGCTGGTGCTGGTGGGGTGGTGCGTGTGTGGGTCAGGCGGGGAGGAGTCCGCGGACGTCGTCCAGGACGTGGGTCGGCAGGATGCCGGAGGCGGCGAGGTGGTCATCGGTGGTCGCTCCGGACATCACCAGGGCCGAGGCCATGCCGGCATTCAGGCCCATGGCGACGTCGGTCAGGAGCCGGTCCCCGACCATCACGGCCTCGTGGGCCGGGACGCCGAGGCGGTGCAGGAAGGCGTTGGCCATATGGACGCTGGGTTTGCCGACGATCGCTTCGGCGCGTCCGCCGGTGCAGGCCTCGATGGCCGCAAGCATCGCGGCGCAGTCGGGCAGGCCGCCGTCGGGGGTGGGGCAGTACGGGTCGGGATTGGTGGCCACGATCACGGCGCCGGCGTTCACGGCCTGGTAGGCGCGGGTGAGTTTGTCGTAGTCGAAGGTCCGGTCGAAGGAGACCACCACGACGTCGGTCTGGGCCGGGTCATCGGTCAGGGTGAACCCGGCGCCGCGCAGCGATTCGATCAGGACCGGTTCGCCCACGGCCAGGACACGGGCCCCGGGATGGCGGCCGGCGAGGTACAGGGTGAGCGCGTCGAGCGCGGAGATTACGTCCTGGGCCTGGGCCGGGATGCCGAGCCGGGTCAGCTTCGCGGCGTAGGCCTCGGCGGTCTCGAGCGGCTTGTTGGTCACGAAGACCACCCGGGCCCCGGAGTTGCGCAGCGCCGCCACGACGGTGTCCGCGCCCTCGATCAGGTCATCGCCCAGATACAGCGTGCCGTCCAGGTCGAAGGCGTAGCCCCGGTAGAGCGGGGCCGCTTCGCGGCGGCCGGCTTCTTTGGCCAGTAGTTCAACGGGCATCATTGCCCTCCTTTCGGCCCCTTGCGGGGCACAATACAAGTCTAACGTTAGACGTCTAACGACTCAAGTCGATGATGGAATCTCTGGAAGAAAGTTTCGCGGTGTGGTGCCGGTGGTGCTGGTGCCGGGCGGGGGCTGCCGGGTCGCGGCGCCCCCGCCGGGCGGTCGGCCAGATCAGCCTGCCGGGCTGGCCGGGCTGTCGGGCTCTTTGGTGGGGCTGGGTTGGTCAGGCGTCTGCGGTGAGGGCCTGGTCGGTGAGGGCGAGTTCTTCTTCGGCGGTGTAGTTGCCGACGCGCTTGCGGCCGACGGCGAAGTAGTAGGCCATGAACAGGGCCACCATGATCACGGCGATGACGAACGCGAGGGGGAAGCTGACCAGGGCTGCGGGGATCAGGATCCCGGCCAGGATCAGGGCGATCCACATCGTGACGCGTCCACCGCGTGCCTTGTAGGGGCGGTGCAGGTCGGGGCGCTTCTTCCGCAGCACCAGGGCTGCGGCCATCATCAGCATGTAGGACACGGCCGCGACGAGCACGGAGAGAGTGACCAGGACCGGGATGGCGTCCGGGAGGATGGTGGCGCCCAGGATGACGAAGACGAAGCCGATGACGCCGGGCACGATCAGCGAGCCGACCGGGGCGTGATGCTTGTTGAGCTTGGACAGTGATGCCGGCAGGTAGCCTGCACGGGACAGGGCGAAGGTCTGGCGTGAGTAGGCGATCACGATCGCGTGGAACGAGGCGACCAGGGCGGCGAGGCTGAAGATCGCGATCACCGGGACGATCCAGGTCTGGGATCCCACGACGTTGGACAGGGCCACGGTCAGCGGGGCCGCTGCGCCGGGGAAGTCGGACCCGCCGACGCCGGCGGCGACGGTGAGGGTGCCGAGGCCGATCACGGCGAGGGTGATGAAGGCCATGATCAGGGCCTTGGGGATGTCCTTGGCCGGGTTCTTGGTCTCTTCGGCAGCCATGGGGAGGCTTTCGATGGCGAAGAAGAACCATGCGGCGAGCGGCAGGGTGGCCCAGAGGCCGCCGATGCCGTTGGGCAGGATGGCTCCGCCCGAGTAGGCGTTCAGGTTATCCAGTGACATCTTCGGCGCACCGATCACCATGAAGACAATGAGGCCGACGACCGCGACGGCGGTGAACACGAATTCGATCTTCATCGAGTTGCCGGCGCCCAGGAGATGGACCACGGTCGAGCCGATGTAGAGGACTGCGGCGCTGACCAGGACCGGCACGTCGGGGAAGAGGACCTGCACGTAGGCGCCGACGGTCAGCGCCACCGCGACCGGGGCAAACACGAATTCCAGAAGGACGCTGACTCCGGCGAGGTAGCCCCAGACCCGGCCCAGTGCTGTGCGGACGTAGGCGTAGGCTCCACCGGCGTGGGGTACTGCTGCGGACAGTTCGCCGATCACGGTTGAGAGGCCGGCGTAGAGCAGGCCCATGATCGCGATTGCGATCAGGTAACCCCAGTAGCCGGTCAGGCCCAGGCCCGCGTTCCAGCCGTAGTAATCACCGGAGATCACGGCGCCGACGCCGATGCCCCAGAGCAGGACGGGCCCTGCAACCTTGTGAAGATTCTTCTTCTTGTGCTCCGCCTGCACTGGCGAAATTGTGGCTTGTGACACTGACCTGCTCCTTTGCGGGTTGTATCCATCATCGGCGCCACGGGAGGTGGGCCGTCTGATGTTTGACGAGGAAGCCGCGGGATTGCTCCGGTGGCTGGGTGCCGGGCTGAAATCAGCGCTCCGGGACCGGGTGTTTCGAAGGGGTGTTACGAACGGCCGCCGCGGGGGCGGCGGGCCTGGCTTTTCTCTGGCGTCATCGGCAGGGAAAGTGTCCGGAAGGGGCTTTCGCGACCTTGTTCATCAAGCATACCAAGTCGTTAGACGTCTGACAAGAGAAGGTTTTTGTTGTTTTCCGGGACGGTTAAGCGTGCAGGCCGGCCGCCGCGCGGGCGGCAGGAACTGCCCTTTTCATGACAGCATCGGCAGAGGCGTCATCGGGTACGGAGATCGCTTCCCGCTGGAGGCGAACGAATTCCTGATAGCGCTCCAGTTCGTCGTCGACGTCTTGCGCAGTCCAGTCCAGGGCCGGGGCCACGGCCCTGGCAACCTCGGATGCGGCTTCTTCGCCGAAATCCTTGGATTCAATGGAAATACGCAGGCGGCGCTCAAGGACGTCCTCCAAATGCAGGGCCCCTTCGTGCGTCACTGCGTACAGCGCTTCAGCCAGAAGGGCGCCGCCGCCGCCGCAGATCTCCAGCCCGAGCACCCTGTTCTCGGCCACAGGCTTCAAGACTTCAGTGGCCATGTTTCCGTATCGACCGACCAGGCGTGCTGCGTGGCTGGACGGCAGTCCGAGGGTTTCGAGCATGTAGGCGCAGACGCTTTCAATCTCGGCGGCAACGAAGTTTTCGCCACCGAGGAGGGGCAGGTCCAGTGTTTGCGAGGGGCGGGCAGTGCTTCGCCCCTGTGTCGCGGCGTCCACAGCGTCCTTTGCCATGACCCTGTAGGTGGTGAGTTTGCCGCCGGCGATCACCGCGATGCCCTCGTGGGGCACGTCAACGACGTGTTCCCTGCTCAGCTGCGCGGTCGAGCCTGCCTTGCCTTTCACGAGCGGGCGGAGTCCGGCGTAGACACCGAGGATATCCTCGTGGACGATCGGGACCTCGAGCACCTTGTTGACGTGATCGAGCAGGTACTGGACGTCCGCGGAGGTGGCGGAGGGATTCGTTTTTCCCAGGTCCCATGGCGTGTCGGTGGTGCCGATGATCCAGTAGTTGCCCCAGGGGATGACGAAAAGGACACTTGCCCCTGCCCGCAGGATCAATCCCATGGTGGACGGGAAGCGATCACGGTCAACGAGGATATGAACCCCCTTGGACATGGTGACTTCGACTGCCGAGTCGACGCCGATCATGGTTTGCGATTCTGCGGTCCACACACCCGTTGCGTTGATGATGGAGCGGGCCCGCACCTCGAACCGCTCACCCGTCTCTTCATCCGAGACGAGTACTGTGTGGTCCGCGCTGCCGGTGCCGGGCATGATCTCCACTGCGCCGGCGCGATTCATCGCATGGACGCCCCGCGACACCGCAGTGCGCACGATCGTTGCGACCAGCCTGGCGTCATCGACCTGGGCATCAAAGTAGCTGATGCCCCCACGGCATGCAGCGCGGTTCAGGCCGGGCAGTTCAGCCCTGACGCGCTTGCGGCTGAGGTGGCGGTGCAGGCCGACGCCCGGGTGGCGGCCGCCGGCATAGCTGAACAGGTCATACAGGGCCATCCCGGCCCCCACATAAAACCGCTCGGCCAGCGGCGCGGTGACGGGGTAGAGGAACGAGACAGGCCTGACGAGGTGGGGTGCGATTGTGCGCAGGAGAAGGCCGCGCTCCACAAGAGCCTCCTTGACCAGCTTGAAGTTGAGCTGCTCAAGGTAGCGGATTCCGCCGTGCACCAACTTGGAAGACCGGCTGGAGGTGCCGCTGGCCCAGTCGCTCTTCTCGATAATGCCGACCGTAAGTCCCCGCGATGCCGCATCGAGGGCAGCGCCGGCGCCGACAACGCCGCCGCCAATAACAAGCACGTCGAGTACTTGTGACTTCATCGCAGCGCGGGCTGATTCGCGTTGCGCAGTGTTGAGTCGCCCGGTTCCGGCGGAAGTGGCGGTCTTGCTCATTGTGGCCTCCATGGGTCTGCCTGCCTTTCGTGGCCAGGCTTCATCAGCGTGGGATGTCATTAGACGTCTGACGAATAAAAGTGGGTATTGTTGGTTCGGGAATTGGCTTCGCTTGCGGTGGGGGCCGGCGTTTACAGTCCGGCGCCGATCCGTTCTGCCTCGGCGAGGGCAGCCAGGACGTCGGTCTTGGTCCAGGCTCCGGTGAGGTAGGCGAGATCGGCGATGTTGAAGCGGTTGCGCATGAGGTGGCAGTTCGTGAGCGCCCAGATGACGTCGTCTTCCTTGCTGGGGTTTTCCAGTTCGGAGAAACGGGTCGGCGCGCCGGCGGCGCGGAGTGCCGCGACGATGGCTTCCGGTTCGCCCAGCAGGCCCGAGAGCACCTCGGCGTGGGCCGGCCAGGCTGCGGCGGCGTCGCGGATTTTGGCCCCGGCATCGACAGCGCGGAGGTGTTCGAGTTTCTTGGAGTAGTCGGACCAGCACTCGTTGCTCGTGGAGCCGGCCTCGTCCATCCAGTCGAAGGCCTCCCGGACGGTGCGTTCGGCGTCGTCCGGCTCGGGGAGCCGGAGGGCGCCGAGGCTTCCGGTGCGGAGCTTCTCGTTCATGTTCCGCCAGAGGATCGCGACGATGATGGTCGCGACGCCCACCTGGGCGCCGTGGTGGGCGGTGTCTGTGCAGCGGGCCGTGCTGGCCATGTCCAGGAGGTGGCTGATGACATGTTCCATGCCGGAGGACGGCGAGGTTTGTCCCGCGACGCCCATTGAAATGCCCGACAGGGTCACGAACTTGGCCAGCGTCGACAAGGACTCCGGGTCAGAGGTCCCCACGCCGGGGGCAAGGCCCAGGAGTTCGGCGCCGTGGCGGCGGGTCATGGTCGCGGCCTCGGCGGAGTAGCCGCGGTCCATCTCGACGAGGGAGGACAGGTACCAGTCCGCGGGGGCGGTGAACATCGAGATCATGTCGCCGAGTCCGGAGCGGTTCAGCAGTGCCGGCGCCCCTTCCAGGACGTTGCTGTCGACCACCAGTGCGTTGGGCCAGCCGGAGTGGGCGGTGCGCTTGACGCCGTTGATCAGCAGCACGGACTGGTCATCGGCGAAGCCGTTGACGGAGGCGGCGCTTTGCACGACGACGTGCGGCCGGGTCCCGGCGGCGACCTTGCCGATGTCGCACAGGGTGCCGGAGCCGATGGTGACGATGACGTCCGCGCCGGCACAGCCGGCGGTCGCAGCGCTCACGGTGGTTTCGTCGGCGTGGACGTGGCCCGGGAGGGCCACGGTGGTGACCGTGCCCAGGGTTTCCAGGAGGGCCGTGATGGCGGGCTTGAGGTGGGTACCCGAGCCGGTGGTGTAGACGTCCTCGTCTGTGAGGACGGCGATGCTGTTATGGGCCGGGAGGGCGGCGACGATGTCGTGGACGGAGTCCAGCACGTCGGCGCCGATGACGACCTGGTCGAGGCCGACCAGGGGGTGGGAGAGGTAGCGGTCGAGGTCAGACGAGAGCGTCATGGCGTGATTCTTTCTGCGGGATGGATTCGACGGCGTCGAAGAGGGAGCGGTAGTCCTGGTAGGCCATTTCAAGGGCCTCGGCATGGGCAGGGTCGGGGTCGATGCTGACCGGGTCGAGTTCGACCACGGCGTCGACGGCGGATTCGAGGCTGGCGAAGGTGCCGGCGGCGACGGCGGCGAGCAGGGCCCCGCCGGTGGCGCTGGTCTCCTCGGTGAGCACCTTCTGGATCGGGGTATTGCAGAGCGTGGCCTTCGCCGAGAGCCACAGCGCGGAGCGGGCCCCGCCGCCGACGACCCGGACCGACTGGGCCAGGCCCATCGCGTCGATCCGGTCGTAGATGTCGCGGAACGCGAAGCAGTTCGCCTCGATGATCGCCCGGGCCATGTCGGTGGAGTCGTGGTTCATCGACAGCCCGGCGAACGTCCCGCGCAGGGAGTCGTTCCACCGGGGCGCCATGGAGCCGGTCAGTGCCGGGATGAAGCGGACCCCGCGGGCGCCGGGCTCTGAGCGGGCGGCGCGGTCGAAGAACTCCTGCTGGCTGACGCCGAGGACGTTCTGGGCAAACCACAGCGTGTTGCCGCCCGAGACAAACCCGGGGTTCTCGATCAGGTAGGTGCCGTCCACGGCGTGCGCGTGGGTCTCGACGAGTTTGGTCTCGTCGAACACCGGGAAGGCGCTGGAGACCCCGACCGGTTCGGCCGTGCCGAGGATATCGACGACCACCCCGGGCCGGACTCCGCCGGCGCCCAGGCATGCGGCGTGGTCGTCGCCGGTGCTGACCACGACGGCGCAGCCCGTGGTCAGCCCCAGCGCCGCAGCCGCCTCCGCGGTCAGGGTCCCGGCGACGTCGGTGGCGCGGCCGATCTCCGGGAGCTTGGCCCGGTCCAGCCCGGCGGCGTCGATGAGTTCATCGCTCCAGTCCCGGGCCACCACGTCATAGAGCAGCGAGGAGGAGGAATTCGCGTGGTCCTGGATTGAACGGCCGGTCATCCACGCGACGGCGTAGCCCCCGACCGAGGGCAGCGACGCGGCCCTCCAGTACACCTCGGGCTCGTTGTCGGCCAGCCACATGAGCTTTGGTCCGGTGTGGCTGGCGTCCAGGTTCAGCCCCGTCCGGGCGAACAGCCGGTCCGGATCGATTGCGTTCCCGAGCCGGGCAACCTGCTCGGTAGCGCGCCGGTCCAGCCAGATAATGGCCGGCCGCAGCGGACGCATGTCGGCGTCCACCGGCACGACGCCGTCCACCTGGCTCGAGAGCCCGATATGCGTCACCTCGGCCGGCTTTACACCGGTCCGGGCCAGCACGGCACGGACGCTGGAGGCAATCCCGTGCCGGTAGTGCGCCGGATCCTGCTCTGCCCAGCCGCTGTGCGGGTGCGCCATCGCATACCCGCTGCTTGCGGTCGCGACGATCACGCCCTCCGGCGACATCAGCACCGCCTTCGCGCTCTGCGAGCCAAGATCACAGCCAATTACATATCCCAATGAAATACTCCTTTGTATCCCAGCGGCCTTCCCCCGAAGCCATCACCATCTGCGTAAGTCGTCAGACGTCTAATAACTAGATTACGGGTGCGGCTCCCGGCCGTCAACCCCTTCCCGCGGCCGACAGGTCCTGGGTGAACCTTGACCGCGCGCGCAGGTGTGGTAGTTTCGCGAGAAGTATCCGAGGTCTGCTGTCCCGGGGCCATGTTTTGGGGGAATCATGGCTACTTTGAGTGCGCAATTTCGGCGGCGGACCGCTTGTCTGGCTGCCGCGTTGGGTGTCTTGCTTGCAGCATCAGCGGTGGCCGCGCCAGCGGCGAAGGCAAACGACGTGCTGACGTCCCCTGTCGCGGTGGCCGAGACGTACGCGAAGCCGACCGTGCCGGGTGCTTTGGTCCCGGTCACGCCCTTCCGGGCACTGGACACGCGGACTTCTGCTGCAGTGCGCCCGGACGGGAGCGTGTCCTTCCAGGCCGGCGGGGCCCACGGGATTCCGGCGAAGGTTTCCGCCGTGACCTTCAACCTCACCGTCACCGAGCCACGGTTGATCGGGTTTATCACCGCCTACGCCTCCGGGACACAGCGGCCCGGTTCGTCCAACGTGAACTTCCTCGCCGGCCAGACAGTCGCGAACTCCGTCACCGTACCCGTCGGCGCCGACGGCAAGGTCACCTTGTTCAACCGCTCCTACGGCACCACCCATCTCATTGCCGACGTCTCCGGCTACTACCTGCCCGGGGTCCCGGACGTGCCGGGTGCTTTGGTCCCGGTCACGCCCTTCCGGGCACTGGACACGCGGACTTCTGCTGCAGTGCGCCCGGACGGGAGCGTGTCCTTCCAGGCCGGCGGGGCCCACGGGATTCCGGCGAAGGTTTCCGCCGTGACCTTCAACCTCACCGTCACCGAGCCACGGTTGATCGGGTTTATCACCGCCTACGCCTCCGGGACACAGCGGCCCGGTTCGTCCAACGTGAACTTC